>JAOXSH010000134.1 GCA_025800145.1 Cohaesibacter sp.
GCCATATCAAGCGTCATATCATTACCAACACCCTTGGCTTGATGCTGCATGTTGTCATCCATGCCGCTGATATTCAGGATAGGGATGGTGCTCCTGACGTGCTCAAGGCAATCCGGGATCGCTTCCCATGCGCTTCCCATGTGCTTCCCATGGCTACGTCATGTTTTTGCTGATGGTGGCTATGCTGGTGAGATATTGCGGGCAGTCTTGAAGGCACATGGCGACTGGACCATGGAAATCATCAAACGGTCAGACACAGCCAAGGGCTTTAAGGTCTTGCCCCTAAATACCAACGGCATAAGATGGGTCGTTGAGCGCACCTTAGGCTGGTTTGGCCGCTGTCGCAGATTGGCAAAGGATTGGGAAAGGATTGGGAACGGTCCATCGCCAGTTCTGTCGCATGGGTCACCATTGCCAGTATCAGAGTGATGATCCGGCGTTTAGCAACCTATTGTTATGTAAAATGAACTTTTAAATCGGGCTCTTAGCTTTTCAGATAAGCGTGATACCAGTTGCGGATGACGCGACGCTCTTCGTCCTCCATATAGGTGATATTGGCCGGGGGCATGGCGTTTGTGCGCCCTGCATGGAAATAGATCTGGCTGGCAGCGGCTGCTATTTGCTCTTCCGTTTCCAAAAGCACGCCTTTGGGGGCGGCGGCAAAACCTTCCCATCCCGGCTCTTGCGCATGGCACATGGAGCATCTGCCCTGCACAATCTCTGTCACCTGTTCAAAATTGGGGAGCGCTGCCAGTTTGATCTGGCTTGGTGTCAGACTAGATATTTTTGCCTGCTCGTCAGCCGTTTCAGAGGCCTCATTGGCTGGCACAATAGAAAGCCATATGGCTGCACAAAACAGCGCGATGGTGGCGGGAATGGTCCAAATCGGATTGCCTTTGCGGGCATGATGGGTATTGAAATAGTGGCGAATGGTGACGCCCATTAAAAAGACCAAAGCCGCAATCAGCCAATTGTAAGGCGATGCAAACGCCAAGGGGTAGTGGTTGGACAGCATCAGGAAGATGACGGGCAATGTCAGATAATTGTTATGGGTTGAGCGCAGTTTGGCGATTTTGCCATAGTTTGCATCGGGTGTTCTGCCTGCTTTCAGATCTGCCACCACAATGCGCTGATTGGGCATGATGATAAGAAAGACATTGGCTGTCATAATGGTTGCGGTGAAGGCACCCAGATGCAGCATGGTTGCCCGGCCTGTGAAAATTTCATTATATCCCCATGCCATGACCACCAGCATGACAAAGAGCAACGTCATTAAAAAGGTTGGCTTTTCGCCAAGAGAGGATTTGCACAAAGCATCATAAATGAGCCAGCCAATGGTGAGAGATCCTGCTGAAATGCCGATCGCTTGCCAGATTTCCAGCTCCATCTTTGCCATATCAATCAGGTAAAATTCAGCACCCACCCAATAGACCAAAGCCAGCAAAGCAGCACCTGAGAGCCATGTGGCATAACTTTCCCATTTAAACCATGTCAGATGCTCAGGCATGGCTTGCGGGGCAACCAGAAATTTGCGGATGTGATAAAAGCCGCCTCCATGAACCTGCCACTCTTCGCCATGGGCACCTTTTGGCAGATCAGGGGCGGAGCGCAAGCCAAGATCCAGAGCGATGAAATAGAAACTGGAGCCAATCCATGCAATGGCCGTAATCACATGCAGCCAGCGCACCGCCGTTTCCAGCCACGCCATGAGAATAGGAGCAAGCGTTGCAAAATCTTCCATTTTCTAGCTCCCCCGATAAGTGGAATAGCCAAAGGGCGAGAGCAGCAACGGCACATGATAATGGTTGTTTTCATTCATTCCAAAGCGAATGGGGATCTGATCGAGAAAGAGAGGCTCTTGCAGATTTTGATGATGGGCGCGCAGATAATCGCCTGCATGAAACAGCAATTCATAATGCCCGATTTGGAACGGCTCTTGTGGCAAAATTGGGCTATTTGTGCGGCCATCCTCATTGCTTGTCATAGAGCTTAGATGCTGGATCACGCCGTCTTGAAAGCGAAACAAATCTATTTTCAGGCCTGCGGCCGGTGTTCCAAGGGCTGTATCCAGAATATGGGTGGTGAGAAATCCGCTCATTTGGTCCATTTCATCCTTTTATGCCTGCTTTTTGCTTTGAAAAGCAAAAAGCAGCAAAAGACTCGTCTCTTTCACTTTCCTGCATTTTCGGATGCTGCGAGGCGCAGGTATATTGTGTAATTTTTGTAGCTCTTTATATTATTTCTTGAAAATAATGAGTGATTGCTTTGCGATAGAATGAAAATCATTTCTCCTATCAAGACTTTGGCAATTGAGGATTATCATGCAGCGCTATCCCAGAAATATGCTTGGCTATGGCCCGGTCCGGCCCCATGTTCAGTGGCCCAATGGTGCCAAGCTGGCTGTTCAATTTGTGCTGAATTATGAAGAAGGCGGAGAAAATTGTCTGTTGCATGGGGATGAAGCATCAGAGGCTTTTCTGTCCGAGATTGTCGGGGCTGCTTCGTGGCCCGGCCAACGGCACTGGAATATGGAATCCATCTATGATTATGGCGCGCGCGCCGGCTTCTGGCGGTTGCATGATTTGTTTTGCAAAGCCGATATTCCGCTGACCATTTTTGGCGTTGCCAGCGCTCTTGCCCGCAGCCCGGAACAAGTCCATGCCATGCAAAAAGCGGGCTGGGAGATTGCCAGCCATGGGTTGAAGTGGATTGATTATAAAGACTTTTCCAAAGAAGATGAAGCGCAGCATATGCGCCAAGCCATTGCGCTGCATGAAGCGGTGACAGGTGAACGGCCCAAAGGCTGGTATTGTGGCCGTTGCTCGGTGCATAGCGTGGATTTGGCCAGCGAGATTGGCGATTTTTCCTATATTTCTGATTCTTATGCTGATGATTTACCCTATTGGCATCAAGGCCACGATGGCAAGGATCACTTGATCCTTCCCTATACGCTGGACTGCAATGATATGCGCTTTGCAACGGCGCAAGGGTTTAATTCCGGCGATCAGTTTTTTGCCTATCTCAAGGACAGTTTTGATTGCCTTTATGAAGAGGGGAGCGCAGGCAGTCCCAAAATGCTCTCCATTGGATTGCATTGCCGCCTGATTGGCAGACCGGGGCGTATTCAGGCTTTAAAGCGCTTTATCGATTATGCGCAAAGTCATGCAGATGTGTGGTTTGCCCGCCGGATTGATATTGCCCGTCATTGGGCCGAGCATCACCCGCCAATGCGCCCGCCTCTTTCCCCCTCCCGCATGGAGCGGGATGCCTTCATTGCGCGGTTTGGCGATATTTTTGAGCATTCTCCTTTCCTTGCCGAGCGCGCTTATGAGCTGGAATTGGGACCGGCCCATGATAGCCCGATCGGCCTTCACAATGTCCTCTGTCGGTCCTTTCGCGCCGCCAGTTCCAAAGAGCGGCTTGGAGTGTTACGCGCCCATCCCGATTTGGCGGGCAAACTGGCCGCGGCCAAACAATTGACTGAAGCTTCCAATCAGGAACAGGCCTCTGCCGGGCTGGATATTTTAAGCGATGAAGAGCGTGTCCTGTTTAGCGATCTCAATCAGCGCTATATCAAAAAGCATGGCTTTCCCTTTATCATTGCAGTGCGTGATCATGATAAAGCCTCCATTCTCGCCGCGTTTCAAAAGCGCTTGGCCCATGAAAGCGCTGTCGAATTTGATGAAGCCTGCCGTCAGGTAGAGCGGATTGCCTATCATCGTTTACACGCTTTATGGGAGAGTGCGCATGATTGATCCCTTAGAAGCGCGCACGATTTCAGTTCAACCCTTAACGCAAGAGGCGTTTGTCCCGTTTGGCGATGTGATTGAGCTGTGCAAGGCGCCTGATTTCCTCATCAATCAAGAGCTGTGTGGGCGGCATCATGATTTGGCGCAGCTGGATTTCTCACCTCAAATGGGCAATGGTCGCGCCGGGATCAGTCTTTTTGATGCTGTGCCGCGGCGTCTTCCCTATCAATTGGAGATGATGGAGCGCCATCCCCTTGGCAGTCAGGCTTTTTTGCCCCTGCATGAAGCGCCTTTTCTGATCATCACTGCCAAGGATAATGATGGATACCCTGCCCGACCGCAAGCCTTTGTCAGCGCGCCCGGGCAAGGCATCAATTTTCATCGCAATGTCTGGCATGGGGTCCTAACCCCTTTACAAAGTGATCAACATCGCTGCGGGCTTTTTGCGGTTATTGACCGGATTGGCGAAGGCAATAATTTGCAGGAAGTCTGGTTTCAAGAGCCTTATTTGATCATCCAATAAGGCGCTTTTCATGCGGCTGATTACAGCATTGTGCGCTTCAGGGCCTCGCCCGCCACATAAGTTTCATAGATGGCTCTGTCATCGCCCATCATTTGCAAAATGAACAATTCCTCGCTCAAGGTCTGGGCCTTTTGCATCCGCAAGGCCATGGCCGATGTTGCGCTGCTATCCAGCACTACAATATCGGCTTCGCTGCCTTGCTCCAAGGTGCCGATTTTCTCTTGCAAGCCAAGAGCAATGGCATTGCCAAGGGTGATCCAGTAGAAGGCGCGCAAGGGATCGAGTTTTTGATGTTGCAATTGCAGGATTTTGTAGCCTTCATTGAGGGTTTGCAGCATGGAATAGCTGGTGCCGCCGCCAATATCCGTTGCAATGGCATTGGTGATGCCTTTGTCACGCAAGCCTGCATCGTCGAACAGGCCAGAGCCTAAAAACAGATTGGATGTCGGGCAAAAAACCGGTTTGGCTTTGGTCTGTGCCAATATATCAAGTTCGCGTGGTTCCAAATGGATGCAATGGCCCAGCAGCATCTTGTCTGACAAAAGGCCATAATCCTCGTAAATGCCAAGATAGTCTTTCGCCTCTGGATATAGGCTTTTGGTGAAGGCAATTTCATCTTTATTTTCAGATAAATGTGTCTGACTATAGCAGTCTGGATGTTCCTTGACCAATTGCCCTGTTGCTTCCAATTGTTCAGGGCTGGAGGTGATGGCAAAGCGCGGAGTGATGGCATAAAGGTTGCGGCCTTTTCCATGCCAGGCCTTTATCAGGGCCTTGCTGTCTTCATAGCCTGATTTTGGCGTGTCCAGCACGCCATCGGGGGCATTGCGATCCATCATCACCTTGCCGCCAATCATGCGCATATTGCGCGTGCTTGCTTCTGCAAAGAATGCCTCAGCGCTTTGGCGATGGACCGAGCAATAGGCCGCAGCGGATGTTGTGCCATGGCGGATCAGCTCATCAAAAAAGGCTTTGGCCATGGCTTTGGCATGATCTTCTTCCTTGAACAAGGCTTCCTGCGGGAAAGTGTAATTGTTCAGCCAATCCAGCAATTGCGCCCCCCAGGAGGCGATGACCTGTATTTGGGGGAAATGCAGATGGGTATCGATGAAACCGGGCATTAGCAAATGGGGGCGGTGATCAATTTCGCGCACCTCTTGCCCTGTCAGCTTTTGCACCTTTAAAAGGCTTTGATAATCCTCACAGGCGAGGATTTTGCCTTCATCCATCAGGATGGCTCCATCTTGTAGATAGAGATAGGATTGCTGATCTTCGATGCTTTTGGGTTCGGCACGAAATGTCAGCACGCGACCGCGCAATAGGGTTTTCACTGATCCTATCCTTTTTCAGAAAACTTGTTGTGAGGGACTTTTGGCAAATGATGGTGCGAGTTTTTAGTGTCTTGCGCCGGGCAGGTTAATCGGCATCCATTCTGGTTCGCAAGGTTTTTTGGTTCTCGCTCCCCTGATTGAGCGCCGAAATCACGTCTGCCGTGATCAAAGCGGCAATGACTTCCGGCCTTTTGTCTTTGAGCGCTCCGGGCACTGGCAATCCCATCGGGCATTTGAGCTGCGCTCTGGAGAGCATTGGGGCTTCTTCAGCCAGCCAATGGGCAAAGCGCGCGGCTTTTGTTTTGGAGCCAATCATGCCGACATAGCGCGCATCTTGTCGCGCCAGGGCTTCTTTGGCCAGTAAAAAATCCAATGCATGATCATGGGTGGCAATGATGAAAGCGCTGCTGGGATCGGCTGTTCTTATATGGGCTTCTGGCAAAGGGGTCATGCATGTTTTGATGTTCGCTGTGCAGAGCGCCAATTCCTCAGAGCGGCTGTCAATCATCGTTACAGAGACTGGCAGCAAAGACAGGCTATTGGCCAGTGCGCGGCCAATATGGCCTGCCCCAAAGACATAAATATTGGGGCGGGTGGCCTGCTCGTCCGCTTGCTCTTGCAAGCGCTGTTGTTTGAGCGCTTGATCGAGCAAGCGTAATGTCAGCACGACCTTGCCACCGCAACATTGGCCAATTTCCGGCCCCAAAGGCACCGCCATTTTCCAGCTTTTGGCGGTCTCGTTTGAGCGCAGCAGGATGCGGGCTTTGTCGATGGCCATATATTCCAGCTGACCGCCGCCGATTGTGCCCATTTGTTTGTCTTGGCTGACATAGAGGCGCGCGCCAACCTCGCGCGGGGATGAGCCTTTGACCTTAGACATTTCGATCTCGATCATCTTTGAAGTCTGATCAAAAAAAACCGCAAGTTGGCTCATGATTGTGCCCCTTTTGCGTCTTTCTTTGCGTTCAATTCTTCCATGGCCAGCAAAATGCGTTCAGGGGTGGCCGGGGCTTCCAGACGGGGGCAGATTTGATAATCGGCACGGCTTGCCACCGCCATGGAAAGCGCTTCAAAAACCGAGATTGCCAGCATGAAAGGTGGCTCACCTACGGCTTTTGAGCGTTTGATGGTTGGCTCTTTTGCCTTGCTCCAATCGGCCAGATCCACGTTGAAAATACGCGGAATGTCTGAGGCTAGCGGGATTTTATAGGTTGAGGGCGCATGGGTGCGCAATTGCCCTTTTGCATCCCAGCAAAGCTCTTCGCTGGTCAGCCATCCCATACCCTGAATGAAAGCCCCTTCCACCTGACCTTTGTCCAGAGCCGGGTTTAGCGATTGGCCAACATCATGCAAAATGTCGGTTCGCTCCACTTTATATTCTCCGGTCAGGCAGTCGACGCTGACCTCTGATACCGCAGCGCCATAGGCAAAATAATAGAAAGGTCGGCCCTGCCCCTTGTCTCTGTCCCAATGAATTTTGGGTGTTTTGTAAAAGCCGGTGGCGGAAAGCTGAATGCGGGCCATATAGGCCGCTTCAATCAAACTGGCAAAGGGGATCAGCTCGTCGCCAATTTTGACATGATTGGGCAGAAAATCGATGCTGGTGCTTGGCACATTCCAGTGATCTGCGGCAAAGACAATCAGCCGGTCTTTAATTTTATTGGCAGCATTTAACGCCGCCATGCCGTTCAAATCTGTGCCAGATGAAGCGGCGGTTGCTGATGTGTTGGGGACTTTTTCTGTTGTCGTTTTGGTGATTTTGATGCGTTTGAGATCCAGCTGAAAGGCTTCTGCTACAATCTGGGCGACTTTGGTATTCAACCCCTGCCCCATTTCGGTGCCGCCATGATTGAGCTGGATTGAGCCATCGCGATAGATATGCAACAGACATCCGGCCTGATTATACCATGTCGCGGTGAAGGAAATGCCGAATTTAACCGGGGTCAGCGCAATGCCCTTTTTGATCAGCGCATTTGTTTGATTATTTTTGATAATTGCCGCCCTACGAGCCTGATAGTCAGAGGAGTGCTCCAATTCCTCTATCAATTGATGCAGAATATTGTCTTCGACCACCTGATGATAGGGTGTCAGTGCCTTGGTTTGTACTATCTCGCCGGTCTCAAGACTTTCGCTGCTCGGATAGAGATTGGCTTTTCGGATCTCCAATGGATCCTTATTCAGGGCATAGGCAATTTCTTCGATGAAGCGCTCGGCGGCGATCACACCTTGGGGGCCGCCAAAGCCACGAAAGGCGGTGTTGGAGACGGTATTGGTTTTGTAGGGATGGGAGCGCAAGGTGACATGAGGATAGAAATAGGCATTATCGGCATGGAATAAAGCACGGTCGGTGACAGGGCCGGACAAATCGGCGGAATAACCGCAACGGGCCGCAAAATCAGCATCAAGGGCGACAATCTTGCCTGTTTCATCAAAGCCCAGATCATAATCAATCACAAAATCATGGCGTTTGCCGGTGATGGCCATATCATCATCCCGGTCCGGGCGCAATTTGACCGGGCAATTCCATCTTTTGGCGGCAAGGGCTGCGACCACCGCGAACAAGTTCATCTGGGTTTCCTTGCCGCCAAAACCGCCGCCCATTCTGCGCACAGAGACAGTCACCGAATGGGAAGCGATGCCAAGCACATGGGCAATCATATGCTGGACTTCGCTGGGATGCTGGGTTGAGGAATACACCTCGACATCCTCATCTTCCCCTGGCAGGGCAAAAGCGATTTGACCCTCCAGATACATATGATCCTGCCCGCCAACCTTGAAACTGCCTTGCAGACGCTTGGGCGCAGCGCTCAAGGCGTCTTGAGCCTCGCCGCGCTCCAGTTTCAAAGGGGGCGAGACGTAGGGTTGCTTGCGCTTTTTGGCTTCTTCAATTGTCAGGCATGGCTCTTCTTTTGCCACATCCAGTTTGGCCAGCTTGGCTGCCCGGCGGGCCTGATCCCGACTTTTTGCAACCACAGCAAATAGTGGTTGCCCCCAAAATTCGACCCGTTTTGTGGCAAAAACCGGTTCATCCTTTAATCCAGTGGGGCTGATATCATTATGACCGGGAATATCTTTGGCTTGTAAGATGCCAACGACGCCGGGGGCTTTCTGCACCTCTGACAAATCCAGCGCGATAATCTCACCACAGGCCTGATCGGCCAGACCAAGATAGGCATGTAATGTGCCGACCGGCTCTGGAATATCATCGGCATAATTGGCACTGCCTGTCACATGTTTGGCGGCACTGTCATGGGGGATGGCCTGATGGGCGATGCCTTTTAATGCATGGGTCATTGTGCTGCCTCCCCTGTTTTATCGTCCATTTGGGGGGCAGAGTGTTCCAGATAAAACCGGCGGAAGAGATTTTGCGCCACTTTCATGCGATAGGCCGCACTGGCGCGCATGTCTGACAAGGGTGTGAAATCCTCTGTCAGCTTTTCTGCCGCCTTGATCATGTTCTCTTGCGTGAAAGGCTTGTTGATCAATGCCTGTTCCGCATGGCTTGCTCGCTTTGGAATGCCCGCCATGCCGCCAAAGGCAATATGGGCGCTTTGGATGATCTTGTCTTTGATGATCAGATTAAAGCCAACCGCCACACTTGAAATATCCTCATCGCGCCGTTTGGAGATTTTATAGGCTGTAACATGAGACTTGTCGGATGGGAGCGGAATTTGGATGGCGTGCAGATATTCCCCCGGCTGGCGATCCTGTTTGCCATAGTCCAGAAAGAAATTTTCCAGCTCTATCTCACGCTCTTGCTGTTTTGATTTAAGCGTAATGCTGGCCCCCAAAGCAATCAGGATGGGGGGCATATCGCCGATTGGAGAGCCATTGGCAATATTGCCACCGATTGTGCCCATAGAGCGGACTTGCCAGCCACCGATCCGTAACAGATAGTCTTTGAGCATGGGAAAGTGATCCAGCAAGACCGGCATTGCCTCTTCATAGCTGGCTGTTGCACCAAGGATCAGAGCCTCTTTTGTTTGGCTAATGCGCTTCAAGCCCGGCACTTGACCGATATGAATGAGCGTTGGCAAGGTCTTTAGGAATTTCGTCACCCAAAGGCCTGCATCTGTGGCCCCTGCAATCAGGGTGGCATCGGGATATTGTGCATAAAGCTCTGCCAGATCGGCTTCATTTTTGGGAATGAAGATATGTTCTTTTCCCAAATCGCCCTGTTTTGTCAGCGCAATAGAGCTGTCATCCTGCCAGTGTTTTAGCTGGTCTTTGACCCGTTGGCGTTCTTCCAGCAATGGATCTGAGCGGGGCCAATCAGTTGCTTGGGTGACCATTTGGGCGGCCTTGATAATGGGTTCATAGCCCGTGCAACGGCAGAGATTGCCTTGCAAGGCCTGCTCTATTTGCTCACGTGTTGGTTTGGCCACACGCATCCAAAGCGCATAAAGCGCCATGATGATGCCCGGCGTACAAAAGCCGCATTGGCTGGCATGATGGTCCAGCATGGCCTGCTGGATGGGATGAAGCTGACCGTCATACCCTCTTAAATGCTCGATGGTGACAATATGACAGCCATCGAGACTGGAGAGAAAGCGAATGCAGCCATTGACCGGTTCATAGAGCAGTTCCTTGCCAATCAAGCGCCCCACCAGCACGGTGCAAGCGCCGCAATCGCCTTCGGCGCAGCCTTCTTTTGATCCGGTCAAGCGTTTCTTTTGCCGCAAGAAATCCAGCAACATCTCACCTGTTCCCACGTCCTGTAACATATTGGGCTGGTCATTGAGCAAGATATGGATGCAATTTCTCATGCTGGACGCTTTCTCATGCTGTACGCTTTATCATGCGGGAGACTGGCCATAATACCAACGGCATGAAAGATTGACCCATAGGATGCCTTGAAATGGTTTACTGGCAAGGCGTCGGCTCGATCGGACAATACCGGGGCATTTTCTTTTTTGATGCGAACCTTTTGCATTGAATTGTCAAGACAATTCAATGAG
>JAOXSH010000058.1 GCA_025800145.1 Cohaesibacter sp.
AAGCTTGAGGGAGAGTTTGAAACACTCCTGTATGACATGCAGCCAACCGAGACATTATTTGATATGGCTAAGCTGATGTTCAAGCAGGCTTGGGAGCAAATGGCAGGACAGCAGAAACAATCACGCTCTGATCTCAAGCGAGAGATTGGCAAGACCGACCAGCAGATTGATCAATTACTGGATCGGATCATTGAGACAGACAATGGCACCGTGATTGCGGCCTATGAGGCCAAGATTGCCAAATTGGAGAAATCCAGATTGGTATTGCAGGAAAAACAGGCCAAAATCGACGCACCCAAGGGACGCTTTGATGAAATGTTCGAACGCGCCATGCAATTCCTCGCAAACCCTTGGAGACTCTGGGTTTTCGAACGTGAAAAATCGTTTCTGTTCAAGATGTTAAAGTATTTTTGAGAGAGCAGAAAAGAAATGGCGCGCTGGGGAGGATTCGAACCCCCGACCCCCAGATTCGTAGTCTGGTGCTCTATCCAACTGAGCTACCAGCGCTGACCAATCTTGCAATCAAGTGGCGGTGATTGTGTTTACCGCCTAGCAAGTGAGGCTGTTGTCTAAAGCCTTACGGGCGTGTTGGCAAGGGCGTTTTTTGCTTTTTCTGCATTTTTTTAACAAGCACGATTATTTTAGCCTTTACAAAGCCTTGAAAGGGTTAGATTTCCGCAGCTTTCAAGGCTGATTAGCTTATCCACGCCAGATATCATTTTCCCACATATGCGAAAAGGCTTCTCGATAGGTGGGATAGCGCATCTGGCCACCAATGAGCTTGAGCAATTTATCATTCTTGCACCGCTTGCATTCGCCATAAAAAGAGCGGGCCATGGGGCTGAGATCCATCGTCTTAAAATCCTGCAA
This sequence comes from Cohaesibacter sp., assembly GCA_025800145.1. Taxonomy (GTDB): domain Bacteria; phylum Pseudomonadota; class Alphaproteobacteria; order Rhizobiales; family Cohaesibacteraceae; genus Cohaesibacter. The sequence goes on from JAOXSH010000058.1 coordinate 871, forward strand.
GGCAGGGACATCAACGCCCATCAGCTTTGCCGCATATTCCACCACATCTTGCGGCGGTGCCGGTTCCATATCACTGACATTATAGAGGCCGCTTTTTTCCGATTGAGCGGCGCGTGAAACCGCCAGAGCGATATCATCCACATGAATACGGTTGAAAACCTGCCCCTCTTTATGAATACGGCGTCCGCGCCCCTTGGACAATTTGATCATGCCATTGCGGCCCGGGCCATAAATGCCGGCAAGACGAAAGATGGCGAGGGGCACATCCAGCTGTTCGGCAAAATCCTGCCAACTGCCTTCCGCAGCAACCCGTTCGACAGAGCGCTGGGACACAGGCTTGCAAGGGGTCTTTTCATCAATCCAGGCCCCTTGATGATCGCCATAAACGCCGACAGTGGACAAATAGCCAATCCATTTCAGATTGGGCGCATTGGCAATATCAAGTCGGTGACACTTTAAAGCCGGATCCCCTTGGGGATTGGGGCCTGCGGATATCACAAGATGGGTGGCCTCTTGTAAAGCGGCGCTGATCTCGGCATTGCACTCATGCCCATCAAATGCATAGGCCCGGATGCCATTCGCTTCCATGTGAGCCCGCTTGTCCGCATCGCGGCTGGTGCCTGCAATCCACTCACAGCTTTCTTTCAATTCGTTTGCAATGGCTTTGGCGCTATAGCCATAACCAAAAATGAAAAGACGCATTCTCATCACTCCTTTGCCCTGATGGCAAGCCCCTATCAGGGCAGTCTGTTCTAATTGTTTATCGCAGTTGCCATTCCTGTAGAACGCGTGGATCCCTTTCCCCGCCCATCAATTGGCTGCGATAATGAGCAAATTGCTCAACACAAAGCAATTGTCCCAAGGCCCAAACCGCATGTTGACGGATCAGGGCATCCTCTTCCTTGACCTTTGCAAGAACAGGCTGGATCAGACTGTCGCAGGCTGAATTGCCCGCAGCGACAAGACAATTGCGCAAAAAACGGCTCCAGCCAATCCGCTTGACCGGCGAGCCTGAAAAATGACTGCGAAAAGCGGCTTCATCCATACGTAGAAAATCGGCCAAATCCGGTGCAGTCAAATCATCGCGGGCAATCAGTTTGATCTCGCTGGCCTGTTGGGCAAATTTGTTCCATGGACAGGCAGAGAGGCAATCATCACAGCCATAAATGCGATTGCCCATAGCCTTTCGTAAAGAGCTGGGAATTTCTTCCTTATTCTCAATGGTAAGGTAAGAAATACAACGCGATCCATCAATTTTATAAGGCGCGGGAAAGGCATCTGTCGGGCAGGCGCTCTGACAGGCGTTACAAGAGCCACAGCGATCAATCTCTGCCTTGTCCGGCTCCAGAGCCAGAGAGGTGAAAATAGAGCCCAGAAACAGCCAGGAGCCAAAATCACGACTAACCAGATTGGTATGCTTGCCTTGCCAGCCAAGGCCAGCCAAATGCGCCAGAGGCTTTTCCATCACCGGGGCAGTATCAACAAACACCTTGACCTCAATGCCTTGGTCCCAGTCGCGCGTGCGCGAGACCAGTTTTGAGGCCAATTGTTTCAAACGTCCTTTGATCAAATCATGATAATCGCGATTTCTGGCATAAACGGAAATATTGGCCTTGTCGCCATGCGCCAGCAAAGAGCGGGGATCTTGGTCAGGGCCATAATTCATGCCCAGCATGATCACCGATTGCACGTCAGACCACAAATTTTGAGGATGAGAGCGGCGGGCCAACGTCTCGCGCATCCACTCCATCGAGCCATGATAGCCCAGCTGGATGAATGTCTTGAGAATATCCTCATAATTTTTGGCTTCCTGAACGGAACAAACACGCAAATCGGCAAAGCCAAGCTTTAAAGCCTCATCTTTCAAAAAGGCTTTGACCTTGGCAGCTTTCTGCGCCGCTCGATCGATGGCTTGGTCCTGTGTCATAAAGCGTTTCAAGGCTCACTATATGAAGGGCAAAAGGAGGATATCCAATTTCACAAGGCCCTGTCATAGCGCAACAAGGATTAAAAATCGAGATCCATATAATGGTTTGCGGCAGGGATGCCTTTCAGGCTGTCAGCCAGAATGGGGCGAAAACACGGACGGGATTTGATCCGCTGATACCAGTCCTTGACCACAGGCTCTTTGTCCCAAGGCACCTCGCCCATATAATCAATCACCGACAACATGGCCCCGGCCGCCAGATCGGCATAAGAAATGCGGCTGCCAGCCAGCCAATTGCGCCGTTCTGCCAGATAGCCGATATATTGCAAATGCATACGCAAATTGGCGCGGGCAACCCGCAAAATGTTGGAATCCGGCGAACCGCCCCCTTCAGCCGGGCGTTTCAGACGTTTGTAGATCTTCTCTTCAATAAAATATTGTGCCGTATCCGTGACCGCTTTTTCCAAAAACCAATTCATCAAACGCCGGGTTTCTGCCCGCTCATTGGGGTGATCGGGCATTAAGCGCCTTTCGCCCAAAGCATAGCCACGGGTCTCGTCCAGATATTCAGCAATGACTTGTGCCCCACAAACGGGCGGACCATCATTTTCTCGCAAGACGGGCAAACTGCCTGCCGGATTGAGCAGCAAAAAGGCTTCATCACGCATCCATGGCATCAATTCGCTTAATTCGGCCCCTGCCTTTGCCTCGGCCAGACACAGACGGGCGAAGCGGGATGGGACATCCATCATATTATGATAAAGCTGGAGCATGTTTGCACAGATCCTGATCAGTGAATCACGAAGCCATTTGTTGAAATTTTTATGGATCAGAGTATAAAACCGATGAAATCTTATCGACCCGTTAATTAAGGTCGCATTAATTTTGCCCAAGATCAGGCCCAATGGATGAAAAAACAAATCCATTGGTCTAAAGGCCGGTTCTGGCTCGTCACAGCGGCGCACCATAGTCAGTCTTGCAGCCTTTCACCAGTCAAAGGGAAGAAAAAATGGATCTGGCCACATATTTTGAGGCAGCCTTTTTGGGGTTCGTTGAAGGTTTGACAGAATTTTTGCCTGTCTCTTCAACGGGTCATGTTCTTCTGGCGGGGCATTTTCTTGGCTTTGAAAGTGCGGGGAAAAGCTTTGAAGTACTGATCCAGCTTGGCGCAATCTTGGCCATTCTGACGGTTTATTTCGCCCGGCTTTGGAACATTGCCATCGCTCTGCCATCGTCTGAGCAGGCAAGGCGCTTTGTTCTGGCGATCTTGCTTGCCTTTTTGCCAGCCGCGATTGTGGGGGCAAGTGCCCATGGTTTCATCAAGTCGGTCTTATTTGAAAGCCCGCAATTGATTTGCTCAACCTTGATCATTGGTGGCATTTTGCTGGCTTGGGTGGATAAGCTTGACTTAAAACCCCGCTATACAGATGTCATGGATTATCCTTTGTCGCTGGCTTTTAAAATCGGCCTGTGCCAATGCCTTGCCATGGTGCCGGGTGTCTCGCGCTCCGGCTCCACCATTGCTGGGGCTTTATTAATGGGAACGGACAAACGATCAGCTGCGGAATTTTCCTTTTTTCTGGCCATGCCAACCATGACCGGTGCCTTTGCCTATGATCTGTATAAAAACCGCGAGATCATTCAGCTCGATGACGCCACCATCATTGCCATCGGTTTCATTGTGGCCTTCATTTCCGGTATCTTTGTGGTGAAACGGCTGCTCAATTTTGTCTCCCGCCATGGCTTTATGCCTTTTGCAATCTGGCGGATCTTTGTTGGCAGTCTGGGGTTCGTGGCCTTGGCAATTTGGGGGTGACCCCCAAAATTATAAGTCATCGTGAAAATTTAATCGGCAAGCTGCGTGTCTGGTTCTTTTTGCTCATCCCGGCAGGAAAAGTCCCAAATGGCGCGGCGCGGCGCACCATGCTCAAGGCCGCTTTATCAATGCGGGCATTGCCCGATGATCGCGCCAATTTAACACCCGCCAGACGACCAGCAGGGGTAATGGTAAAGCGCACAACGGCGGTGCCGGTATTTCTACGGCCAAGAGCGCGTTTTTTGCGCTCGATCTTTCTGCGCACTTTTGCCATATAGCTGGTGGTCAAAGCACGGCCATTAACATTTTGCTTCTTGCCACCATTGCCTCCGCTTGCGCTTTTGCGCCCCTTCTTATTGGCGCTCAAGCCACCTTTCTTACTTGCTTTGGAGGCTTTCTGAGCTTTCTTTTTCGCCTTCTTTTTCGCCTTCTTTTTCACCTTCTTTTTCGCCTTCTTTTTCGCCTTCTTTTTCTTGGCGACTTTCTTCTTAGCTTTGCTTTTTACGACCTTCTTGGGGGGCTTAACTTTTTTAACTTCTTTGGGTTTCTGCAATTTGGCCTGTTTGATTTTCTTTTTCGGCTTGAGAGGTTTTGCTTCAATCGGTTTGATTTCGCGGGGCTTGAAAAGATCCGGCTTGATGAGCTCTTTATTGGCTGTCAGCTCTTTGATCAAACTATCAGGAACCTCAAGCACCTTGGGGCTTTCAATGCGTTTGGGCTGGACCTTTTCTTGCACAAAACTTTTGACAGGAATGGCTTGCACCACTTTTGTGGTTTGCAATTCTTTGGGCGGGGTTTTTGCTTCCGGCAAATCTTGCGCTTCGACTTTTTCCTGCATACTGGAATTGAACAAATCACCAACTTCCAATGCCGTGGCCCCTGCGCCGCGCTCTTCCTGAATTTCATTGGCATTGCTCAGGAAAAAAGCCGCCGCAGTGACATGCACAACAAGCGAGACAAGAGCAAAAAGCGTCAGGCCAAAGGTTCGCATCAATTGCCTCCTCTGATGGTCACAAGACGGATTGCCTTGTGACCATGGGCACGAAAAGCCTGCAAAACAGGCATAAGCTTGCTGGTGGATAATTTTTTATCTGCCAGAATATGCAGCACATCTTGCGCATTGCCATCCGCGCCAAACCCTTCTTTGCTTTGAGCTTGCAAGCCGGTCTCAGCTAAGACCGGTGCTGGGAAGCGCATGAGGATCTCTTCCAGCGTCAGCGTTTGCCCGCGATGAATGAGTGTTCCGTCGGAGAGAATTTCCACGGCATTGCCCGCAGGCGGCATCAAAGGCAATTCTTCAGATTTGGGTGGTTTTAATTTGCTAGAGACGGGCGGGGCAACCGTACCTGCAATCAAAAAGAAAATCAGCATCAGAAACACGATATTGATCAGCGGAATGGTATTTTCCGGCATCACGCGCTTTTTCTGTCTGGCTTTGGTCAGATGCATAAGTGCCTTCCCTTTCAATTGGCCAGGGAAACGGACGAAAGCCCACTCTGTTTCAGACGCTCTAGTGTCATGACCAGACGTTGCACCGCCACATCACCTTTTGGCACCAGCACAGCCCGCTTGACCCCTTTATCCCTGTAATCTTCAATGGCTGCATCCAGATCATCCAAACGGGTTGGCTTGCCATTCAGACGGATTGCACCCGCCTCGACAATTGAAATCAGCAATTTGGGCCGCTCTCCTGCGCCAGAGCCAGTGCCTGCAACTCCCAGATCAAGCTGGCTATAGCGAGAAAAGGTAGAGGACAGCATAAAAAACAACAGCAACAAAAAGATCACGTCAATCAGCGAGGTCAAACCCACCACCGAACGCCTGCGCCTTGGTGTATTAAGTCGCATAAGCCAGATCTCCATGAACCACAGGATTGGCAGGCGTGGAAGACGCATCGGTAATTTGACCGGTGAGAACCGAAGTCACCAATTCTTCAATCACATCCTGCTCCCGCTCCACACGCGAACTGAACCAGTCTGCAAACAGGCTGGCAGGGATAGCAACCGCAAGGCCCACTGCCGTGGTCAAAAGTGCAACCCAAATGCCACCCGCCAAAACAGATGGATCAACGCTGGCACCAGCCTGTTGCAACCGCTGGAAGGCCTCAATCATGCCAATCACAGTCCCAAACAGACCCAGCAAAGGCGAAATTTGACCAACTGTTTCCAAAAACCGCAGCAAAAAGCGGGTTTTGGACAAGCTGCTAAGGGCCACGCGCTCCACATCTTCACGGATCAGTGCGCCCTTGTCAGGATGAAACAATTGCCCGCGCATGGCATGAAGCAAAACCACACTCACCGGTGCTTTGCCCTTGGCGAGCAAATCAATGGCTTCAACCTGCTGTCCTTGACGCCATTGCAAAAGCGCCTTACGCGCCCGCTTGTGACGACCAATGCCAAGCCAGGAAAATTGCCACACTTTGTAAAGGATCACGGTCAGCGACAGAACGGATAAAATGCTCAACAGCACAACAACAGGGCCGCCCATTTCCATAATGGACTGAATTTGCCCCATGGCACTCTCTATAAAGCCTTGCGGCGGGGGTGGGGGCGAGACAACGAGATCTGGATCCATAGCAAGATCAGGCTGGGGCGCAGTCGGGGCTGCCTCGGTTGCGGCTGTATCTGTTGCTGGAGAGGCAGAAAGACTTGTCCCACTGTCAGCATTCTTTGGTTCAGTTGGAGCGGAAAGGCCTTGCGCTGTTGTTGGATCCTGAACGAGCGATGGACTTGCATCAGTCTGACTGGCCTGCGCCAATTGAGGAAAAGAAGCATGGGAAGAAAAAGAGGACGACGTCATAACAAGGAACTTTCGGAGCACCAGAAGAAAGAAGCAGATTACAGGCCAAGCTTGATAGCAGTGCGAGAAGAGGGCTTGAGTTTCACCAGACAGGAGGCGGGGGTCAGGCCTTCTCCCTGACAATCAGCAACATCATTGATCAGGATTTCGCCAATATCACCACAAGCGATATCTGGAAGATCAAATTGACGAATACGCCGCTTGCCAGAAATCAATTCTCCTGTGCGCAGCATCATAAAATCCTGAGCCAGCCCGTCTTTGTTGAGCAAGACAACTTCCAGTCCCAGATCTGTGACTGGAACAGTTAGGCCATTGCGCACCATGAAACTCAAACGGCAAACGCCATCATGCTGAACGCTGTTATTCAATTCCAGATCGAGAGATTGGGAGCCTTGCGCATGAGCCGCCCCCAAAAGAGGCGTCAAGACAAAGGCAAAAGAAAGAATCAAGGGGCGCATGGTTTTGTTCCTGAAGGCTGGGTTATAGCTGAAGATTAGGACGTAAACTCATAAATACTAGATTGTTTGTGTCAGCTTGGATTTGACATATATTGAGGGTCGGCGGCATCAAAGAAGGTTTGTGGAAGAATATAGGGGATGGGACAAGCCGGAGGGCGATTCACCTGTAACCTGATTCCAAAAATTTGGGCAATCAAGTCATTGGTCAAGGTCTCATTGGGCGGACCATCGCCCACAATTTGCCCCTGTTGCATCACCAACAAGCGGTCGGCAAACATCGAGGCAATATTCAAATCATGCAGGACAGCCAGACAGCCGCCACCGGATCTTGTATAATCCTTGGCCAATTGCAACAATTCAATTTGATGACGGATATCCAGATTGGAAATAGGCTCATCAAGAAGCAGGAAATTGGCTTGCCCCTCATGACAAGGGGACCAGACTTGAGCAAGGGTTCTGGCCAATTGCACGCGTTGTTGCTCGCCTCCAGATAAGGCTTGAAAGCGTTGCCCCGCCAACCTCTCCATATCAACCGCTTCAAGGGCCAGCATGGCGCGCCTGTCAGCATCATATGCATCAACGGACTGAAGATTGGCCCCCATCCGCACCACTTCCAGAACGGTAAAGGGAAAGGCAATTTGACTTGACTGGGCCATCACGGCGCGGCGCCGGGCCAGTTTATCAAGCGGCCAATGAGGCAAAGCGATTTGATCAAAAAGAATACGTCCCTGATCGGGTTGATGGTCACCACATATCAGTTTCAGCAAACTGGATTTGCCCGCGCCATTGGGCCCGACCAAGATGGTGAGTTCTGAAGAGCGCAAAGACAAATCAAGCGGCTTTAAAATGCGTTTGCTACCAAGCGTCAGGCTGACATTTTCCAGAATAATCTCGGTCGTCATAGGGCTAGCACCTGTCTGTTTTTCAGCAAAAGCCACAAGAAGAAAGGCCCGCCAAGCGCTGACATGATAATGCCAATGGGAAGTTCAGCTGGCGCTACAATGGTGCGCGCAATCATATCGGCAAGAACCAGAATAATAGCCCCCAAAAGCGCTGATGCAGGCAGCAAAAAGCGGTGATCCGGCCCAATCACAAGACGCAGAATATGCGGCACAATGATGCCAAGAAATCCAATGGTGCCAGAAACAGAGACCGCAGCCCCAACCGCCAAAGCAATGCACAAAACCAGAGATCGCTTCAATGTCTGAACATCAATGCCCATATGACGTGCCTGATGATCTCCCAACAATAAGGCGTTTAAGCCCTTGGCAAAAAATGGAATGGCAAAAAGAGAAAGAGCAATGAGGGGAAGACAGGTGAAAACCTTGCCCCATGTGGCACCACCCAGTCCGCCCATGGACCAGAATGTCAAATCACGCAGCTGCTGATCATCCGAGAGATAGGTCAGGGTCCCTGCTCCGGCGCCCAAGATGGCGGCAAGGGCAATCCCGGCCAGCAACATGGTGGCAACCGAGGTTTGCCCGCGATGCGTGGCAATGGTGTAAAGGGTGATGGTGGCAATCAGACTGCCAAAAAAGGCAAAAACCGGCAGCATATATAGCCCCAAGAATGCCTCTAGAGGCGCAAAGAGGCTATTGCCCAGCACAATGGCGAGAATGGCGGCAAGCGTAGCCCCGGCAGAAATGCCAATGATGCCCGGATCAGCCAAAGGATTGCGGAACAACCCTTGCAGGCAGGCCCCTGAGGTGGCAAGTGCCGCGCCAACCAGCAATCCCAAAGCCAGACGCGGCAGGCGGATATCAAACAGGATAATCGCATCGCGGCGGCTCATGCCCTCATTCTGATCTGTTATCCAGCTTGACAGAAAAGAAAGAAGCCGGACGGCACTCAGATCACTGGCCCCTTGCGTTACAGAGACAATAGCCACACAAATCAGGATAAGAGAGAGAACCAGCAAGGCAGTCCAGCCAAGCAGTGATCTGTCACCAGATAGAGGCGCGGATCCGGTATGTGCAGCCGATCTCATGACTATTGAGCGCTCCCTGGTTTCTGTCTTGAAAAGAGAGCGGAAGAGCCAAGGCTGTGATCGGGATAAAGATGATCAGCAAGATCTGCAATAGCATAAGCCGTCCTTGGCCCAAAACCCAGCAAATACATACCCGGCATCACCACAAGAGCACCGGATTGAGCGGCTTTGGTGGCTGAGATAGCCGGGTGAGACAGCACTTGTTCGCGCGAGGCAGTAGGCGAGCCTGCCCGGCTCATCATCAAGATAACATCAGGATCAGCTGAGAGAACGGCTTCATTGCTGACAGGTTTAAAGCCATCAAAGCTGGTCATGACATTCTCGCCACCGGCCATCTCGATAATGGCTGATGCCTGACTATTCTTGCCTGAGACCATCAACCGATCTCCGCGCAGGGAAAAGAGGAATAGAACTTTTTTCTTTTCTGCCGGTGGGATATTGGAAATTCTGCTTTTGAGCAGGTCAAGATCCCTGCGCACCTGATCGGCCAATTGGCGGGCTTCTTTTTGTGCATCAAGAGCTTGACCAACCAATTGGATCTTGTCGATAATCCCTTGCGCGTCATAACGGGCCGGAATGCTGGCAAATGGCACGCGCGCCTCTTGCAACAGGGCAATGACATCAGGTGGGCCAGCCCCGTCTTCTGCCAGAATCAGCGTCGGTTCCAAAGCCAGAATGCCTTCGGCAGACAGCGCCCGCATATAGCCGACATTGGGCTTGTCAGTGAGGGCACGAGGTGGAAAAACAGACGTGGTATCAACCGCAATCAAGGCATCTTCTTTGCCAAGGGCATAGGCAATTTCCGTTAGCGAGCCCCCAACACTGACCACCTTTTCACTGGCATTATCAGGCAGAGGTTGGCCATTGGCATCTGTCAGGACCGGTTGGGCATGGGTCTGGGTCTGGGCATGGGTCTGGGCATAAAGTTGGGGCGAAAACAGCAAAGCAACGCAAGAAAAGCTTGCAAAGAGAGCAACCATCTTCAAAGAGCTATGGAGCCGATCAACACTTATCTTCATACCATTATCCTGCAAAATGTGGAGATGTGCTGCATCAAAGCCAATTTGAATGCGGCATTCAAGTTAATTTTCTTGCTTTTTAAACTCATATTTTCGAAAAATCAATGAAGATCAGACCAGTCATGGCACAATGAAAGATAAGATTGGGACACAAGATTTGGCCTAGAAGCTCTAAATCAGGTTCCAAAAGCCCATGATGCTATGAACGCAATAAAAAAGGAGACAGAAATGTTTATTGCAATGAACCATTTTCTTGTGAAAGCGGGCTATGAAAGCGCTTTCGAAGAAATCTGGCGCAGCCGCGACAGCAAATTGCACGAATTTGAGGGATTCGTCAGTTTCGAGATGCTAAAGGCCCATGAAGATGAAGACGGTTTCATCCTCTATGCGTCTCACGCTGTTTGGACAACTCGCGAGGCGTTTGAAGGCTGGACCAAAAGTGATCAGTTCAAGGCATCCCACCGTCGTCCAAAGCCAAAAGTGGAATATAAAGGCCCGCCGCGTTTCGTTGGCTTTGAAACGCTGGAAGATTTGTCTATTCCAAAAGAATAGAAATTTAAAAAGGTCTGTCAGTGCCCGATTTGAAAGTCTCTTGATGAGGCTTTTAGGCCGCATATCCGACCCTCTCCCCCTAGCAGACCGCCCGAGGGTACCATGATGAGTGGTTTGGGAGGGGAAGAGGGTCGGCTCAGGACTTTTAAATCAGGCTCTCAGACCTGCCACCATAAAAAAGGGCGACCCAAGAGCCGCCCTTTCTGTCTCAAGAAAACAGACTTAAGAGAGTTTATGAGTCTACCTCCTAAAAGGTCAATTGACCAGATAATTTAAAGGCCCGTCCCGCCGCAGGGGTGCTACTGAGTGGCTCGGTATAGGATTTGTCAAAAATATTCTCGACAGAGGCATTCAGAAGCAGGCTCCGCTCCGCACCAAACTGATAAGTCAAACTGCTGGCAAAATTGAGCGTTGTAAAAGCAGCATGTTTTTCATAATCGCGGCTCGATGGCTCATTCAGCTCACGCTCAGACGCTGTACGAATATAGAGATCGCTCATGAACTCGATATCATCATCCAGATCCCAATATTTGCGCACACCAAACCGACCGGTAAAGGCTGGAATGTCGGTATTGTTGGTCTCAATGCCAGAGGCTTTATAGTCGCGGGTCATCAAGGTGGCCGAAAAATAAGGCGTCAAGGACCAAGCTTGCAAATGATAGGAGCCGGAAACCTCAAGACCATAAGTGGTTGCCTCATCAATATTAACATAGCGCTCGGAAGCCACCGCGCTGGTGCAGACGGCACCAAAGCGACCACAAGCAACAGAATCGATATAATCCTCGGCAACGCTATAGAAAGCGGCTGCATCAAGCATGGCGACGCCATTGTCAAAACGCGCGCCGATTTCATAATTGATGCTCTTTTCCGCCTTCAAATTCGGATTGGCTTCGATAACATTGCCGGGGCTGAAAACCGATCCAAGCATATTTTGCAACAGGGTCGGATAGACATAGCCTTGGGAAATGTTGCCGCGCAAAGCGACATTGTCGATCCCGGTATAATTGACGCCAAGGGAGCCGATGAACGCATCATCACTTTTGCTAAAAGGTGCATAGCCCGGCTGATTGGTTTTTGACAATTCGCTGTCAATATAGAAGTAACGCAAGCCACCAGTGAGAGACAGATCCTCACTCACATTCCATTCATCCTGCACAAAAGCGGAAAATGTGGTGATAGAGGCTTCCTTGTCAAAGTCATCATTGATCAGGCTGGGGCGACCAGCAAGATTATAGCTGAAATTGGGACTTCTTGGATTAAAGACAACGCGCGTATTGGTGCCATTGCGTTTGTCATTGCGATCAACACTGTCATTGACAATTTGTGCGCCAAAGATTGTTAAGTGATTGTCGAGAAGTGTCAGATCAATCTGGCTATTGAAGCCAATCGCCACTTGATCATCACTTGTTTTGTTTTTGGTGCTGATCTCGGTCCCAAAGGGGAATGTTGCCCGATTGGGACTTGCCCGCGTGAAGTCAATATCCACCACCCGTTCAATCTGTTGGATATAAGCATCCATATGCACTTTTTTCACGATATCATTCAAATCCGTGCCGTCATAAAAAATACCAAATTTGGTGCGATCCCGCTTTGGCAAATCAAGGATGAATTTGCTAAGGCCAGCAGTGCGGGCAGCAGACAGGCTTTTGGGATCCACATAGGCATCCGAGGCCATGTCAACCTTTTCAGCCACCAGACGAAGATTGTGATTGCCATGGGTATAGCCAATATTGGCCGAAATATTCTGGTTCTTAAAAGCGCTGCCATTGGTAAGGTGGCTGGCTTTCAGCCTGCCACTGCCACTTTTACGATCCCCATGATCGGATTTTGTCAGGGACAGGCGATAGTCCCAATGATCGCTGGAGCCAGCAGCACTTGCATTGGATTGATAGCCGCCCGTAGAGCTGTCATAGCCACCACCAATGCTGATTTCCAGAGGCTTGTCGGCACCCTTTTTGGTGATGATATTGACCACACCGCCAATGGCTTTGGAGCCATGCAACACAGAAGAGGGGCCTTTGACCACTTCAACGCGCTCAATATTGGCAGGATCAATCATGAACAGCGAGCCATAGGTGGAATGATCAGAGACTTCCTGTCCATCAATCAAAATGGTATTGCGCGCTTGTCCTTCACCGCGAATGGAAATGCGCCGTAGTCCCGGTGAAGCGCCTTCCAAAATGGCCACACCTGGAATATCGCGCAATAGATCTGCAACATCATTGGCATTTTGCCGCTCAATCTGCTCTTTTTCAACCACAGCAACGGAACGTGTGACATCCATCAGGCTCTGCTCTGTGCGGCTGGCAGTGACGACAAGCGTGCGCAATGTTTCATCTTGCACAGCACCTTCAAGGCTCTGTGCAAGGGCTGGCAATGTTAGACAAGATGCACTGAGAAGAAGAGCGGTTCTCAAAGACACCCCAACAAATTTTTGAACCATTTTTTGACCTTTATTTTTTGAGTTCTGGACTCATTTTATCTCTTAAATATGAGAAAAATAATCATAAATAAAGAAAAAAAGAACGAAAATCCGGCGATTCTGGCGTTATAAAAAGAACGCGCGAGAGACCACAAAGGGTATGGTGGATGGGCAGAGAGATAATCAATAAGTAAAGATCAACGCAATTGCATGAAAAATAACAATATATAGAGATCATACCAACGGCCACTACTGTCCGGGAACATTCAAAGCGAGTTGATTTTTCTCCATTTGCGCCTTCGGCTTTCCCGTTGGTCTGATCAGATTATACCAACGGCCTGAAAGATTACCTCAATGCTTTCGAAACGGGCTCTGAAGCAAGAGCCGGTATTGCAAAATGGATTACCTATTACAATGCAGAACGCCCACATTCCAGTCATGGCATCTTGACCCCGAATGAGGTATATGACACCACATCAACCATCAAGAAAATCGCAGCCTGATGTGAAACCTCGATCCATCTTAAATCGGCTGCAAAATGGTCCAAATTGTAGGACAACCTCTCTCCGCTCAACTCTACCCTGAGCAAGTGTCTTGGCTTCAAAACACATGCAGAGGTCTTCAGACAGAAATTCATGACTGAAAATCGTCAAGTAAGCTAAAATGGGGCTCCGATGATCGCACTTCAAGTCAGCCCTGAAGCTTCCCCGTGATATCATCCAAAATATGGGAATAACTTGATCTACATTTTCTTGATGCTTCATCCGCTCTGCCGCATCATAAAGCAGAGAATTTTAGGAGGAAATTATGGGAAAGATCCTGATCATCTATGATAGCGAAAGCGATCGTCGGTTCACAGAGACAATGGTGCCATTGGTTGAAGAGGGAGCTGCCAGTGTTGAAGGTATGGAAGTACGCATCCGTAGTGTGGACGATGCCCAGACAGAAGATGTGTTTTGGGCGGATGGCATTGCAATTGGTTGCCCAACCCACTTTGCTGGGGTTTCATGGAGAATGAAGAAATGGTGGGACACACGGGTCTTGGACATTTGGTTCAAAACTGATGGAAAATTCGCGGTGCCGTTTACCTCTGCAGGGAGCCTGGGAGGTGGTGGCGAGCTCACCTGTATGGCTCTGTCCACCATGATGATGAATATGGGCTATTTTGTGTTTGGCATTACTGATTACGTAGCAAAAAAGGAAAGTTTGCACTATGGCGCTGTAGTGGCAGGTGAGCCTCGCTCCGATGGAGCAAAGGAAGCATGCCGACGCGCTGGTCGTCGTTTGGCAGAATGGGTCGGTTACTATATGGAAGGTCGCAAAGAACTGCATCCATTAGAAGCCAGCTATACTCGTTTTTGGGAGCTCGCAGACTGATGGCAAAGGCAAGACTACTCGTTGATCTGGACGTGAAGCCAGGTGAAGCAGATTCTTTCGCTGAGATGTTCAAGGCTGAGTTCGTATCACGTTCCAGAACAGAACAGGGTTGCGAACAGTATGAGCTTTGGCGAGACGCAGAAAACCCTTGCAAGATGACGATTATTGAAGTTTGGAGTACAGAGATCGATCTTGAAGTGCATTTAGCGCAGGATTGGTTTGGAGTCTGGGCGCCCAAGATGGAGGCCGTGCAAGCCACTCCGCTCGTGGTCCGTAAATTCGTCTCCAGCGAAGAATAATCCAACACGTTCATTGGGCCGTCCTATGTGTAGTAGACTGGGGTTGCCCACGGTTTTTTTATCGGCCAGACTGCGAACGCAAATGACAGATGTCACAAACATCGAACGGATAGCAAAAATTCTTAAAGTGGTAGGACGGGATCCCGCCACTTTCAGTATTTCCGATATTGTTAAAAAAGCTCAACTTGGTCGCTCAACAGGCTTTGAGTTGATCCGTGCATTAAAAGAGCGAGGTTACCTTGAAGAGACGCCACGAAAAACTCTGCAGCTTGGAAAATCAGCAAGATCATTAGGGCTGTGTCAGATTGAATCTCATTCTTCAAAGTTTCACTTCGGAGTGCCACGTATGCATGACGACCAAGTGACGACGAGCTTGGATTTGGCACCGGAACTATTTCAACGCGCACAACCAATAAAAAAGGCTCCCCCGGGACCTTGGCGCCTGGGGTTTGCAAATGCCTCTTCATCAAATCCTTGGCGAGCCGCTTTGTTGAATAGCGTTTATCATTCAATCAAAGTACATAGTTCTGAGGTTAGTGAGATTTTATACTCTGACGCCCAGGATGATCCGGTTGTGCAGTTATCACAAATTGATGAGCTTATTGATACCGGAATAGATGCACTTCTGATTAGCGCGGCTCCCGATAAGCAAGGTTTACTGACGGATCGCCTCCAAGACCTTACGAGGCAAGGGCTTCCGGTTATCGCCGTCGACAGGCGCCCAAGTGACAAGGATTGCTTCACAACCTTTGTAACCGCATCTGATGAGTTACTAGGGAGATTTAGTGCGCTTTGGCTAGCTGAGCATTTAAAAGGAAAAGGACGGGTTTGGTTGCTATCGGGTATCCAAAACGCAAGTCCCACCCAGCGGCGTCTCAAGGCCGCCAAGAAGGTTTTACGGTACTTTCCAGACATCGTTTTAGAGGCTCATAGGTACACAGATTGGACTGCTAACGGTGGTTATGAAGCATCGCGGAATTTGTTGAAAGTATACCGTTCAGCTCCGCATGGGGTTTGGTGCGACAGTGGTCTACAAGGCGTTGGATCAATCAGGGCTTTTATGGATGCAAAAGAGATTATCCCGCCCCATACTGGTGGCGATATAAATGGGATGTTCCGATTGGCGCTGAAGCAAAAGATTTCTTTCTGCGCGTTCGATTTCCCTGCTGCCATGGGTAGTAAAGCGATTGATGTTGCTGTCTCACTGTTGGAGGGTCACAGTTTGCCGAGACGTATTGAAGTCCCAGTAGCAGCAATTCTGCCCAGAGGGGCTGAAACCCGCAGTATTAAGGCTGATGTTATTGCTGAGAAGTATGTGAGGTGGGATTTAGCAGATGATGTAATTTTATCTCAAGGTGTGGCGCTGCGGGGTAGTGGTACTTAATGACTTCAAGTCAAAAAAACTCCTACCACAAATCTATCGATCGCTTTGAATATTTGCTTGACGCCGCGCGGTCTCGTGAGATCGATACACCTTACAAGTTGGCCCAAATTACAGGCATTCCACAATCTACTGCATATCGGCAGATCGCACTCATGGAAAAATTGCGATTGATTTCTAGAGACATGCAAGGCCGGTTTATGATTGGTCCGGAATCCTTGAGATTGGCCAACAAGGCGTGGGACATTCAAGATATTGAAGTGCTTGCAGAGCCAATTTTGCGTTTTATACGCATCCAGACGCGTCAAACTGGGTTTTTGGGTTTCGTTGCCAACGGCGACATTCAGTTGGGCCTTTACTCCATTGGTCTAGGTTGCCGGTTCAATAAACCAACCAAGTCAGGGCTTTACCACTTTTTGGATGTGATCAAACCTTTGACTTCGGGGCGATATGATCTTGTCGATGATGATGGACTACGTCAACCAGTGATTTTATGCCCTGTTGTTGGTAACGACCACCGTGAGCTAGTTATTGGTTTGTTGAAAAACGACCAGAAAGATGAAACAACCACCGACGACTTGGCGCTTGTCACGGATGTGGTAAATCGCTTTCGTGCTGGTCTGGCGCTTGTTTCTCAAAAAACAGAAAGCTGATCGATACAGGATTTAGACTATTAAATTATTGATAAACGTGCCCAAATTTGGGCACTAGAAACCTAGCCTAATACTGTTCCGTTAGAAGCTTGGCAAATCAAATGTCACATCGCTAGTTCAGTGTGTCGGCAGGAATAAGGAGCTATTGCTCAATCACAATCGGATAACAACCCGGTCATGGGGGGGAATTTGCTTCGATACCCTCTCACTTTTCTCTGTCTCGTGGTGTCTCACCTATAGATAGACCTTCATGTGATCCGTAATGAACTACGCAGGTGCGACGCCAGGACAGACGCCATATAATCGCTTCGCACGCTATTACCGTCTGGGTATGCTTGGGTAGAACAATCAATAACGTGACAGGGATAGATGGTGATGCTGAGATATCCGGATTGACAGCACCTAGCGTAAGGTGCGCTTGACTGTTTGCTCTCTGGAAAAAGGCTGTTTCTCGTCACATTGACCGCAACAAGAAATGGTTGAACTCCTAGCTCTGCGCTGTGATCAATCCCAGAGATAAACCGTTATTTCAGGCTCTGACAGCCGGTCAGATTGCCGATCCTTTTGTTGCCAAAATTAACTATCCTGCCCTACCTGGGGCCAAGTTTTTGTTCGTAGACAAGGGGTATGACAGTCGCTAATGGCACGCAACATTCTGTAATCAAAGATATAGGATCGAGAATACCCTTCGCAAGACATAAGGATAGAAGCAAGATCATAGCACGTTATGATCCTTGCTATTATTCGCGTCTGATGCGATTAATGGACACTCCAAACGGAACTAAAACGTACAGGTCCCAAATACCTAACTGTCCCCGAATGCTTATATTTCAACCAAGCAATTCGGATCAGTCGCTAACCTATTTTGTGTTTCGAACGGTGTGGTAGGCGCATTTATGCCTGCAACCCAAGAACGCTGATTGCAGCCTTAGCGCATTCAGTATCTTCTGATCCAGCAGCACCTGAAACACCAATTGCGCCAATCAGGATGCCGTCCTCAAAAATCGGAATACCACCTTCCCATGCACACAGCTTCGGACGATTTACCAAACCCAGATTCAGCTCCGGGTTGGACAGCATGCGAGAGGCAAAATCACGAGTTGGACGACCCAGAACCGCTGTTCGGGCTTTGTCAAAAGCAAAATCTGAAACTACTGGCGGTGTCATATCCAATCGCCCTGCGGCCAGCATGTGACCACCTGGATCAACAACAAATGCAGCAATATTCCATCTGTTCTCAATTGCATATGCCAAAGCAGCCTGAACTGCTTCATTCGCTGCGGTTTGTGAAATAAAGTTTCTGGCAACTGAAGTAGCCATTCTTCCCTCTTTTAGTTCAAGTTTAAACACTGGCCATATTTGAGACCCGTTTGAAAAATCGATGACAGTTTGTTTATGATCTCTCTATCTGGCGAGATTTTCACCTTGAGCGAAATAGGGTTATATCAATCCTACATGTTCGGATAGTTCGGGCCACCCATGCCTTCCGGTGTAGTCCATGTGATGTTGCCGTTCGGATCCTTGATGTCACAGGTCTTGCAGTGGACGCAGTTCTGGGCATTGATCACATATTTGACCTCACCCGGATTGGCGTCATCTTCCATCCATTCATAAACCCCTGCAGGGCAGAAGTGGTTGGAAAGACCGGCATAGACATCATACTCAGAAGACTTCTGCAAAGCCTCATCGCTGAGCATCAGATGGATCGGCTGGTCTTCTTCATGATTGGTCGAAGACAAAAAGACCGAGGACAGGCGATCAAAGGAGACTTCCCCATCGGGTTTTGGATAGTCAATTTTTTTGCATTGTGCCGCTGGCAAGGTGCTTGTGGCATCAGATTTGCCATGCTTCAACGTGCCAAAAGGCGACCAGTTAAACAGGGTATTGCACCACATATCAAGACCACCAAGGGAGACGCCAAGCACCGTACCCAGCTTGGACCAAAGCGGTTTGACATTGCGAACCTTGCAAAGATCCTTGCCAATAGCACTTGAGCGCCACGCGGTTTCATAGGCGATCAAATCGTCGTTGCTGCGTCCC
>JAOXSH010000065.1 GCA_025800145.1 Cohaesibacter sp.
CCAAATTTTCGGAAACAGTGCCAGACTGGATGCTCACAGCACCTTCTAAAACGATGAGTTGTTCCCGCGTTCCACGTGCATGGGGCTGGCTTTGCAGCGACCCATGGTCGGCCAATTGAATGTCATAAACTTCATGCCCACCCGCTTCTTCGGGCGGAGATAAAATCAAAATCCGACAGCCTTTCCCCATATTGTCAATGGCCGGAACATCACTCACACGCAGAATATCGATTTGATCCTGCTCGTTGGTTTCATCCAGTAAACCCGCAAAATCAATCTGCAAAGCCCGCATCAAATTCCAAAGGGTAGAAATGGTTGGGCTGCTCTCTCCGCGCTCAATTTGACTCACCATAGACCGCGACACACCGCTCAACTTGGCAATGGCATCCAAGGAAAGCCCTTTTTTACGCCGGGCTTCTTTCAACCTCGCAGGGAGGCGTGTCAGTATATCGTCAAATGGTTCCGTCATAACGGATATTTAAGACAGAGCGCAAACCATGTCAACTTTTAGGTTGAGGACGCAAACTCATAAATCTGATGCATCTTTTCGTCTCGCAGGCCTCAATCCTGCAAAGCGCGGTCGTAAGTCAGGCGGGCTTCTTTGACCACGTTCATTTGCTCGTGCGACCAATAGACCAGGGGCTTGAGGTTACAGAGCAAATCACGGCCCAGAGGCGTTAAGCCATAAGAGACGGCAACAGGCGGCCCCGGATCCACGTCACGGGTGAGATAGCCATCACGCTGAAGCGCGCGCAAATTCTCAGTCAGCACGCTTTGGGTCACATCGCCAATACAGCGCTTTAAATCGCCAAAGCGCTTTGGCTCATCTTCCAAAGCCAAAATAATAATCATCCGCCATTTGCCCGTCACATTGGACAACACAGAGCGAATACAACAATTTGACGCTTCGGCCTTATTGGCCACACCGATGGGCAACATGAGAGAATCCAGTAGCTAATCAATACTTATTCCACAGTAGCAACTGATATCAATTCTGACAAGTATTTGATTTTCAATAGAGTATCTTTGACCATACCAAGTTATTTTAAAGTACGTAATTGATATGTGGTAGCAAATTCATACTATATAGCCAAACGCAACCAACGACAGCTTTAAACAGCAGCGCTAAAAAAGTATGGCTTAAAGAAGGATAATATTATGACACCCAAAGAACTGGTTTTAGCCCTTTTCATGGCAGCCTTTGTGGACCATGACCCGCAAGCAGCAAAAGAGATGGTCAGCCCTGGCTATATCCAGCATAACCCACAGATACAGACCGGAGCAGACGGCCTTGCCACCTTAATTCCCATTGTCGAAAAATCAGGCATGCGCGTGACAACCCACCGCGTCATTACAGAAGGCGACATGGTGGTGCTGCATAACACTTATGAAAATGCTGATGCTTTTGGTGCGCCCTCCCTCGCCGCTTTTGATATTTTTCGCGTCAAGGATGGCAAAGTCGTAGAACATTGGGACAATCTGCAAGCAGTGCCAGACAAAACCATGTCCGGTCGCGGCATGACAGATGGCGCAACAAAAATCATCGACCGCGATAAAACAGAAGAAAACAAAGAGCTTGTGCTGGGCTTTGTCCGTGATGTGCTGGGCGGTGCCGCCCCGCAAAATGTCACCAAATATATGGACCCCAAAGTCTATATGCAGCATAACCCCTCTATTGCCGATGGACTGGCCGGGCTACAAGCCGCCATCAAAGCCTTTGCCGATCAAGGGCAGGTCATCACCAAATTCGAGCCACAATTTGCTGTGGCAGAGGGCAATTTCGTCTTCGTGGCCACCGACGCCACAATGGGCGGCAAACCTTGGGCCTTTTTCGACCTCTGGCGCGTAGAAAAGGGGAAAATCGTCGAACATTGGGACGTAGTCTCCCCCATCCCCGCCCAAATGGCCCATAAAAACGGCAAATTCTAATACCAACGGCATGAAAGATTAACCCGCGCCCATCCCATCAGCTCACAAGTCCCCTCAAAAAAGCGACTGGTGGGGTGGGCACGCAAAAGCTTAATGCCAACGGCATGAAACCCGCCGCCCCTGTTTTTCATTGCATTTTTCTTTTCGCCCCCTGCTTCTTTCCCGTAAGAAATCTTTGTAAGATATACAGCCAAAGACACTTGGAAGACTGGAAAAGAAACTGGACAATTGATGGGCAAAATAACCATTCTTGATGGCGGCTTGGGCCGTGAATTAACGCGCTTTGGGGCAGAAGTAAAACAGCCTCACTGGTCAGCTGAGGCTTTAATGACCAAGCCAGACGCGGTCAAGCGCACCCATCAGGCCTTTTTTGAGGCAGGAGCCAGCATTGCAACGACGGCCAATTATGCCGTCATTCCGTTCCATATCGGGCAAGAATTATTCGATACAAGAGGGGCAGAGCTGGCCGCTCTCTCTGGCAAGCTGGCACGCGAGGCAGCAAACGATGCCAACACAAAAAGCGCAGGGTCAAAGACAGCCCAAGGAAAAGAGGTCAAAGTGGCAGGCTGCCTGCCCCCTGCCTGCGGCTCTTACCTGCCAGAGCGTTTCGAGCCAGAGGCCGCCCGTCATATTTTGAGTATTTTGGTCAAAAGCCTGGAACCCTATGTCGATATCTGGCTGGCAGAAACCATGAGCAGCCTTGAAGAAATGCGCATAACGGCGCAAGCTGTCGCCCAAAGTGACAAACCCCTTTGGATATCCTGTAGCCTGCGTGATGAAGGCCACCCCCCCAACCCTCAATTGCGCTCTGGCGAAAGCGTGAAAGAGGCAAGCGAGCTTGCAGCAACGCTGGGAGCCAACGCCCTTTTGTTCAATTGCTCCCTGCCAGAAGTGATGGAAGACGCCATCCTCACAGCCCGCAAAAGCCTTGCCCAAAGCAACTCTTCCATTCCGCTGGGGGTCTATGCCAATGGCTTTGCGCCAAAACCACGCGAGGGAGCGGCCAATGAAAGCCTTGCCCAAATCCGAGAAGAGCTGGACGCCCCATCCTATCTGAAATGGGCAGAAATCTGGGTCAAAGCAGGGGCAAGCCTCATTGGCGGATGCTGCGGCATCGGCACCGAGCATATCCAGCACTTATACCAATGGCATGAAAGATTAACCAGATCATCATCATAAGGGGAAGGCACCTTGCTTGAATTATATTTTGCGCCAAACACCATTTCCATCGCAATTGCCATCGCGCTGGAAGAAAGCGGCTTGGACTATTGCACCAAACCCGTCAATTTTGCCGCATCCGAGCAAATGAGCGAGCCTTATGCCAGCCTCAATCCCAAAGGGCGCGTTCCCACATTGGTGACCGAGCATGGCCCCTTGACGGAAACTGGCGCTATTTTGGACTATATCCATAGCCTTGCCCCACAAAAAGGCCTTGTGCCATCTGACGTGCTTGCCAGCGCCAAAATGCGCGAAGCCATGTTCTATTTTGCTTCCACCATGCATGTGAACCACGCCCACAAATTGCGCGGCTCCCGATGGGCCGATAAAGAGGCAAGCTGGGAAGATATGCGCGCCAAAGTCTCCCAAACCATGACAGCCTCTTGCGACTATGTAGAGAAAAACCTCATCAAAGGCCCCTTTATATTGGGAGAGACTTTCTCCCTCGCAGACCCTTATCTTTATATGATCTCAACATGGGCAACAGGCGATGGGGTGGATCTTTCGCGCTTTCCCAAATTGCTGACCCTGATGGCAGAAATGGAAAAACGCCCTTCAGTGCAAGCCGTTAAAGCCGCCAAAATGCTCTTTTAAGAGCCTGACTTAAGCGTCCTTGGCCTAGCCCTCTCCCCCACCCAACCACCGGTCATGGTACCCTAGTGGGTGGTTGGGTGGGGGAGAGGGCTGGAAATGTAGCCTAAAAGCCTCATTCCGAGGCTTTTAAATCGGACAAGTGATACAAAACCGGAGACTGACCATGACCATGAAATCAGAAGTGGCGGGACAAGGCATTGTGCGCCTTATTGCCAAAAAGAAAGGGCCAGTCATTGGCCCAGTGATTGGCATAGTCTGCAATGTGCATGGCAACGAATTATGTGGCCGCAAGGCGGTGCATCGCGTCTTGTCAAATTATGAGATAGAGCGCGGAACCCTTGTGCTGATTGATGGCAACCCCAATGCAGCCTTGCTTGGCAGACGTTATGTGAGCGCGGACATGAACCGCATGTTCACAACCAAACAATTGAACAAGAAAAACCCCAAGCAAGATTTGAAACGCGCTCAATATCTCGCCCAAAAGCTGCCCAAACTCGGCCTTGATCAGGTGATTGACTTTCACTCCACCACCAGTGAAACGCCCCATCCCTTCACGGTGAGCTTTCCTGGAACAAAGGAAATGACCTCACTCTGTCCCATGCCCCAAATCTTTGGCTGGAGCGGCATTGTCAAAGGCACTTTAATCGAATGGCTCTGCAACCAAGGCATCCCCGCCGTGGTGGTCGAAGCCGGACGGCATGAAGCCCAAAGCTCCATCGACATGGCCGAACAAACACTGCTCTCCATCCTCTCTCACTTTGGCCTGATCACCCCCAAAAAGCCGATCAAATTCAAAAAACCACCGCAATATAAAGTGCTGGAACGAGTCATGGTCGGCGATCATGCATCTTTCAAATTCAAAAAAGACTATTCAAGCTTTGAAGCCCTCAAACCGGGCGAAACAATCGCCAAAGACAAAACCCAAATCTACAAAGCCCCCAATAAGAAGGGGCTGATGATGCTCATGCCCAGCACACAAGCCCACATAGACAAAAAAATCTCCAGAGGCGCTTATTACCTAATGCAAAAGATCTGAGCCGGGGAGCTGTAAACAGCACAAAACAAACAAAAAGGCCGGTCAAAACCCGGCCTTGGCGCTGGGGGATGCTGGTAGAGATACTGAGTTTATTTATGGCCTCAAGGCACAGACCAACCAATCCAGCCGCCATCACCAATCGTAAGATAGAGCATATTTTTCGAAAAGTGTGTGCGGTTTTCGGACAAAAATATGCTTAGAAACAAAGACTAAAGCATAATACCAACAGCATAAACACAGCCTCACATCCTTATAAGGGTGGCTTGCCCATGTCAGATAAAAGCATGTCAGATAAAAACATGCCAGATAAAAGCATGCCAGATAAAAGCATGCCAGATAAAAGCTTTCTTTCTTTGCCTCGATATGCGCTTTTTGCCGGCGCTGTGGCGCTGTGTGGTTTGCCTTTATATATCCACCTGCCCGCCTTTTTGGCGCTGGACTATGGCATAAGCTTACAAGCTTTGGGTGGGCTGTTGCTGGCCTTACGATTGCTCGATTTTGTGCAAGACCCCTTGCTCGGCTGGCTCTTGTCCCGACAAACCAAAAGGCTGAATGCGCTTGCTCTTAGCGCTTGCTTGGTGCTGGCAATCGGCATGGTGGGGTTATTTGCCATCCCCGCACCAACCGCGCCATTGCTCTGGATTGCCACATGTCTGGCTTTGGCCTTTACCGGTTTTTCGCTTTTATCGATCCTGATTTACGCCGATGGGGTCGAGCGTGGGGCCTCTGATGGCCATGTGCGTGTGGCCACATGGCGCGAATTGGGCACGCTTTTGGGCATCAGCCTTGCTTGCCTTTTGCCTTTTTTGCTGCCGGGCAATGGCTATCGGGGCTTTGCAATTTTCGTCGCAATCGCTCTTACTCTGGCTGCTCTTTCCATGCGCGGGCAATGGCAGCCCGTGCGCTTTGTCATGCCGTCCCTTGCCCCTCTTTTTCGCCAACGGCAAATGCGCGTCTTTTTGCTGTTGGCTTTTTTAAATGCCCTGCCGGTTGCGGTCACCTCAACCCTTTTTGTGTTCTTTGTGCAATTCCGCTTGCAAGCACCAGACCATGCGGGGCTTTTTCTGGTGCTGTTTTTTGTCTGCGCAGCCCTTTCCACCCCGCTTTGGCGGCTTGCAGCAAAACACTTTGGCGCACGCAAAACATTGGCCGCAGGCATGGGTCTGGCTATGCTCAGCTTCATTTGGGCATTCAGCTTAAGCACTGGCGATCTTGCGTATTTTGCGCTGGTTTGCATTGCATCAGGGGCCGCATTGGGGGCAGATATGATGCTCCTGCCAGCCCTTTTTTCACGCTATCAAAGCCATGCCAAAATCAGCCCCGCTCTTGCCTTTGGCTTTTGGAATTTCTGCGGCAAAGCCTCTCTCGCCCTTGCCGCCGGGCTGGTTTTGCCCATGCTGGCTTGGGCAGGCTTTGCCATTGATGGGCCCAAAACTGAGAGCGCCCTGACAGCTTTGAGCTTTCTCTATGCCATTGTGCCTTGTGCACTAAAACTCGCCGCCCTTGCACTGCTGCTCTTTGCCATAGAAGACAAGGCCAGCGCTGATCCAGCCCCGATTAGCATGCGTAAGGAAAACATGAAGGCGCACACAAAATGAATGAGGCGGGAGCATGACAAACATAGCAACCAAAGCACAACATCTTATCTTGCTCATGGCGCTCATCCTCTCACCCCTTATCATCAGCAAGGAAAGCCACGCCAGCTCAATCGCACCAGACATTCAGGCCCGCCTCTCTGCGCCTGATAAAATTGGCCAAGTGGATGCCCGCTTTTTGGGCTTGCGGCTTTATTCAGCCGCTCTGTTCACCGAAAAGGGCACGCCCTTTCGCTGGCAACGCCCTTTTGCGCTGGAGCTGACCTACAAACGCAGCTTTAGCCGCAAGCGTCTGGTCAGCGCCTCTCTTTCCGAATTAGAGCGAGTGGAAGGCAAACAAGCGGACCATAAAAGCATAGAAACCAAACTGAATGGCTGTTTTAAAGCGGTCAAAGCCCGTGATCGGTTTGTCGCCATACCGCAGGGCAAAAACAGCGTTAGCTTTTTGCTCAATGGCCGCCAAACCTGCCGCATCAATCATAGCAACATTCGTAAGCGGCTTCTTGGCATCTGGCTGTCAGATACATCGCGCGACAAACAGGCAAGCCGACGGTTAAGAGGTCTAAATTAGGACATAGACTCATCAATGTGATGCATTTGCTAGAGCATATTTTTCTATAAAAAACGGATATCGGTGACGTCGGCTATGAAGAAAGGAAAATAGGCGTCCGTTCCAATCAAATTGCCTGCCTCGACATGGCTCGGCAAAACAAAGCCATCAAAAGTGCGAAAGTCCGACATATATCCTCCAAAAGATTGAAGGCGATAGTCTTTATCTTTGTTGGCATTGCTCCAGCGTTGCATCCCGATTTGCACCGGGCGACCCTCTTTATCAATCCTCACATCAATGGATTGACGCATCCCATTATGCTCCACAGTAAGGCGTGCTGTCTGCGCATCGACCGCATCCCACACAATGCCCGGCCCGGGCAAAACAGCCGCAGGTGTCCAAAAAATAGCCTCCGCAAGATAACGAGCAAAGCCAGATCGGTTATGGTCCTTCGTTCCCCCCGCTCTGGCAACCGGAACAATCCCGCCAAGCCAAAAGCGCGTCCAATTGGCGCTGTCAGATCCCGAAATTCTCTTGATCATGGACCCGCAAGACATCTTCCAGACAAAGCCTTCAGGCGCAGCCAAAACCTGCTCGGCCCTCATCGGCATATAAGCCGGGGCCTCTTTACTGCCTATTGAAAATTGACCGCGCATGGAAATCTCAGCAACCCTATGAAGAGGCGTTCCCTCTTTGATTGTGAAACAAAAATACCGTCTTGCTGGCTCCGGCAACTCTTCGACCATCACCTTTGAAAAAACTGCTGGCCGCACGGATCCCAGCGCCAGCAATCTCTCCTTTTCCGCACGATCCACACGATGATCCATCATACGCCAAAAGAAGAGCGCGGAAAGGATCAACAGGATCAGAATGAAAAATATCAGCACGGCAATCTTCATAGCCTTTCATTTCAATCCATCAATGGATCACATTCATACCAACAGCATGAAAGATACCTTCTCAGTAAACCATTTCAAGGCATCCTATGGGTCAATTTTAATGCCGTTGGTATAAAACCGCCTTCCTGCACCCCAAAGCCCCACATAGTCACGCCAAATCGCTCCAGCTCAAGCCATGGCGGGATAGGTATTTTTTTAGGCGGTCAGCGTCGTTTTGGCTGGCTTTGGTTTTGCGCGATACGGCAAACAATGTACGGCCTGCGGCGCTGAGTGTTGGGCTTGTCTGGCAAGTGCGAATGACAAATGCCAGTTGCGCTTTGTCGAATGGATCAATCTCCTCTGCCCGTTTCCCAAGCAAGGCGCGCAACAGCAAATCATCTTCATCACGATGCGCACCCTGCCATTGCTGGGTTAGGGTCTTAATTTCCTGCTCCACCATGCTTTGTGTAATGCGCGCCCGTGGAGCAAGGGTGCAAAGGCGCTGGATTGAGGCACCCAAATCCCTAAAATTGCCTGGCCATGGGGTTGCGGGGGATATAGCAAAATCCAGATAAGTCTTTCGCGCATCGGCATTAAAGCCATAGCGGGTGCCCAGCAATTGCTCGGTCCGACCCAGCTCATAATCCATATTGGGTTCAATATCATCGCGCCGATCAACAAGGGATGGCAAACAGAAGGTCCAAAGATTGAGCCTTGCATAAAGATCGGGGCGAAACTTGCCCTCTGACACCAATTTGCCGGGATCTTCATTCATGCCTGCAATCAAGTGAAAGCGGCTGGAAATCTCATAGTCCGAACCCAGTGGCCAAAATTGGCCCGTCTCAACAGCATGCAAGATCATGGCCTGTTCATCCAGCCCCAGCTCGTTGATCTCGTCAAGAAAGAGAACGCCTCCATCGGCCTCTCGCAGCAGCCCGCGTCGCTCTGAACTGCCCTGCCCCATTGCCCCGCGCCTGTGGCCAAACAGGCTAGAAAGCGCCCGATCACCACGCAAGGTAGAGCAATTGACATGAACCAAACGCCCCTTGACCCGCCTATTTTGCAGTTTGAGCTGATAAATGCGCTTGGCAAGCTCACTTTTGCCTGTGCCCGTGGCCCCCAAAAGCAGCATCGGCGCATCGGAATGGATGGAAACCAGCTCTATACGGTCTATCAAGCCATTAAAGGCATCATTCTTGGTCTCGATACCAGCTTTGAGCAAGGCAGTATGCTCATCACTGACAAGGTCAAAGCGTTGCTGGAGCGCGTTATAGCGCGATAGGTCCAGATCAACGATGGTGTAATCGCCATCAATATGCGTATCGTCCCGACGGGGCGGCAATGTCTGGATCAATCTGGCTGGAATATGGCGGGATTCAGCAAGCAAAAACCAGCAAATCTGGGCAACATGAGTGCCAGTGGTCAAATGAATGTGATAATCCTCACGCTCTTCATCAAAGCCATAATTGCGCGAAAAGTCAAAAAGCGCCCCATAAACCTCCTGAAAATCCCAAGGGTCTTTCAGATTGACCTCTTGCAGCCACACCTCTGTGGCCGGGCTTGCCTCCTCAATGTCGCATTTCACACGCTCTGCCAGCCGGGACCAACCTTCATCATGGAGCAGCTCAACCCGGTGAACAGGGAAGCTGCCATGCTGGGTAACGGCAACAGAGGGCCGCCAACGGTGCTTTTTGCCTGCATCCAGCTGCGTGCCCAAAAAGCCAATAACGACATTCTTTTTCATCATATTATCTAAATCTATAAAATCTTATCTATAAATATAGAATATTAAGGAGACAAAAAAGTCAAATCTTTAAATTTATCAATATATTCAACCAGATAATGAATTTTCACATTTTCCTTTTTTTCCCCTGCACTGTCAATCAAACTAAGCGCCAAATACATCACATTTATGAGTTTACATCCTAGCAGACAGGCGAATGCCAAAGGAGCTTTGTTGCCTATACCAGATGATTTATACCAACGGCATGAAAGATTACCCCATATGACCGGATTTTATGCCGTTGGTATTAGAGCATATTTTCCGAAAAGTGTGTGCGATTTTCGAACAAATTATACTTAGAAAAAAGACTGAAGCATTTTGAATAACGACGTGTTTATTCAAAATACTCTAGACACGGGCAAGATCATCCAAGCTTCTTCACCCTTGCCACCTGTCTGCAAACACATTTGAAAGACCACAAAATGAGCAAGATGGAACCGCAAAAATTAACCAGCGATCTTTTGAAATCCTGGGGGCATGTGCCCGGCGAGGCATTTGGCGCGGCCCTTCGCCATGGACAAAAGGCTCTGGAAGAAGGCCAGACATTGCAAGCCGTGCAGGCATTACTCGATCGCTACAAACCAGCCCCCGCTATTGCGTTGGATGCGTTAGGGGCCAAGGCTTTTCACATCAATATTGATGCTGAAAACAAAGATGAACTTGCAAATCTTGACGCCGTAAAACACCATATGGCCGAGCTGATGCGCACACCCACCATTGAAGCGGGCGCGATTATGCCCGATGCATGCCCCGCCGGGCCGCTGGGCACCATTCCCGTTGGCGGTGTTGTGGCTGCACGCAATGCCATCCATCCGGGTATGCATAGCGCAGATATTTGCTGCTCTGTTATGATGTCTGAGTTTGACGATGCAGACCCCAAAGAGGTGCTGGATAGCGCTCATTTGGCCACTCATTTTGGGAATGGAGGCCGTGAAAATGGCAAGCGCTTCACCATGCCTTTGGATTTGTATGATCAGTTTCGCGGCAATCTCTTTTTGAGCAATCCAAAAATTTTGCGCGCCGCGCAAGAGCATTTGGGAACCCAAGGCGATGGCAATCATTTCCTATTTGTCGGTGTATCGCGCAAAACCGGAAAAACAGCCATGGTTACCCACCACGGCTCGCGCGGCCCCGGTGCACTGCTCTATAAGGCGGGGATGCAGATGGCAGAGAAGTTTCGCAAAAACCTCTCTCCCCAGACGCTGAAGCAAAATGCATGGATTCCCATGGATAGCGAAGAAGGAGACGCCTATTGGCAGGCATTGCAGCTCATTCGTCAATGGACAAAAGTCAATCATAGCGTCATCCATCAAGCAACAACAGATGCTCTGGGCGCAACACTAAACCGCCGTTTCTGGAATGAGCATAATTTTGTCTTTGAACGAAATGGCCTCTTTTATCATGGCAAAGGCGCAACCCCGGCTTGGGATGCCTATGCCGATGATGCAACAGGCTTGACCCTTATTCCGCTCAATATGGTAGAACCGGTTTTGGTGGTTCGTGGCAAAGACAATGCCAATGCCCTTGGCTTCTCACCCCATGGTGCAGGGCGCAATTATTCGCGCTCCGAGCATAAGCGCCGCAATGCAACCAAAAATCCAGAGCATTTGTTAGCAGAAGAAACCAAAGGGCTTGATATCCGCTTTTTTGAAAACAAAATCGATATCTCGGAACTGCCCTCCAGCTACAAAAAAGCATCCCTCGTTGTTGAGCAAATCAAAAAATATGACCTTGCCAAGATCGAAGATTATATTGATCCCTATGGATGCATCATGGCTGGATATATCGAACCATTCTGGAAAAAAGCCAAGGATGCAAAGAAGTGAAACAGCGAGGCAGTAGCACTGCCTTGCCACACACTGGACATGCATTCAAATAGAACATTTTCAATAAACACGTCGTTATTCAAAATGCTCTAGCTCTATGCATCATCTTTTGCAGGGCAAGTATTAAGCCCCAGCAAGGGATAGAATGGGCAGAATTTGAACAAACCCGTTGCCAATGGCACAACACCAATCCAGCCCCAAGGGGTCTGTGGCCCAACAAATACCAGCGTAATCAGAATAAGACCAACAGCGATACGAAGAATGCGGTCAAGACCACCAACATTTGCAACCATCATAAAACTCCTTTTATGGCTATCGCACATGACGGTAAAATCTCTAAACCCCAGCATGAAAGACAGCACGAAACACTAAAAGGAAGATAAAACAGACAGGAACAAAAGTCCGGTGATCAAGTCACAAAAGAGCAAAGTTACGGCTGGCACTGGCGTTGCAAAAAATCCCTATCCAGAATCTGCACCACACCGCGGCTGGTTTTCACAATGCCTTTATGGGACAAGCGCTCCAAATGGCGCGAGACAACTTCACGCGCTGTCCCCAAATCGCGTGCCAAATCCAGATGCGTGGCTTGCACCCGCCCAGCCTCATTTTGCCGCATCAACAAAACATCCGCCAAACGCACATCAATCGGTTCAAAAGCAATCCGCTCAACGGTTTGGGTCATATCCTTCAAACGCTTGGAAATCGAAGAAAAGACAAATTTGCGAAAGATAGCTGACAGCGCCAAGAGATGATCAAACCCTATCGGGTCAAGCACAATCCCTTCAATCTCTTCTTCGGCAATCGCCTCGGCAGAATAACTCTCTTCGCCAAGCAAGCTAAGGCTGGTCTGAATGCAGATTTCACCGGGAGAGACACGATAGAGCAAAGCCTCCCTGCCCTCACGAGACACCGATTGCACACGCACAAGTCCACGGCTCAACAACAAATAGCCCCGGCATTGTTGACCGGGCGCAAAAATCTCGCTGCCCTTTTCAATCACAAAAGACAAAGAATGGGCAGAGAGGAGAGCCTTTGCCTCTGGCTCCAATTTGGACAAGGCAGGATATAAGTGTTCCAAACAGGCCTGCACCATATGCATTCCCCCTTTGCATTCACACCATCACTGGTACCATCACTGGCACCATCACTGGCACCCAGCGAAAGCCTACAAACCCTCAAAGGCAACCAGACTATGCACCATCACACCCTTGCCCCGCAGCAGATCCGCCCCTTTTAGATCGGGCAAATCAATGACAAAAGCAGTGGCAACAAGCTGTGCGCCCACATGAGCGAGCAAATCAACACCCGCACTGGCCGTTCCCCCGGTGGCAATCAGATCATCAAGCAACAAAACACGCTCACCCGGCGCAATCGCATCCTTATGCAGCTCAATCCGGTCTACCCCATATTCAAGCTCATAATCCTGACCGACAACCGCCCCCGGCAGCTTGCCCTGTTTGCGAATGGGCACAAAGCCAACCCCCAAAAGATCCGCAACCGCGCCGCCAAAAATAAAGCCCCGGGCCTCAATGCCAACAATCTTATCAATCTTTTGATCAAGAAACGGCTCGGCTAATTGACGCACGGCCTGACGAAAAGCGGGACCATTGGCAATCAAGGTCGAAATATCCCGAAAGATAATGCCTGTTTTGGGATAATCGGGAATGGAACGGATCGTTTCTTTCAAATCGATCAAGGCAGCGTCACTCATAAGAGAGTCCTTTTCTTCTCATCGCAAAATCCAAACATGGATCAGCCAAAATCATGCCATGGTCATACCCATAAAAAAAGGGCTCGCAAAGAGCCCTTTTCCTGTCTGTCACAATGATATAACCATCATATCCTAATGGTCAACATCAGACCAAACACGCTTCTTGGTGAAATACAGCAAGCCTGCAAAAATCGCCAAGAAGATCAGAGCATTAAGGCCAACGCGCTTGCGCTCTTCCAGCTTGGGCTCAGCTGCCCACATCAAGAAAGCAGAAACGTCTTTGGCATATTGCTCTGTGGTCATTGGAGAGCCATCGCTATATTCCACCAATTCATCATCCAATGGTGGCGCCATAGCCAAGGCATCGCCGCTCAGGAATTTCGGGTTATAATTGAGATCCCCAACATCAACCCCTTCTGGTGGCTCTTCATAGCCGGTCAACAGCGCATAAAGATAATCCGGGCCATATTCCTGATAGGCTGTAACCGTGTGCCAAACCATACGGACAAGATCCGTCAAAGGTTCGATACCGGTATCTGGCCCCATGGAACCAGCACGGGCCTTGGCAATCAAAGACAAATCAGGTGGCAAAGCGCCGCCATTGGCAGATTTTGCCGCATTGTCATTTGGATAAGGCGATGGGAAGCGGTCAAATGGCTTGGCCGGACGGGTGAACATTTCCCCTTCATCATCCGGGCCATCTTCCACTTCATATTCCGCAGCCAAGGCTTTGATCTGATCAGCGCTATAGCCAAGCGCCCCTTCTTCACCCAAGTTACGGAAGGCAACATATTCCAAGGAATGACAGGAAGCACAAACTTCCTTGTAAACCTGAAAACCGCGCTGCAACTGCGCCTTGTCATATTTGCCCAAAGGACCAGAGAAAGACCAGTCCTGCTTGTCATAATGTTTGCCGCCACCCGCAGCCATGGCACCGCCAGCAGAAACTGCCAGTGCACAAGCTGCAACGAGCGCGCAAACCGTATTTTTGGTCAGCGTAATCATCGGTTTCCCTTTCCTCGCTCGTTATTCGGCCGCAGCGGCAGAACCGCCTTTTTTAGCCAAAACTGCCTCGGAAATCGAATTTGGCAATGGCTTTGGCTTCTCGATCAGCCCAAGAACAGGCAGAATGACCAGGAAGTGAGCAAAATACCAAACGGTAGCGATACGAGACGCGATCACATATCCGCCTTCGGCAGGCTTGGCACCAAGATAGCCCAAAGCAATACAAACAAAGACGAAAATCCAGAAGAATTGCTTACCCAATGGGCGATAGGTGTTGGAGCGCACCTTGGATGTATCCAGCCAAGGCAAAACGAACAACACAGCAATCGCACCAAACATCAGCAACACACCGCCCAGCTTGTCAGGCACCGCACGCAAAATGGCATAGAATGGCAGGAAGTACCATTCAGGCACAATATGCGCAGGGGTCACCAACGGATCAGCAGGGATATAATTGTCAGGGTGGCCAAGGAAGTTTGGCACCATGA
Organism: Cohaesibacter sp.; assembly: GCA_025800145.1. Classification (GTDB taxonomy): domain Bacteria; phylum Pseudomonadota; class Alphaproteobacteria; order Rhizobiales; family Cohaesibacteraceae; genus Cohaesibacter. Next base: position 14,614 of record JAOXSH010000065.1, read on the forward strand.
ACGCCATCCATACAAAGAAGATCATGAACAGCACAATCGCATACAGATCTTTGATGGTGTAATAAGGCGTGAAAGCAACGCTATCCTGCGCATCTTTTGGCTCAACACCGGTCGGGTTGTTGTTGCCTGCTTCATGGAAAGCCCAGATATGCAAGCCAACAATGGCAGCCAGCATGAAGGGAAGCAAATAATGCAGCGAGAAGAAACGGTTCAAAGTTGGATTATCAACCGCAAACCCGCCCCACAACAATTCAACGATTGGATCCCCAACAATCGGGAAAGCCGAGAACAGGTTTGTAATCACGGTTGCACCCCAGAAGGACATCTGTCCCCAAGGCAGAACGTAACCCATAAAGCCGGTCGCCATCATCAACAGGAAGATGACAACACCCAAAATCCACACAACCTCGCGAGGCTCCTTGTAGGAGCCATAATAAAGGCCGCGCATGATATGGATATAAACAGCGATAAAGAACATGGATGCGCCATTGGCGTGCAAATAGCGCAGCATCCAGCCCCAGTTCACATCGCGCATGATATGCTCGACAGAAGCAAAGGCAATCGCCGTATTGGGGGCATAATGCATAACCAGAACAATACCGGTGATGATCTGGGCCATCAGGCAAAAGGCCAGAATGCCACCAAAGGTCCACCAATAATTCAGGTTTTTAGGTACAGGATAGGCAACAAAGGAAGAATGCGCCAAGCCAATGATTGGCAGGCGACGTTCCATCCATTTAACAATGCCATTTTGCGGCTGAAAAGTAGAATGTCCGCTCATGACTGGTCTCCTTAGAGGTCTTGTCGGACGTTAGCCGATTTTAATGACAGTATCGGAAATGAAATCGTAAGGCGGCAGCTCAAGATTCAATGGAGCCGGTCCCTTGCGAATACGTCCCGCAGTATCATAATGCGAGCCATGGCACGGACAGAACCAGCCATCATACTCGCCCGCTTCGCCCAGAGGCACACAACCAAGATGGGTACAAATACCGATCTGAACAAGAAAATGTTCTTTACCAGGCTTGGTACGCTCTTCGTCGGTCTGCGGATCAATCAAGCTCGCAACATCGACGGCTTTCGCCTCTTCAATTTCTTTTGCTGTACGATACCGGATGAAAACCGGCTTGCCGCGCCATTTGGCGGTCATGCTCTGTCCTTCTTCCAAAGAAGAAAGGTCCACCTCAATGGAAGCAAGCGCCAGTGCGGAAGCATCTGGATTCATCTGGTCGATAAATGGCCAAGCAAGCGCAGCTGCGCCAACGGCCCCAAACGCTCCAGTCGCAATATACAAAAAGTCGCGACGGGTTGGTTCTGCCTTTTCGCTGGTAGCCAAGGCTAGGTCCTCTCGAAACCAGTGTCCTATTCACAGCCCATCAACCTAATCTGCACACTTCTTGGAGGGAAGGTCACAGACCCCTCAATGGCAGACGAGCCAATTCAGTCAGTTCCATACAAGATGAAACTTTGCGGATCTCTTTTTGCATTGAAAAGTGCGCTTGTCCAGCCTGACCATTGAAAGTTGGGCCATTTGTCGCAAAAAGAAGCTCACACAATGGTTGTAAGAGCACAAGAGCAAGCCATAAACCAACAGTCTTGCACAGCCCAAAACCACCCCCCAGACGCCAAGACACATATTGCGCGAAGATCAAGACAAAAGACGCCGCCTTACGAGAGCAAAATCTTGCAGGCAAGGCGGCATCACAGAGAATGACAAGCAATAAACACAACCGAAGAGGATAAGGGAAAATCCTGATTTATCCAATGAATCCACCAGATTGACGCTGCCATAATGAGGCATAAAGCCCCCCTTGCGCCAGCAAATCTTCATGGCTTCCCTGCTCGATAATCTTGCCCTCTTCCATCACAATCAACCGATCCATGCTGGCAATGGTCGACAAACGATGGGCAATCGCCACAACCGTCTTGCCCTCCATCAGCTCATCCAAGCTGTCCTGAATGGCCGCTTCCACCTCTGAATCGAGCGCAGACGTTGCTTCATCCAAAATAAGGATTGGGGCATTTTTCAACAAGACACGGGCAATAGCGATTCGCTGCCGCTGACCGCCAGACAATTTTACCCCGCGCTCGCCCACTTGCGCCTCAAAGCCCTTATTGCCATGGGCATCAACCAGACCCTCAATGAAGTCAAGCGCCTGCGCCCGTTTGGCCGCTTCAATGGCTTGCTCCATATCCGCCCCTTCCCGACCATAGACAATATTGTCCAAAACCGAGCGATGCAAAAGCGAGGTATCCTGCGTCACCACCCCGATTTGCGAACGCAAGCTGTCTTGCCCAATGGCGCGCACCTCTTGGCCATCAACACAGATTTTGCCTTTGTCCAGATCATAAAAGCGCAACAAAAGATTGATCAAAGTCGATTTACCGGCCCCTGAGCGCCCAACAAGCCCAACCTTCTCGCCCGGCTTGATCGAGAGGCTCAAACCATCAATCACCGGCTCATCCTTGCCATAATTGAAAGAGACCTGATCAAAGACAATCTCGCCCTTGCTCACCGTAAGCTTTTTGGCATCAGCACGATCCAGAACAATTTGCGGCTGGGCAATGGTCTTAATCCCATCCTGGACAGTGCCGACATTCTCGAACAAGCCGCCCACTTCCCACAAAATCCATTCCGACATGCCCCGCAAACGCAAAACCAGACCTGTGACAACCGCAATCTCGCCCGGCCCGACAACGTCCCCCTGCCAATAATGAATAGAAACAATGATGGTAGCAGCCAGCAGCAATTGATTGATTGTTTTCAAACAGATCTGCAATTTGGTCACCAGACGCATCTGGCCATGAACCGTCCCCATAAAGCCGTCCATGGATCGACGGGCATAGGCCTCTTCGCGCTCGGCATGAGAGAAAAGCTTCACAACAGAAATGTTGGAATAGGCATCGACAATATTGCCCATCATGGTAGAGCGTGCATCGGCCTGTTTGCTGGAAATATCGCGCAATTTGGGCACAAAATAAAACAGGGTGCCCACATAGGCCACAAGCCACAGAGCCAAAGGAGCCGCCATCTGCCATTTTGTCTCGCCCACCAACACAAGCGCCGAGATAAAATAAACACCAACAAACACAAACACATCCGCAATGCGCGAAATAACCTCGCGCACAGCCAGAGCCGTTTGCATCAGCTTTTGCGCCACCCGACCGGCAAATTCATCCTGATAAAAGGTCATCGACTGACGCAACAAATAGCGATGCACCCGCCAACGAATGGACATGGGATAATTGCCAATGATGGTCTGATGAAACAAAAATTGCCAAACAAATTCCAGCACAGGGAAAACCAGCAACAAAACAATGCCCATCCAGATCAGGTCTGAGCCATGGAGATCAAAAAATTGCGCCCGCTCCGTGGTCGAAATCCAGTCAATCAGATCTCCGACATAGCCATAGAGCGCAACCTCGATGATGGCGATAATCGCACTTAACAGCGACATAACCACCATATAGGGGGCCACTGGCTTGGTATAATGCCAACAAAAAGCCCAAAAGCGTGTGGGCGGTTGTTCCAAACCATCCTCGGCAAACGGGTTCACCAGTTTTTCAAAATAGGAAAACATCACTTGGATCCAGCATAGAAATTAAGAGAGAAAAACCAGAGCAGACAGAAAGCTGGCTTTGGTGCCATTTGGTCACACTGCAAGGAAAGAGACTCAAACAGCCGTTCAGATTATCACCATTGGCGAAAAAACAGACCAATGAAATGCAATCCGATCGTTTCTTCCCAAGCCTGTGATAAATTTGCACAAATAAAGAGCGCCATATACGAGTGCAAAATTGTCATTGCCTTTGCCCACAAACTGGGCCACATCTTAGTGCCCGATTTATAAAGTCGCTGTTTGAGACTTTTAGGCGTATATCCGGCCCACTCCCCCTCCCAAACCGCCCACGAGGGGACCATGACGGGTGGTTTGGGAGGGGGAGTGGGCCGGCTCTGTACTTTTAAATCGGGCTCTTATGCCAACGAGCAGACATAATGAACGAAAAGCATGACTGAGACAGCCTCCAAAAGCCAAATCGCAATCGCGCTTTACCAACCAGACATTCCCCAAAATACCGGCACCATCCTGCGCATGGCCGCCTGCCTGAATTTGCATGTCCATATCATAGAGCCCTGCGGCTTTGCACTGAATGACCGCACGTTGCGGCGCGCTGGCATGGATTATCTGGATCGCTCCACTTATACCAAACATCTCTCCTGGTCTCATTTTGTGAGCTGGGCAGAGCAGCAGGAAAAACGTCTGGTTCTGGCAACCACCAAGGCCAGCAAGCCTTTCTTGGACATCAGCTATCAGAGCAACGACATCCTTCTCTTTGGTCGAGAATCGGTTGGCGTGCCCGATGAAGTGCATGAACGGGCCGATGCTCGCATCACCATTCCCATGCGCGAAGGTGAACGCTCGCTTAATCTTGCCATTTCCACCGCAATGCTTGCCTCAGAAGCCTTGCGTCAATTGAAAGCCTTTCCCTCATGACCCAATCTTTCGGTCTTTACACCCTGCCCGATTGTCTGCCCGATCAGCTGGACGATAAAAAAGCCAAAGCCAGCGATTGGTTTGCGCATTTGCGCGATGATATTTGCCATGCATTTGAAACACTGGAGAATGAGCTAACCGGCCCCAACAGTGACCAGCAACCGGGCCGATTTGAGCGCACCCCGTGGGAGCGAACAGACCATAGCGGCGCAAAAGGCGGTGGCGGCGTCATGTCCCTGATGAAAGGCCGCGTCTTTGAAAAAGTCGGCGTGCATGTTTCAACCGTGCATGGAGAATTTTCACCGCAATTTCGCGACCAGATTCCCGGTGCCTCAGACGATCCACGTTTCTGGGCTTCGGGCATTTCTCTCATTGCCCATCCTTGCAACCCCAATGTCCCGGCTGTGCATATGAATACCCGCATGGTCGTCACCACCCGCCAATGGTTTGGCGGGGGGGCAGACCTAACACCCGTGCTGAATGCCCGCCGCACGCAAGAAGATGCAGACAGCATCGCCTTTCACAAAGCCATGCAAGCCCCTTGTAATGCCCATGATGTGGCCGATTATTCCCATTATAAAGAGTGGTGCGACCATTATTTTCATCTGCCCCATCGCGATGAACCAAGAGGCATTGGCGGCATCTTTTATGACCGCCACAATTCCGGCAATTGGGACGCCGATTTTGCCTTCACCCAAGATGTAGGACGCGCCTTTGCCGCCATCTATCCCGAACTGGTGCGCCGCAATGTCACAAAAGACTGGACACCAGAACAACGCGAAGAGCAGCTCATTCGCAGAGGGCGCTATGTGGAGTTTAACCTGCTCCATGATCGCGGCACAATCTTTGGCCTGAAAACAGGCGGCAATGTTGCCTCCATCCTGTCTTCCATGCCACCCGTGGTCAAATGGCCTTAAAAATCTCGATACGAGACTTTTAAATCAAACCCTAAAGACCCTCGATCAAGGGCAGGAGCTGCGCCATATCATCAAAAATATGCGCATCATGGGCGGTCAAGGCCGCCCCATTCCCCCCCTCATGACCACCATGGCCGGCAGGCACATATCCAAAACAGCGCATCCCGGCCCGCTTGGCCGCCAACACGCCATTCACGCTGTCTTCCACCACAATGCATTGATCGGGCTTTGCTCCCATATGTTGGGCGGCCAGCAAAAACAGATCCGGATCCGGCTTGGCCACACCAAGGCTATGGGCAGAAAATCGTTTGCCATCAAAACGCTCCCAAAGCCCATTCTGCCCCAGCGTAATCTTCATCTTGTCGTCAGAACCATTGGAAGCCACACAATAGCCAATGCCAGCCGCGTCCAAATCATCCAGGAGCCAAGGGATGCCTGCAACCACGTCCACTCCCTGCTTCAAACGCGCATAGGTCTGGGCATAGACTTCATCAATCCACTGATCTGGCCGCTCATCAGGCAATTGCGCGCCCAAGTCACGGGCCTTGGCTTCCACCCCACCCATTGTGCCACCGACAAACAAATCCATTGCCTGTGTCAGATCCATCTCCAAGCCATAGCCTGCCAGATTGTCAATCAACACCTGATTGGACACAATCTCACTGTCCACCAGAACCCCATCACAATCAAAAATCACCAAATCTGGCCGCATATTACAAATCCTCAAATGCTTATACCAACGGCATGAAGCAAATCACTTTTGCCAAGACGAAACTCACTTTCAATCCAGCGCCTTTCACAATCAGATAAATATTGGCCCAATTGTGGCCCCGGCTTCACACCGGCTTTGATCAAATCTTTGCCTGTCAGCGCAAAAACAGGCCGCTCCCAACTTTGCAAGGCCTGAACCAAACCTGAGAAAGCCCCAACATCACGCCCCCCCTCATGCAGGCACAGACAATCCAGAACCACATCCTTGCCATATAAATAGCTCCAACGCTTTAGGAGCGTCAGATCAGCATTGCCCAACGTCTTCGCATCCAATGCATCTGAAAATTGCATAGACTGGCGCAAGGCATCGCGCAGCCGGTTGGGCTGTCGCCATGCCAGCATCAAGGCATCCAGACTTTCCCGACTATGGCCAAAAAGCGCCATCAAACGCCCGACAAGCGAAGGCTCAACCCCCAAGGCTTTGGCCCTTTGCAAATAGAACGCAAAGCGCCTGACCATCGGCACAGCCAGCGATACATGGGGCAACAGCCCCCCATGCAGCATGGCTGTGAGCGCTGGCACAGCATCATCACCTTGCACCAGCTTGATCATTTCCCCCCCAATGCGCTCTGCCGACAAGCTTTGCAAACCGCGTTGCAGGGCAATGCAGGCCTCATAATCGTCCTTGCCATAGCTGTGGCCATATTGGGCAAAAAACCGAAAGAAGCGCAAAATGCGCAAATAATCTTCTTCGATCCGCGCATGGGCCTGACCAATGAACCGCACAGAACGCGCTTTAACATCACAAAGACCAGACCCCAAAGGATCATGAATCTGACCCTCGGCATCCAGATAAAGCGCATTCATGGTAAAATCACGTCGGGCAGCATCCATCTGCCAATCCCGCCCAAAGGCAACCACAGCATGGCGACCATCCGTTTGCACATCAGCGCGCAAGCTGGTCACTTCAAAAGCCCGGCCCTCTTTGACCAAGGTAAGTGTGCCATGGTCCAAACCCGTTGCAATGACCCTGAAACCGGCTTGTGCGCCTCGCTCCATCGTCTGCTCGGGCAAAGCCGTGGTCGCGCAATCAATATCGCCAACCGCCAACCCCAACACAGAATTGCGAACCGCCCCTCCGACCACACGCATCTCGTCGCCATCAACATTCAGCGCACAAAAAAGGGAAATCAAGCAAGGATCAAACCGCCAGGCAAAATGCTCATCCTGACGCACATCAACATCGGACATCATAAAAGCCTCACTGAGTGTCAGACGTCTTTGCCTTGTCAGGCGCGGCAATCTCATCAACCGGCTTTTCAATGATCTGACCGGGAATCAGCTTACCATCTTTATAATGGGCAGGCACATAAACGCCCCCGGTTGGATTGTTATTGATCAGGGCCAGCACAGAAAAACCAATCAAACTGCACAAAAAACCCGCAACCACCAACCAATAACGCGGCGCATCAATCCAGACCTTGCGATGCAATCTCTTTGTCAAAAACAAATAGGCAGCATAAGCCAGAAAGGGCAGCAAAAAGAGCAAGATCTGGGTGATAACAATGCGGATCATAAGCGATAAACCGTTTCATATAAATTGCGCAGAATACCTGCTGTTACGCCCCAGATATAGTATTGCTCATAAGGCATTGCAAAATATCCGCGCATTTTTCCGCGCCATTCTGCACTTTTTTGCAAATGATTGGCCGGATCCATCAAAAAGTGCAAAGGCACTTCAAAAATATCCGACACTTCTCCTGGATTGGGACGAGGCGTAAAGCCTGGCCGGACAACAGACAAGACAGGAAAAATCCGATAGCCCGTCGAAGAAATATAAGGCCGCAATTGCCCAAAAGGCTCGATAAACTCTTCTGATATACCCGTTTCCTCGTCCGTCTCTCGCAGGGCCGTGCTGATCACACTGCTATCGCCCTCATCCACTTTGCCACCGGGAAAAGCAATTTGTCCGGCGTGAGAGGGCAAATGATTGGTGCGCTGGGTCAGCAAAATGGTTGCATCCTCTCCCCGATCCACCACCCCAATCAGAACAGCGGCATCCTTTAACTGCAAAACCTCGCCTTCATGCCAAGCCAGATCCTTGATCGGTGCCTGATCTTGCCCCGACACTCCCCCCTCTTGATCGGCTGTTTGGGGCAAGACCGCCTGTGCCAAATCCCGAAATCCATTGGCAGAAAAAAGCGGGTGACGGGTTCTGTTTTGCAAATCGGACAAAAGGGCAGAGCTCATGCAAGCGCCGCCTCAAAGGCATTCAGCGCCTCCATCGAACAAATGGGATAGAAAAGCCCGGCGCTCATCACCCCAAACTGCCCTTGATGCGCGCCCGTCCCCTCGTTTGCCAGCTCCACCAAATCATACATCAAGGCCCGCGTCAGACGCGCTTCCAGATTGCCCCGCACAGAGATATAGGCTTTCAGACCAGCCGTGCCGTCTTCCAGCTCAAAACGAAAGGGATGGTCCTGATCAACCAAAACCAAATCACCCACATTGGTTCGAAAGGTCAAAATATCCCCGGCATCTGATGGCTTGCTGGCCATTTCCACAGCCTGAAAATGTGCATCTTCAACAATGATACCGATTTTCTCCACCGGCGTCACCAGATAGGTCTTGCCATCGTCATCTTTGCGCAAAACAGAAGCAAACAAACGCACCAAGGCCTCGCGGCCAATGGGAGAACCCAGATAAAACCATGTCCCGTCAGAGGCAATGCGCATATCCAGATCCCCGCAAAAATCAGGATTCCACAAATGCACCGGCGGCATACCCTTCTCCTTACCCGCCCGGCTCATCAAGGCCTTCAGCCCATCTGGCATGTCTGTCATAGGGGCGGAATCCAAAGATCCCTGCTTGTCTGTCTCACTCATAAAATCTCGTCCCGGATTAATCTTGTCCAATCACTATAGGAAACACCAACCCGGCAAACAAGCCATTGCCTTATCCCAAGGCGGATGGATCCGCTCGCACAAGACCCTTGCAAGCCTCAACCTCTTCCCTCAAAGGCAAAAGCAGCAAACGCGCCGGATCAACAGGGCCGGGCAAACTCATGCTGCCCATTGGCACCCGCTCAAACCCAAAACGCTTATAATAATCATAATCCCCAACCAACAAAATGGCGCAAAAGGGCAGGTTTTTCGCAGTCTCTATGGCCTTTTTCATCAACAATCCGCCCGCACCCTTATGTTTGAAAGCCGGATGCACTGCCAAAGGCCCCAAAAGCAAGGCTTTGCAAGCCCCAATGCGCACAGGAGACAAACGCACCGATCCCGCCAAATGCCCTTGGTTGAGCGCCACAAAGCTCAATTGTGGCAAAGAACCAACCGACTCGCGCACACGAAAGGCTGTGCGGGCAAAGCGACCGGGACCAAATGCCTCCTCATGCAAATGTTCAATGGCATCAAAATGAAGCGGCAATTCAGGCTGTAGCTGAAACTCTGGCTGGCACATGACAAGATCTCAAACCCTGCAAGCGGGCATCATGATAGAAGATAAAAGGAAAAAGGCTCTCAATCGAGAAGAGAAGATGTCGCACAACAATCAGACCCTATCACACAAGACAGTGATAAGCCCCCCGATCATTGGGACAAACAGACTGGATATATCTTTATCGTCGCAACATGCGCATGACCTGACTAATAAGAACAAAATCCCCTAACACAAAGAGTCAGAAACTGTCTATGTAATATTTTATAATATTCAAATTTATTTTTCAAAATATTATGCTGTTATAATGACTTTAAAAGCAGAATACACCATCACCAATGATCTGCACGTCCTCGCGTCCCCATCAATTCCTCAAGCCGGTTTTGTGTGGCAACGCTGATCCCTTCAGGCAAAGCGCGCAAATCAAAAAAGCCACTTTCCGCAATCTCACCATCTTGCAAATCCACGCCATCCCGCCCACGCCGCCAATGCGCAATACGATAACACAGAATATAATCGCGAATATTGGCGCGATTGCTCAAATAACATCCAAACAAGTCAGGCATACTCAACGCCTCAATGCCCGTCTCTTCCAGCAATTCGCGTTTTGCCGCCTGCATCGGCGCCTCCCCGGGCGTGACACCGCCACCGGGCAAAAACCAGCCTTTGACATAGCTGTGACGCACCAACAAAATGCGCCCTGCTTCATCTTGAACAATCAGCCGCACCCCAAGGCTCACGCCATTGAACCGCGCCCGCAGCCAGATACCAAGCCGCAACAAGCGTGTTGGCAGTGGCAAAGACCACCCTTTTCGAGCCAAGTGTCTTAAAATCATTATATGTTTTGACCTATGCAATTTCAGCATGAAAGCTTTGCGAAATTAGCACTACACAATTTGTTGAAAATTGGGAATAAGACACCAACTTTTTTCAATATGCCGACACACTCATCGGCACGGTCCTGATAGCAGGAGATGCGGTTATGATGAAATTTTTTAAAAAAGCACGCAAAGCAGAACGGTTCCATTGGCGCCCAGCGATTGACATGACCGACCGTCGTGTCGTCAACACTTTGTTGAACCCAATGAACTAAACCATATCGCGGTGGCAGATAGCCACTGGATAAGGTGACAAGAATTTTGGCCGGAAAACGTGGTGTAACCGGCCAGAAGAGGAAGCTTGGCCCTTTTCGAAAAGATGCAGACTTTTTAAAAAGACGCGCCTTGTATTCCTTAAGATGTGGAGCCCTCCACATCACGAAATGATGACCAGTTGGACAGATTTTAGGGCCATCCTCCCCCAAACAATGGCCCTGTCCCATCCAGCTTTTGGGACCTGGACACGATTATGATCCTCCCAGCATAATCTGCCTCTCTGCCAACTGGTCACCATCTTCTAAAAATCCAGCTATAAAACCCCCGGCAAATTGAGCCGCATCTCCCTGTAAATGTGCAACCCGGCAAAAGAAAACTGGACGCATTGGCCCCAAAAGGGTAATCGCAGAACCATGTTTACGCTTGCTCATATATCCGACCCCCATTTAGGCCCTTTACCAGAGCCATCTGGCCTGCAATTGGCCAACAAACGTATCTTTGGTTATGTCAATTGGCGCAGAAACCGAAAAGGGGTCATGACCACATCTGTTCTGGATGACTTGATCGCAGATTTAAAGGCCAAACAGCCAGATCATCTCGCAATCACCGGCGATTTGGTCAATCTGGCGCTGCCACAGGAAATTCTCAATGCTCAAAAATGGCTGCAAAGCCTTGGAGCGGCAGACTGGATATCCGTTGTACAGGGCAATCATGATGCCTATGTGCCCGGCTCTCGCTTAAAGGCCGAACAAAGCTGGCTGGATTATATGGCATCAGACCAGCATCTGGCCAACCACATCAATTTTCCCACCATGCGCACACGCGGCCCCCTTGCCCTGATCGGCGTCAATTCTGCCCGTGCAACCATGCCCTTGATGGCAACGGGCTATTTCCGCAGCAACCAGGCGCAACGATTGGCAGAGCAGCTCATTCATGCAAAAAATCAGGGATTATTCCGCGTGGTGATGATCCATCATCCCCCCGCGCCCAAAGCAACCCACTGGCACAAACGCCTGATTGGGGCATCCCTGTTCAGACGCGTGATACAGCAACATGGGGCAGACTTGATTTTGCACGGCCACACCCATTTGAACACCCGCACCACCATCAAAGGGCCTGAGACAGAGGTGCCGGTCATTTGCGTGCCCAGTGCCTCACAAAATCCGGGTGGTCATAAACCAGCTTCTGCCTATAATCTCTTTCATATTTCAGGCGAGGCTGGCAACTGGCACTGCGTGATGCAACAGCGCGGGTTTAGCAAACCGGGAGACCCAATCAAAGACCTGCTGCATGTCTCATTGCTATGACATCAAAATGGCGATGGCGCATACCAGGCATAAGCCAGCAACCCGGCAACACCGAACAAAACACCAATCAAAAATGTCAGCAATCCACTGCCGCCATTTTTACGGACCTCAGCCCCAGCCCCAGCCCCAGCCCCAGTCCCAGTCCCAGCCCCAGTCCCAGCCTGTGAGGCAACAAGATCTGCCGCAGGTTCCGCTGCCACATTTCCAAGCTTGTCCATCAAATCGTCACTCTCAAGCGCTTTTTCCCGCTCAATGATCCGACGGGCCAAATAATGCGTCACACAATCGGCCATGATCTCAACATCATGGCTCTCTTTGATCAGCACTCGGCCCATGCGTGTATCTTTGACAAAGCGATAATGGCGTTTGTCCCGCCCCATTTCGACAAAGCCAAGAAGATCGACCCAAAAGCGCGGCTTGGACCCCGGCACAATGCGCAAAAGCGCCTGTTCCATATCCTCCGGCAATTCGGCACGCACCTCTTCCAACGCCTCATCAAGAAGCTCAAGTCTGGCCCGTTCCGTATCTCCCAGCTCAACCACAACGCTGTCCTGATCCACATCTTTCAGGCGCACCTCACGAACAGCCCGCTTCAAGCTACGCTTTGGCGAGGCTTTTTTCTGCTCTTCCATGATCGACACCTCTTTACCTGTCTCTAAAATCCACTCGTCAAGCCGCACACCATACAAGGATCCCAATCAGGGTCTGGGCTCAGGACACATTCATGTATAAGTCTATGCTCTAGTCTGTTTGTCTTGAAATATTCAGATAGAAGAAACAAGAGCGAAATAAGGGTAGCTCCCGGCTTAACACTCTTGGTTCGATAGATAGATGCTTCAAGACAAACCCGAAGGGCGAAGCAGTTTTGTGCAAGGAAATGCATCGTAAAATCTTGAAAATGAACCACATTGTCGCAATTTTCCTCCTTGTCCTTGCACAAAATTGCACGCGCAGAATAGGCCAAATGAATGGGGCCTGAGCCTAACAACCCAAAAGACAATCCAAAGACAGCTCAGCAAAAGCCAAACAAAGTCTTAACATCATTTAAGGCAAAAAGCAGGCAAAATGTCTCAAATCAAAACAGTAAGAGCGTAATATCCTGCAAAACCGACTTTCACAATTAACAATCTCTTAATCATTGACCAGCCGCAACATTTTGCCGGATCAGCGCCAACACCTCGCGCGCGCATTCAAGATGGGGCATATGCCCAACCCCTTCAAACACATGGGTTGCAACCAAACCCGGCAATTTATGGCTTTGGCGTGTCGGCAAAACCCGGTCCTGTGTGCCCCAAATCACTTTCACCGGACAGGAAAAACTCGCCAATTGCGCCGTTGGCAAACATTTTTGACCCTTTCCATCCAAAATAGCGTCCGCCGTTGCCTGAACCGCTTCCAAAGCCCCCGGCGTCTGACGAAAAGTCGCCACATGCTCGGCCAGACTTTTGGGCACATCAAAGTCCCAACCAAAAAATTGTTCCAACAAAATATGGATCTGCTCAACATCCCGCGCCTTTGCATAATGGCGCAGCAAAGTATGGTTGATTTCGGGCCCAAATCCCCCCGGTGCCAACAAGGTCAGGGAGGCCACAAGCTCCGGCTGTTTAAAGCCCATCAATGTTGCAACCGCGCCGCCTAAAGAATGGCCGACCAAATGCACCCGCCGCTCTCCCAAAGCCTCAAGATCTGCCAAAATCGCCTTGGCCGCCACCATGGCATTGCACTCATGCGGATAGGCAAGCGAGCCACCATGACCGGGCAAATCAAAAGCAACAGAGCGAAGGGAAGAAGACAGCCCAACCTGTAAATTGCCCCAGCCGGTCAAATCCCCCGCAAAGCCATGAATGAACACCACCAAGTCGCCAGTTTTGGGCCCCATTTGAACAAAATTAAGCTGTGTCTGCGCCATAATCCGGTTTCCTTTTCTCACGCCCGCCGCCATAGGTTGAGGACTCATATTCTTTTCGCTTTCGGTCTTTCTGTGCTGTTTGAGTTCAAGGCGCAAAACTGCCGGAAATCTGGTTGATTTTCAAAGTTTTGCAACGCTGAAATTGAGCAGCACAGAAAGACCGAAAGCGAAAAAAATATGAACTCTCAACCTAGCATAAATCTGCATATCATGCCCGACCATAAAACAACCAGACATTAAAGCTTTGCTGTTAAAATCAGGATAGCAAAATGAATGGGCCCAAAGACAACCAACATCATCCAATCAGCATGACATCACACAAAGCCAAGAAAAATGCGCCACCCAACCGGGACAAGGCACAGGACAAGGCCCAGAACAAGGCCCAGAACAAGGCCCAGAACAAGGCAATGAAGCAGCAAGCCATGCTGGCCTTTGCCATTCGTCTGGCCGGGGCTGGTTTGCTCTATCTTGTGCAAATCCTGTTGGCCCGGCTCTTGGGGCAAAAAGAGTATGGCCTTTATGCCTTGGTATGGGTTTGGGTCATCATGCTCAGCCAATGTGCCTGTATGGGCTTCAACACAGCCATTTTGCGTTTTCTGCCCGGCTATAGCATCAAGGCACAGACAGAAACAGCCCGCACCTTTGTGATCACGGCCCGCGATACAGCCCTTGGCTTTGCCTCTCTTTTTGCCATCCTTGGCCTGTCTGGTACCTATCTCTTCTCAAACTGGCTGGACCAAACGCAGCTTTGGCCCATCTATCTTGGCATGGCCTGCTTGCCGCTTTTCGCCTTGGGAGAAATTTACGAAGGGGCCGCCTTGGCCCGCTCGCGCATTTTGACCGCGCTTTTGCCCTCCTTCATTCTGCGCCCTTTGCTGGTGGCGCTTGGCCTTATCATCGCCAGCATATCCGGCTTGCCAACAACAGCCACCACCGCCATGCAAGCGGCCTTGCTTGCCACAGCTCTGGCAACCATCATACAAGTGATTGGGGCAAACAAGGCCCTGAAAGCAGAATGGGGCCCTGAAACAAAGATCAAAAAAGCCCGCCCTGAACAGGCAAGGCATTGGTTCAAAACAGCAGGACCCTTGGTGCTACTGGATGGATTTTATCTCATCACCATCAATGCCGATATCATCTTGCTGGGCCTTTTGCTCGGCCCAGAACCAATCGCCATCTATTATGCCTCGGTCAAAACACTGGCATTGGTCGCCTATATCCATTTTGCCACCAGTCTGGTCGCCGCCCGCCCCTTTGCCGATTTGTTCGCCACCCAAACGGATATAGCGCAGATCAATGCCCTTTATCGCAAAATGACCCACTGGACCCTCTGGCCCTCACTGGCAACAGCCGCATTGATCATAATAGCAGCACCCTATATTCTGGCTTTGTTTGGCCCCGATTATGATCACGGCCTGCCGGTCATCGCCATTCTATCCGTTGGATTGGTCATACAGGGCGCGGCTGGCCCCGTTCAAAATCTGCTCAACATGGCGGGAGAAGAAAAATCATCCGCCAAATCAGCCTTCATCGCCATGGCCGTCAATATCAGTTTCAATCTGTTGCTCATCCCGATCTGGGGCATATATGGCGCAGCCCTTGCCACCACCATTGGCACCACCACACAAGCTATGATGATGCTCACACAAGCCCATAAAAAACTGGGCTTACGGCCAGCCTTTCTGCCACAAACAAAGCCACACCTCACGCAGCGCCAGAAGATTTACCAAGCCCATTGAAAACAATCTCGGTATAAATGTCGACCATTTCTTCAATGGAATATTGGCCATCAGGATTATACCAGCCACAGACACCGCTTAACATGGCAATCAAGGCCCGCGCCGAGATCCTGCTATCGGGCATGGACCAGCAACCTTGCTCAATCCCTTGATCAATAATGTCTTTCAAACGCAATTCATAGCGGCGGCGCAAGGCCACAATCTTGGTATAATTCTCCGCCTTCAAGCTGCGCAATTCCATATTGCCAATAAAGACTTTTTGCTTGCGCGCCGTATACCAGGTGATGTGATAGCGCACAAAAGCACGCATCGCCTCTTCCGGGTCGTCAATATCGGCCAACGCCTCATCCAACTGCTCATTCAGCTCCAGCACAATGGAATGCAGCAACTTGAACAAAAGATCCTGCTTGGAGGCAATATGATTATAAAGAGACCCAGCCTGTATCCCCACTGCCCCCGCCAATTGCCGCAAGGAAACCGCCTCAT
This sequence comes from Cohaesibacter sp., assembly GCA_025800145.1. Taxonomy (GTDB): domain Bacteria; phylum Pseudomonadota; class Alphaproteobacteria; order Rhizobiales; family Cohaesibacteraceae; genus Cohaesibacter. The sequence goes on from JAOXSH010000065.1 coordinate 30,714, forward strand.
ATCCATGCTGGTAAATCAGCTCAATCCCGGCTTCATAAATGGCTTTAAGGGTTTTCTCCCCGCTCGATCCCGGTGCTCTGGACATATAGTCGTTTCCCTTCAATGGCCCCTATGCCAAAGATGACAGTCAAACAATCACAATCATGGCTTACCCCAGATCACAACATTTGTCAGCCCCTGCATAAAATCACAACACCAAGACAATCGGGGCAACCACTTCAGCCCAACAAAATCCTTCATGCTTTTGGTATTATTCACAAAGCGGTGGATTCTCACAGCCCCACCCAAACCTCGCTTGACAGACAGGATAGGGAACCCTATAAGCCACATCAGCCTCGCTCAAGAGAGCGCATATATGGTCTGGCGGAGTAGCTCAGTTGGTTAGAGCAGCGGAATCATAATCCGCGTGTCGGGGGTTCAAGTCCCTCCTCCGCTACCAAAATTTCCAATAAAATCAACAAGTTACAATACAGACCCTGCGCAAGCATTTTGTGTTTTTACGCTTTTGCAGTTATTTTTTACAAAAATAGCAGAAGCGCAAATGTGGCGTGGTCTCAGCTTTGACACAGATTTGGATTGCCTTTGGCACACCAAATTTGATTTTCTAACGCTTTTGATTTTCTAACACTATGGCAAGATGGGTTTGTCTGTCAGTACCTGACTTAAAAATCCTGAGCTGGCCCTCTCGCCAAAGAGAGGGGATTGCCAAGAGCAAGAGCAAGAGCAAGAGCAAGGCCAAGACCAAGGCTGCGGGCAAATACAAGCGACGCGCTCCGGTTTCCCAAGACAGAGTGGATCAGTTATTCGCGCTAAAGTCACAGGGGGTAAAACCGCCTGATACAGCAAAACAGCTTTCTTTGGGTCGTTCAACGGTTTATCGATTGATAAAAGAATAAGTGATTTGACCCCGGTTCATAAAGGGGTGAAGGGCAGGATGACGTGACAGAGCTGAACTTTAAAGGCAAAGAATTTGTCTACAACCACCATTTGTCTGTTCCAATCCGCCCGCTGGAAATGCATGGCGATAAAGGCATTGGCGACCCTTCGCTTGATAGCAACCTGATCATTCAGGGCGACAATTTGCACGCGCTCAAGGCGCTGTTGCCTATGTATGCGGGCAAGGTGGACTGCATTTTCATCGACCCACCCTATAACACCGGCAATGAAGGCTGGGCCTATAACGACAACGTCAACGCCCCGATGATCAAGGAGTGGCTGGCCGCAAACCCTATTGGGATCGATGACGGCCTGCGCCACGACAAATGGTGCGCAATGATGTGGCCAAGGCTGAAGTTGCTGCATGAGTTGTTGGCTGAGGATGGCATGCTATGCGTTTCCATCGACGACAACGAGACCCACCGGCTTAGGCATTTGCTAGAGGACATATTTGGTGTTGACGGTTTCTTGGCAGAGGTAGTTTGGCGATCCGCGGATAGTTCGAACAACGACGCTAAACGGTTCTCGGTGGATCACAACACACTCTACTTCTTTTCAAAAGATGCCGATTGGATTTCGGCTAAGTTAGATCGGAGGGAAGAGAACAACGCCCACTACACCAACCCTGACGACGACCCCAAGGGGCCTTGGTTCCCCGGCAACCTGAGCTCACCAAACCCAAGGGATAACCTCCGTTATACCATCCAGCATCCAGACGGCAGAACGCTGGAGCCGCCGTCGAATGGTTGGCGCTGGAGCGAAGCGCTGATGGATGAAAAACTTGAAAGCGGAGAAGTCACCTTCTCTGAGAGCGAACGGGGCATTCTTCGAAAGACATACCTAGCTGATCAGGATGGCTTGTCGCCCTCCACGCTTTGGATCGACTTGGACGAAACCGGGCACAATCGAAACGCCAAGTATGAGTTGAAACGATTGTTCCCAGAGTTGCAAACCTCTGAGCTATTCCCAACTCCCAAGCCTTCAAAGTTGATCTCCAAAATCTTGCGTGTCCAAGGCAAGCAAGATGCGGTGGTCTTAGATAGCTTCGCTGGATCAGCAACCACAGCACACGCTGTGCTTCAAGAGAATGCAATAGACGGAGGCAACCGACGCTTCATCCTTGTTGAGATGGAGGACTATGCTCCCAGTGTCACTTCAGAACGTGTCCGCCGTGTCATCAATGGCTATGACTTCCAAGGTACGCAAAAGACTGAGTTGCTGCGTGAAAAGCTCTCTTGGTCCAAGATCGACAAGGCGGACAAGCTGCGCGATCAGGTGACCGCGATTGAAAACCTGCATGGCCATGAGTTCGACAGAATAGCCAAGGCGGTCAAAGACGATCATCTGGTTGTGACCGGTGAAAAGAAGGTGGCCAACCGCGCCGAGGGGCTGGGTGGTAGCTTCACCTATTGCACCCTTGGTGACCCGATAGAGCTGGACGCAATCCTGACCGGCGAAAGCCTGCCGGACTGGAAAGCATTGGGCCGCATCCTCTTCCACATGGCCACCAGCCAGCCGCTGGATGCAGGCACGATGGAGGAAGGGCGGTTTTATCTCGGCACTCATGCGGGCACCCATGTCTGGCTGATCTACAAGCCCGATCTGGATTGGCTCAAATCGCCCGAGGCAGCACTGAACCTGTCCTTCGCCCGTGCTGTGGCCAAAGGTGCCCCCGATGACCGGCACATTGTCTTTGCCCCGGCCCGTCATGTCAGCCAGAAGATGCTGGCCGATCAAGGCCTTCCAGTTGAGTTTGCTCCTCTTCCCTTCGCCCTCTATCGATTGGAGCGTGATTAATGCGCCAGCTTGACTATCAGGCCCGCGTTCTCGACACGCTGGACACCTATCTGAAAGAGCTTGCCGACGCCAAAGCCCTTGCAGACCAACAGGAAACGGCGCTAAAGACCTTGGGCGATGCCGCCAAGGGCATGGTCATTCCCGATTTTGCCGAGGCAGCATGGGGCAAAATGCAGACGGCAGGCAAGCTGCCCGCGTCACGGGCTGATATACCCTTCTCGCCGCGTCATGATGGAACGGGCCGCGTGGTGCCCAATGTCACGTTGAAGGTGCCCACGGGCGGTGGCAAGACCTATCTGGCAACCAATGGCGTCTCCAAAGTGCTTGCCAAATATCTGGGGCATAACACGGGCTTTGTCCTGTGGATCGTGCCGAATGAAGCGATCTACACGCAGACGCTCAAGCACCTGAAAGACCGCGAACACCCCTATCGGCAGGTGCTGGACCGCGCATCGGCCTTTCGCACCAGGATCATGGAAAAGGGTGACCGTCTGAATGCCGTGGATGTAGAGACACATCTTTGCGTCATGGTGTTGATGCTGCAATCGGGCAACCGTGAGAACAAGGAAACCCTGCGCATGTTCCGCGACCGGGGCGATGTGCACGGGTTCTTCCCACCAGAAGGCGAGCAACAGGCGCACAGGAAAGCGTTTAAGCAGACGCCCAACTTGGACGGCTACAAGGACGATCTTTACCCGATGGTAAAGGATAGCCTTGGCAATGCCCTTCGCGTGATCCGGCCTGTGGTGGTGATGGATGAAGGGCAGAAAGCAACCTCGCAACTGGCCTATGACACGCTTTACGGTTTCAATCCGTGCTTTGTTCTGGAACTGACGGCAACCCCCAAGGATGTGAAGGCGACCAATACGAAACCCGCACGGTTCGCCAATCTGTTGGTCGAGGTCATGGGCCGCGAACTTCATCAAGAAGAGATGATCAAGATGCCCCTGAACCTTGACCCAAGGCAGGGCACTGATTGGCGCACAACGCTGACAGCAGGCTTGGACAAGCTCAATGAGCTGGACGCTACGGCACGCGCCTTCACCGCCGAGAAAGGCCCCACGCGATACATACGACCCATCATGCTGGTGCAGGTGGAGCGAACCGGCAAAGAACAACGCGACGGTGAACATATCCACTCTGAGGATGTGAAAGAATGGTTGCTGACGGCGGGGCTGGATGAAGCCGAGATAGCGATTAAGACCGCAGAAAAGAACGACCTTAACCAGCCTGAGAACCTGGACCTTCTGAGTGACAAGAACCGCGTGCGCGTGATTGTCACCAAGTCCGCGCTTCAGGAAGGCTGGGACTGCCCGTTTGCCTATGTCCTGTGTTCCCTGTCGGCGTCTTCCAATCTGTCGGCCATGACCCAACTTGTTGGCCGCATCCTGCGCCAGCCACATGCGCTCAAGACTGGCGTTGATCCGCTGGATGAATGCTATGTCATCACCCACCATGCGGACACCGCCGTCGTTGTGGCATCCATCAAGAAGGGATTAGAGGCCGATGGCCTAGGGGACATGGTTCTGGCCGTCTCAGGCGATACAGGGGCCACTCCGCGCGTCGCGCGGGCTATCAAACGCCGTCCAGAGTTCGAGAAGCTGGACATCTTCTTGCCCAAAGTGCTTTGGCTGGGCGATGGAGAGCCGCGCGAGTTTGAATATGAAACCGACCTGTTGGCGCGGCTTGACTGGCGTGGCTACGATCCAACCCCCACCGCCCGGCGCGTTCCTGAGAACCCGATAGCCGCCATATCGCAGCTTCAACGGATCAGTTTGGCCAATGATGGTGATGAGTTGCTTGAGAACAAGCCGGTTGCAGCAAGCCACGAGGCCGTCACCTTTGATCCATCCTACGTTGCACGGGTGATATCAGACCTTGTGCCAAACCCGTTCGTCGCACGGTCCATCGTGGCCGATCTGTTGACGGCCTTGCAGGCCCGTGGCTTCGATGACGCCAAAATAGGCACCGCGACCGGCATCATCATCAGCTTGTTACGTGAAGACTTGGACAAAGAGCGTCTGGCACGCTCTGAGGCGCAGTTTAAAGATGATCTATCCAGCGGCCTGATCCACTTCCGCCTTCGTATCGATGGCCAGAACTGGCATATGCCCAAGACGATCACAACAACCGAACCAGAAGGCGCTGACATGCTGGCAAACAAGAACGGTCTACCACTTGAGCGGAACCTATTTGCCCCGGTCTACAAGGCGGAACTGAACGAAGATGAGCAGCGGGTTGCGGTTATGCTGGATGACGCATCCACGCTCAAATGGTGGCACCGCAACGCGGTCGGGGCCTATGGCCTTCAGGGCTGGCGGCGTGGGCGGATTTATCCTGACTTCCTGTTCGCCGTTAAACGTGCCGGTGAAGATGGTGAGGTCATCGCTTTGGAGACCAAGGGTGATCACCTTCAGAATGAAGACACAGACTATAAAAGTGCTTTGCTGCAAGCTTTGACGGATGGTTTCGCGTGGGACAACACGACGCCCGTGGGCCAGTTAGAGCTGACCAACACAGGGGAAACCATGCGCTGCGACCTGATATTGATGAAAGACATCAAGGCCGATCTGCCGGGCCTACTATAGGGATAGTATGGAGAGCGCACCAAACTTATACCGTTGGTATTAGAGCCTGATGTAAAAGTCCTGAGCCAGCTATCACACTTGCATAGCATTAGGACATAAACAAATCAGGCAATGCGCAGGCCATTGGGAGCGGATTTGGGCACAAGGTGATGGGCCTCAACAGGCTTGGAGAAATAATAGCCCTGAATGTCATCACATCCAAGATTGGACAACAACTCAAGCTGTTCCTTGGTTTCCACCCCTTCTGCCAAAACTTTCAGGCCAAGGCTGTGCCCCATGGCAATAATAGCAGAAATAATGGCCGTCGCGCTTTTATCGCTCAGAATATCCCGGATGAAACTGCGATCAATCTTGAGCGTATCAATGGGGAAATGGCGCAGATAATTCATAGAGGAATAAGCAACCCCAAAATCATCAATAGACAAAGAAAAGCCAAGCTCTTTTAACCGTGTTAGCAATTTGGCTGAATAAGCCGGATCTTCCATCAGCCATGTCTCGGTAATTTCAAATTCAATCCGTTTCGGATCAACACCACTGACTTGCAGCAAATTTTCCAGATCATACATAAAGCCAGCCGCCATCAACTGACGCCCGGACAAATTGATCGAAACAATTTCTGGTGCCTGATCCACTGACTGCCAGATAGAGAGTTGCTGAAACACCGATTTCAGAACAAAATGACCCAATTCACAAATCTGACCGGTTTCTTCTGCAATGGGAATGAATTGTGCAGGACTGATAACGGTCTCACCATCCAGACGCCAGCGCAACAAGGCCTCCGCTCCCACCATCTGACCATCGCGAGCAGAATGCTTGGATTGATAGACCATGAAAAATTGGTCTTTCTTCAATCCCTTATTCATCAGCATCATCAAGGTTGCTTCATTGTCAGCCTTTTCGCACAAGGCATCATGGAAAAATTCAAAGCGATTTCGACCCTGCGCTTTCGCATGATAAGTCGCCAAATCAGCATTGCGCAAAAGCCCTTTGATATCCTCTCCATGCTCAGGATAAAGCGCAATCCCAACTGAAGCGGAAATCGAAATCGTCTGCCCCTCAATATCGTAAGGCTTGGCAAGAGAGGATAAAATATCGCGCGCAATCTCGCTCGATTGAGCAACAACATCGACATCTATGCCTTTGGGCTGAAACACAACAGCAAATTCGTCTCCCCCCAAACGGGCGGCATAAGCCTTACCTCCCGTGCAAATGCGCAAACGATCCGCCGTCATACGCAGCAAAATATCCCCCGATGCATGACCCATACGATCATTGACAGCCTTAAAGCCGTCCAGATCCATGAATAAAAGAGCAAAGCGGGCGTCTTGATCGCGCTGCTCACTCAAAACCTGCTTCAGCTTATCCTGAAAATGCGTACGGTTGGGCAAATCCGTGCCCATATCATAATAAGCAAGGCGCTTGATACGCTGCTCGGCATATTTGCGTTCGGAAATATCCGAAAAGATCATAATATAATGCTTATTCTCGCCGGTTGCCGGATCAACAACCCCTTTGAGCGTGCAATCGACGGGAAAGACATTGCCATTTTTGGGTTTGACCAACAATTCCCCGGACCAAAAGCCCGTTTTCAAAAGTTCAATCGTCAATTTCCGATAAAAGTCATCGGCTTCCCAATCAGAACGAAGCAAAAAAATATGCTGACCACGGGCTTCCTCTTCCGTCCAGCCTGTCATTGTCTCAAATGTGCGATTGGCTTTGATAATATGCCAGTCATTGCGCACAATCAGCACGATATCATGGCTATTTTGAAAAACACTCGAAGACAGCCGCAATTCCTGCTCAATCAAAGAGCGCTCCAATTCATGGGAAATACGATCCGCAAAAAGCTGCAAAAGAGGATAATTCCAGTCATCAAGCTCCATAGGCTCGGTGTCGCAAATCACCACAAGCCCAATAGCCTCTCCTTTGCTGTTTTTGAGAACCGACCCATAATAGCTTTGCAGGCCCATCTCGACCAGCAAGTCATCGTCAGGATATTGATGCAGCAACCCGGAGGCAACATAAAGCTCACCCCTTTTGAGCACCTGCTGGCAGGGCGAGCCACAGAGCGGATACACCATATTGTCGCTCATCTGCCCATCCGCAAAGCACGAAATGGTCTGAATATGGCTCATGCCGCTCATATCCTGCAACATACCAATAAAGGCATAGCGACTGCCATAAGCTGTTGAAATCTGTTCAATACAGCGACGAAGGAAAACATCTTTTGTCTGACTGGGGACGGAAATGGCCAACAAGGCCTGAAAAGCCCGCTGAAATTTGTCATTCTTAACCAGAAGCGAGCGATCCGATGCCAAAAGCTCAGACATGGGAAATATCCGCTCTGATGCTGGTTTTGAATCGTCAAATGCCATTCTGATCACTCACCCGAATATAGCTAGGCTCAGGTCTCATTCATGTCAAATAAACTACAAGGTCTTGCGCGCTACAGTGAAGAGAAAATCTTAAAAAACCGGAACTCAGACGAAATTAAAACGAAATTTGGTCCAAAATCAGGTGAAATTGTTCAAGATCAGTCAAAATAAACCATAAATAATACAAAACCGATCAAACTCCTCTTGGTGCCTGATTTACAATCTTGATAAGACTTTTAAATCAGGCACCAAGAATCATCATCTTCCTGCATTCTTTCGCAAAGAACCAAGCAAGCCAACAAAACCAGCCTCTGGCGCATTTGCCGGTTGTTTTTCACTGCCACTCGCCGTAAGAAAAACAAACATTTCAGGACCATTTCACAGGAGTAGCACAATGGTGAGCGAGCTAACAATCCAACGCCCAAACGACATGCATCTGCATTTGCGCGATGGCGATATGCTCAAGGCTGTTACCCCGCACACCAGCGCCGATTTTGGTCGCGCCATCATCATGCCCAATCTGGTGCCTCCGGTCACCCGAACAGACCATGCCCGCGCCTATCATCAGCGCATTATGGCAGCAGTGCCCAAAGGCCATGCCTTTGACCCAATGATGACCCTTTATCTGACAGAAACAACAGATATAGACGATCTCGTCAATGGCGTGAAAGAAGGGCTGATCAAGGCCGTGAAACTCTATCCGGCAGGGGCAACGACGAATTCCGACAGCGGCGTGCGGGACGTAACAAAGATTATGCCCGTTCTGGAAAAAATGGCCGAAATCAACTTGCCCTTGCTGGTACATGGTGAAGTCACCACCCATGAAATCGATATTTTTGATCGGGAAAAAGTCTTTATCGAAACGGTACTGGATCCCCTGCGCCAGGCATTGCCAGACTTGCGCGTGGTCATGGAACATATCACCACAAAAGACGGGGCAGACTATGCCGCAGCGGGCAATGAAAATCTCGCCGCCACCATCACAACCCATCATTTGATCATCAACCGCAATCACATTCTGGTCGGCGGCATCAAGCCCCATTATTATTGCCTGCCGGTTGCCAAGCGCGAAGAGCATCGCCTTGCCTTGCGCAAAGCCGCAACCTCTGGCGATCCTCGCTTTTTCCTTGGCACAGATTCCGCCCCCCACACCACATCAACCAAGGAAAATGCCTGCGGTTGCGCCGGTATCTATTCCTCACTCAATACCATGAGCTGCCTGACGGAAGTCTTTGAACAGGAAAAAGCCCTCGACAAACTCGAAGCTTTTGCGTCCCTCAATGGGGCCGCTTTCTATGGCCTAGCCCCCAATCCTCAAAAAATGCGCCTTGTCAAACAGCAAGAACCGGTCTCATATCCCGCCACCATTGAAGTCGGCAATGAGACTGTCACAACCTTCGACCCCGGCTACCCCCTGCACTGGCGCGTGGAAAATCTCGATTAGCACTACAGTTGCGTATTTATTCAAAATGCTCTAGGACGCAGGCTGATAACCTGCCAATAAAATAAAAAACAGATTGAAATACAGGGCCGAGATTCGTACAAGAAAGCTCGGCATATCAAATCACATATGCCAAAGGCTGGCCCCTTAGCTCAGTTGGATAGAGCAGCTGACTTCTAATCAGCAGGTCGAGGGTTCGAATCCTTCAGGGGTCGCCATTTTTGCACAATTCGCATCTGCACAATCAAAAGGCAGCCCATTGATATGAGCCGCCTTTGTTATCTTTTATGCCGTTGGTATCAATCCTCAGACAAGATCTCTTCAATTCGCGCCTTGGCTCCGGCAAAATCCAGCTTACCTGATCCCAAGACGGGAACAGTGCTGTGAAAAATTTCTGACGGTACCATCAAATCACTGGCTTTGCGCGATTTGGCAAAGGCAACAAAAGCAGAGCGTTGAGCGCCGGGATGATCGGTGATCATAACCAGCCGTTCGCCTTTACGGGCATCGGGAACAGAGGCAACAACAGACAGATAGCCGGGCCACAATTCTTCGGCCAAAGCCTCAACCGCAGCAAGCGAAACCATTTCACCGCCAATTTTTGCAAAGCGTTTGGCGCGGCCACGAATGAAAACAAAATCATCCTCATCCACTTCCACAATATCACCAGTATCGTGCCAGCCATCTTGTGGTGGCTCAAGCTGGCCCGGTGTTTCAGAGCGTAAATAGCCAGCCATCACATTGGCACCGCGCACCCAAAGACGCCCGCCTTTTTCAATCCCCGGCACAGGCTCCAATTTATGCTCCACTCCGGGCATCAATTTACCGACAGAGCCGGTGCGGCTATACATCGGCGTATTGACCGCCAAAATAGGAGCGGTTTCTGTGACGCCATAGCCTTCCAGAATACGCAGGCCAAACAATTCCATATAAACATGACGGGTGCTTGGCTTGACCGGTTCCGCCCCTGCAAAACAATAGCGAATAGAGCGAAAATCAAACGGATTGGCTGTGCGGGCATACCCTTGCAAAAACGTATCCGTTCCAAACAAAATGGTGGCATTGCTGCCATAAATCAGCTCTGGAATTTCCTTATAATGCAAAGGCGATGGATAGAGATAAACCGGAACACCAGACAAAAGGGGAAGCAATGTGCCCACAGTCAAACCAAAGGAATGGAACATCGGCAAGACATTGAACAATTTGTCAGAGGCATTGAAATCAATCCGGGCAGCGGCTTGCGCGGCATTGGCCAACATATTGCGATGGGTCAGCACAACCCCCTTGGGCAGTCCTTCAGACCCGGAGGTGAACAGGATCACACCCGCATCCTCTGCCTTGCTTTTGACTTTGGGCGCGCCACGGCCAATCAAGCCTGCAATCTTGTCACCGATCGTGAAAGTTTCACGCATTTCATCTACCCAGACAAAGCGCACAGCATTTGATACATCTGCAACAACCTGCTCCAAGCCTGCCTGCTCAACAAAAGCTTTGGAACTGACAATGCTGGTCACCTCCGCCGCCTTGCAAGCCGCCAGAATATTGGCGGAACCGGCAGTGAAATTGATCATGGCCGGCACTTTGCCCGCTGACATCAAGCCCAGCATCACCGCAACAGAGCCATTGGCATTGGGCAACATGAAGCCCACATGCGCCTGATCGGCAAAATCCCTGGAAAATCGATTGGCCAAAACGCGCACACCGGTCAAAAGCCGACCATAAGTCAGGCTCCCGGTCAGCGGATCCTCACAGGCCACCCGGCCAAATCCAAGCCCTTTGCCTGCCTTGATCACCTTTTCAAGCACAGTGATCTCGGTATTGGTGGTGCGAAAGGCAAGCTCTGACATGACCTGATAGAGCATATTGCCCGCTTTTTGGCGGCGCTCCTTGCCGCTCAAATCATCCTCAAGCGTCAGTTCAACCGGCTCCAGAATTTTGACTTTCAGTTTGGGAAACAGCTTGCGCTTGACAAAATGAGAGGTCAGACGGGAAAAATAACTGCGCTCCAAACCATCAATACGGATCGGCGCCACCTTGGCCCCGGTCTTGTCCGCAATCATCGCCGCCCCATCATAGACCTTCATCAAACGTCCGGTAACGGTGATCCGCCCTTCAGGAAAAATCACCAGAGGCTTGCCCCGCTGCATGGCTTTGATCAAGGTGCGCGTTGCCATGGGCTTGGTGGGATCAAGGCTCAAAAAATCACAAAAAGACAGGAAAGGCCGCACCCACCAGCGTTGGGCCATCGTGTGATCAACCGCAAAAATCGGATCCTCATCTCCCAAAGCAAGCGCCAACGCACCATCCAGAAAACTAACATGGTTCAAGGCCAAAATAGGAGCAGGACCGGCCTTGGCCAAATTCTCACGCCCCTCCACTTCCAAACGAAAGACAATGCGATAGCAAAGCAACAAAAAGTCACGCAAAATATTGGTGGGCAGATAAACCAGAGACAAAAGCGCAACCACAGCATTGGCAACAGCCAGCCCCAAGAGAATATTGGCAAGGGTCAAACCATAAGCCTGCCCAAAAGCCACAAGACCACCGGCCCCGACCATGAAGGCAGAATTAAGCACATTCACCGCAGCAATCACCCGCGCCCGATGATCGACTTTTGCCCAAGCCTGCACCGCAGTAAAAGCAGGCACCACAAGAAAAGCCCCGGCAAAAGCCAGCCCGGCCAAATCAAGCGCCACATGTTGGGGCAGAGCATGAGCAAAAAACTCCCAAACATTGGCGGCAGCCAACGGCTCTTGAATGCCAGAGAGGGTCACATAAAGATCAAAACCGAAAACAGCCATTAGCAAGGCCCCAAAAGGCGCAGGCAACAAAACAATCCGCGCCCCGCAAAGCCAAGCAGCAACCGCAGACCCCAACCCAATGAACAAAGCAAAGATCGCGAGATAGACCGTAATGGCCAGCTCATCGCCCCCCATCATCTGTTTGACCATAGTCGGCAACACAGACAATACAATCGCACCAACCAGCCAAAACCATGACACAATCAAACTGGCCCGCCAGATCCGGCGTTCACTTTTCAGCTCTTTGAGCAACAGCCAAGTGGAGGCGAGAAAATTGCGATGCACATGCAACTGCGCATCCCCCGAACCGGTATTGGGAATAGAGCGTGAAAAATGCCAGGCAAGAAGCGAAAACAGCATCATCAAAGGGCCAAAGAGCATAATATTGACACCACCAACCGACGCCAACCCACCAACAATGGTGCCACCAAGAATGGCAACAAATGTTGCAGCCTCAATCCACGCATTGGCGCGGGGCAAATCCTGTTTTTCCAGATGATCGGGCAAAATGCCATATTTGATCGGCCCAAACAAAGCCGAGATGACACCAAACAGAAACAAAGCCCCCATCATCACCCAAACCGATGACAGTGCCAGACCAACAATCGAGATCAGCGCCGCCCCCATTTCAAAAAGCTTGAGCTTTTCAGCCATTCGCCCCTTGTCATATTTATCGGCCAGCTCCCCGCCAAGGGCCGAAAACAGCAAAAAGGGCAACATGAAAATGGCCCCCGCCAGCGTCACCATTGAGGCCGCTTCTTGAGTAGTTAGCGTCGCAAGGATCAGAAAAATCAGAGAATTTTTGAGAAAATTATCATTGAACGCAGACAAAAACTGCGTCCAGAATAAAGGTGCAAAGCGATCCGACTGTAACAAATGAATGCGCATTGTCTCTCTTTCTTTATAAAACCACCACTGCCCTGACATTGGCTCTCAATAGGCGCATTTGTATGGCTGCACTTTGAGACTTGACAAATGCTGACAAGAAAAGCGTCTTTATCGCCCTTGTTATACCAACGGCACGAAAGATTAACCCATATGACCGGATTTTATTGGCCAGATTGAGTCAAAATGCCAGAAGCATCAAAATTATTCACCTCCCACCCGATGAAAAACAGCAAGCGCACTTGCTTTCCCCCCAAAGCAGGAATATGAACAACGTTCATAGACTTCAATAAACAAAAATTGAACATTGTTCAATAGAAAAATGAACAATGTTCATAAATTTATATCAGATCCAAAGATCAAACAGGACAGATCACAATGAGCGACAAACGCGAGGCGAAAAAAGCAGCATTGCGCACACACCTGTTAGAGGCCACAACACAGCAAATCTGCCAAAAAGGGGTGGAAGAGATCCGCGCCCGCGATATCGCCAAGCATGTTGGCTGCGCTGTTGGCTCTCTGTACACCGCCTTTGAAGACCTTGACGATCTGATTTTGCACGTCAATTCCCAAACCTTGCAAAAGCTCGACGAAGCCCTGACAAAAGGCAGGCCAGATCAGGCCTCGCCGCAAACATGCATGGAAAAACTCGCCTGCGACTATCTGGATTTTGCCAGCACCCATTATCGCCTCTGGACAGCCCTCTTCGATCATAAATGGCCAGAAGGAAAAGCGGTTCCCCAATGGCATTTGGACAATCAGCAAAAGCTTTTCCTGCAAATTGCAGGCCCGCTTAAAGAGCTGTTGCCAAAAGCAGATCAGGATCATTTGTTGCTGGAAGCCAGAACATTCTTTGCGGCCATTCACGGCATCATCACATTAAGCCTGCAAGAACGCTATGCCGCCGTCGACAAAACCATACTGAAACAGCAAATCATCAAATTCACACATTTGATCTTGTCAGGCTTGCAAACGCAAGAAGACCTAAAACCCTGATTCAAAAGTCTTGGACCAAAGCCCTAGGCTCAAACCTCATCCACCAACCACTTGCGCAACTCTGTCTTTAAAATCTTGCCATAAGACCAACGGCCTGAAAGATTGCCGCAAGAAATCATCACCCCCTTGGGCGTGCCTGTGGTGCCAGACGTATAAAACAGCCAAGCCATATCATCAGCTGTCAGGGAAACAGGAGCCTCCAGCCCCTGCCCCTCTTTCATCTGGGAAAAAGCGCTCTGTTCAACAAAAATAAGAGCGCAAGCCCGTTCATCCATCAAGTCTTCCAGACCCTTGGCAATATCTTGCGAAACAAAGGCAAAATCGGCACCAGAATTGTCCAAGATCCATGCAGCTTCGCGAATATGCAATTTGCTATTGATCGCCACCGCCACCGCCCGGCATACCAAATGCCATAAAGCGCAATCAGATAATCAGGCCGGTTGCTCATAAACACACCAACCCGGTCCCCTTGCCGAACACCGCGCTGACGCAAAGCACGCCCCACAGCACAGGCGGCTTTGTCAAACTGCGCATAATCGGCAATCAGGGCGTCCCCCAAAAACAAAGACTGGAGCTTTTTCCTTCCTCACGAAAGCATAATTTCCAAGCCGTTTCAAAGGATCAAATCAACATTGCCAAAGACAGCGACTTTGCAATATATTAACATAAATGAATATGTGAACATAAAGACTGGGGGATGCAGAGATGGACCGGCGGGACTTTCTGAAATCAACAGCGGCACTGACAGGTGGGCTTGCGCTAAACGCGCTCGCCCCTAGCTTTGCCAAAGCCAGTCTGACTATTGGCTCTGCCACACTCTCAACTTTGAGCGATGGCTTTCTAACGCTTCCCGGCACCATGGCCTATAACCATTTGCCAGAAAAAGAGCTGCAAACCATCATCAAAACCTACAAACTGGATCGAACACGCATCACGCCAGACTGCAACATCACCTTGCTTCAGGATGGCCCCAGAAATATCCTCTTTGATGTCGGTGCCGGGCCAAATTTCATGCCCAGCGCAGGAAAATTGCTACAAACATTGCAAACCACATCCCTGACCCCCGACGATATCACCCATGTTATTTTTACCCACGCCCATCCCGACCATCTCTGGGGATTGCTGGATGACTTTGACGATCCGCTCTTTCCAAATGCCACCTATCTGATGGGAAAAAGTGAGTGGGACTATTGGATGCACCCGCAAACGGTCAATAGCATCATCCCCTCGCGCCAATCTTTTGCCGTTGGTGCCAAAAACCGACTTGAAACATTGCAAGACAGCATTCTTCTTTTCAAAGATGGAGAGGAAATTCTGCCCAATATTGCCGCCCATGCCTGTTTTGGCCACACGCCGGGCCATATGGCCTTTGAAATACGCCAAAATGCACAATCAGCCATGATTGTCGGCGATGCCATTGGCAATCATCATATCGCTTTCGAAAAACCGGACTGGCATTCTGGCTCCGATCAAGACCGTGACATGGGGGCCAAAAGCCGCACAAGGCTTTTGGACAAAATCGCAACAGACAACAGCCATTTGGTCGGCTTTCATCTGCCCAACGGCGGCATAGGCCGTTGCCAGCGCAAAAATAACAGCTATCACTTCATTTCAAAGGCTTGATCATGAAACATCTGCTCTTAACTGCCACCTTTGCCCTATGCACCACCGCTCTTCAGGCAAGCGAGGATATTGCCGATCAATATCCCGGTTCCATACTCTATTCAAAACCGGTAGAAGTCATTCCCCATGTCTTTTCTGCCATTGGTGCCACAGCTCCACCCACATATGACAATAGCGGCCATAACAACAATCTCAGCTTCATCATCACCGGTGAGGGCGTGGTCGTGGTCAATAGCGGCGGGGCCTATAGCATCGCCAAAGCCTTGCATGACGAAATCAAAACCCAAACCAGACAACCGGTCAAACTGGTAATCAACGAAAACGGCCAAGGCCATGCCATGCTCGGCAACGCCTATTGGGCAGAACAAGGGGTAAAAATCATCGCCCATAGCGATGCCGCAAGCGAATTTGAAGATTATGGCCAGCAAGCACTGGATGCCATGAAGCGCATCAACAAAGAAAAAGCAGAAAACACCAGCCTTGTCGGCCCCACAGAAGTCTTTGATCAGGCATATAACATCACCATGGGCGCATTTGAAATAGAAGCCCGCTATCTCGGCCCGGCCCATAGTCCCGGTGACATTGTTGTCTGGCTACCCAAACAAAGCCTTGTGATTTCCGGGGATGTTGCCTTTCATGAACGGATGCTACCCATATTCGACCATACCATGACGGCTGATTGGCTGGAGACATGGGACAATGAATTTGAAAAGCTCAACGCCACTTATGTCATTCCCGGTCATGGTCACCCCACCAATATGGCGCAGGTCCGCCGCTATACAAAAGACTATCTGAAATATTTACGCGGCAAAATCGGCACCCATCTGGAAAATGGCGGCTCGCTCAAAGACGCCTATTATATTGACCAAAGCCCCTATAAACATCTCGATACATTTGAAGAATTGGCCACAAAAAATGCTGGCCGCGTCTATGAGCAAATGGAATTTGAGTGAATAAAACCGATAATGGTTGATCAGCCCTCAAGTCTAAATCAGACACTAAGCAGCGGGCTGATCAACAAGCCACTGGGTAAGCAAACCACCAACCCACATGGAAAAAATAGCCACCCAAGCGGTGATGGCAAAGATTGATCCGCCAGTCACACCCGCTCCCACAGCGCAGCCCCCGGCCAGCATCGAGCCAAAGCCCATCAAAAAAGCGCCAAGAAAATACCGCTCCATTCTGGTCTCCGGCCCAAAGCGCTGGATCTCAAATTCCCCGCTCAAAACAGCCATCAAACCAGATCCCAAAAACACACCGGGCACCAGACCAAGCCCAAAACTCAGTCCAATATCACGCTCATTGACCAACGCCATCAGGGTATCGGTTGACGGACCTGTAAAGCTGACAGATTGCACGCTGATCGGCTCAAAGGAAATTTGCGAAATCTGATAGCTCAACACCCAACCAAAAGCGACGGCAAACCCAACCAGCCCCGCCCCCAAGCCATGGCTCAGTCTCACATTGCGATATCTGGCCAATCCAAAGGCAAGCACCAAAACCAGCAAAGCGACCAAAGCCGCCCCCCCGTTGGACAGAGAGACAATATGCAGCAAATTTCGGCCCTCTCCCCCATCCACCAGCCATAAGCCACCAATCCATTCGCGCGCCGGGGCCAAAATTCCGCGCAAGGAAGCCTGCGCCACAAGGGTTAAAATCAAACCGGTAACAATGGCGCGCAAATTCCCCGTCGCCGCCAACACCAAAAGGCGACTGGCACAACCACGCGCCAGCACCATGCCAATGCCAAACATCACACCGCCAACAATGGCCCCAGACATGGACCCGGTCGCGGACAATTGACGCGCATCACTCACATCAAGAATTTCAAAGAAAAGCGCGGTCTGCACAAAGAAAACAGCAGCAGAAAAAGCCAGCAGCCAAAGACCCAACTTTGCGCCCATCACACGGCCCGCAGTCTCAATGATCGCTGCCCGCAAACAAAATCTGGAATGCTGTGCTGCCGCTCCAAACAACAGCCCAACCAGCAATCCGCTTAGCATCATGACAGTATCATCACCAAGCGCATCAATCATGGCTTCCAACATCAGCCCATCCTTCACACTCTTTATGTCCTGAGCCAAGCCCACAATCACAAAGAGAACAGCACAGCGCACTCACCCCTCAACAAGCGCGCCATACAAAGCGTAAACAGCCAAATCCGGGATTCGGAGACAAGCACACAAATGCGCTAATCCTTGATGGCCTGATTGGCAATATCAGCCAGCAAAGCCTCGACCTCTTTCATCGGCCCCGCCGGATAGACAGGATGGCCAATCTCAACCTTGCCCTCTCGCTTGGTGACAAACACCTTATAAGGGCAATAAGCAATATTGGCCGGATCCGCTTCCATCACTTTGCGCGACAAAACAGCAGAGCAAAACAAATAGATGTCGGCCTTTTCAAACAATGGCTTGGTTGAGCCAACATCTTTGCCCGTCCGGTTCAGCATATCCCCTGTATGGCTGACATAATCAATCACCAGCCCTTTATCGACAATCGCACTTTCCACGCCAAAGGCAGCATCTTCAAATGCACCATCAAACGCATAGGTCTTGGCAATGGCACCCCCTGCATGGGCGGCACCCGCAGTCAAAGCCAACCCCAAGGCAGCCCCGATCAAAACCCGTTTTTGTGATTGTGTCATTGTTCCATTCCTCCTTATTGTTATCTTTGTAACATCACAGAACCACGGCATGGCAGAGCGTTTGCCCCACTCTGCCCGCCATGGCCTCGAAACCACCTTTCAGTCATCCAAACATGTCTTTGGTGATGCCTGCATACCAGCCTTCCGATTCCTTGTAATTGTTCGCCCGTGTCGCTGCATCTTCACCCGTCTTGGAAATGAAGCCCGAAACCTTGGCAATTTTTTCATCGGTCGCCTTATAGCTGGCCCCAACCTTGACCCCATCATCATCGTCAATCAACGACCAACAAGTATTGGAAAATTTCGCAGGAAAGATCTTCGACCCCGTCAATGCCCCACGAATGGCATTGGCACAAACTTTTGCCTGACTATTGGCCGCAAAGCCGGACTTTGGCATATCCCCTTGTAAGGCTGCATCGCCCAGCACATGAATATCCTTATCCGCCTTTGACGACATATCCCTTGCATGGACAGGGGCCCAGCGCCCATCGGACACATCGGCAACTTCAGCAATGCGCCCTGCTTTCATCGCCGGTATCACATTACAAACATCAACCTTGGTCACCTCGCCATCAATGCTCAACGTCATCTCATCTGGATTGACAACGACATTGTCACCACCAAAATCTGGCCCAATCCAATCAATCATGCCATCATAATGCGTGCCCCATCCCTCTTGAAACAAAGCCATTTTAGAAAATTTCGGCTTGGGATCCGCCACCAGAATTTTAGCAGTTGGATTATGGGTTTTCAGCAAATACGCCACCATCGAAATCCGCTCATATGGCCCCGGAGGACAGCGAAACGGATTGGGCGGCGCAACCATGGCAAACACCCCACCAGCAGGCATTGCCATGACTTGGGCTTTGAGCAATTCGGTTTGCGAGCCAGCCTTATAGGCATGGGGCATTTTATTCTGGGCCAGAATATCCCAGCCAGCCACCGAACCCTCCACGAAATCAATACCCGGCGACAGGATCAATTTGTCATAAGGCACCCGCGCGCCCCCTGCCAGCCTCACATATTTCTTGTCGCGATCCACGCCAACAGCCCAATCATGCACCACATTGACGCCATAGCCAGAGGCAAGCGTGCCGTAGGAATGGGCCAGATCATCCAGATTTTTGAACCCACCAAGATAAAGATTGGAGAAGAAACAGGTATAATAGCTTCGGCTTGGCTCGATCAGGGTAACATCCAGCGCCCCTTTGCTGTCTTTGGCAAGATAACGCGCCGCCGTTGCCCCGCCAGCTCCACCGCCAATCACCACCACTTTGGGCGTCCCATTGCCTTTGGCAAAACCATACGGCATAGCAAGGCTGGACGCAGCAACAGCTGCCCCACCCATAAAGACCCGTCTATCCAATCCCATCTCATCTCCTCCTATAAAGTTATGCAATTATTCCTTTATATTGGCGAAAAAGGCGGCCAGAGAGGCAATTTCATCATCTGATAGACGCCCGGCAATCATCTGCATCACCGGATGCTGGCGCACCTGTTTTTTATAAGCATGCATCGCCCTGACAAAATCATCTTCCGGCCAAGCAACAATTGATGGCACCCCATCATCCTGACCACTGGTCTGATGACAGGCAGTGCATTCGCCAGAAAGATAGTCCCCATAATCAGGATCACCTTTCAGCGCCAAAATGGCAGGATCCAGATCATGCCCCGCATCCGATACGGTCGGATCCGCTTCAGGAATATCAGCAGGATTGTCAGAGAAAAGGCGCAAATAGGCGATCAAATCCATACGCTGATCCAGATCCTTCATACCGACAAAATTCATCCGTGTGCCTGAAACCAGATTTTTCGGATTTTCAAGATAGGCCGATAGAGTATCCGCGTGCCATTCCAGCCCGCCAGCTGCTGCCCGTTTGATGCCCTTGGAATAGCGAAAGCCATCAATGGACGCCGCCTTGCGCCCAAATAAAAGGTTTAAATGTGGGCCAATGCGGTTTTTGGCCCCTTGGCCAATCTGATGGCAATGTTTGCAAAGCTTAAAGAGCTTGCGTCCTTTTTCCTTATCCCCCAGGTCAACCGCAAAGGCAGCTTGCCCCAAAAGAAAAAGACCAAACCATATCCCGGTCGCAGTCATCAGAAAAAGACGCAAGCCGCTCACCATAATCCCATATCCCATCAGGTAACAGGCCCATGCCCCAAGGACAGGCGCGCACCTATCACATCTCAACACATTAAATCCTAATCCAGAGACCCTCCGACCTCTCCCCCTTCTTCAGGGGTGACATCAACAATGACTGCACGCTTGGTAATCTCTACCTTTGCTTTACATGCGCTCATGCAAGGCTCCCCAACAAATTCTTTCAGCTCTTTCTCGGCCCGATCATCCATGAAGAAATTGGCTTCATTTTCCAATTTGATGGTTTTGAAATTCTCATGGCTTAATTCAAAATCATCATCCACCACATCATTCATATTCAAAAGATAGGCCGTGATGGCATAGATCTCGTCTGCCTCAAGCGTTTGGGCTGCACCAAATGGCATGGCCCGACGGATATAATCAAACAGGGTTGAGGCATAAGGCCAATAAGAGCCAATGGTTTTTACCGGGCGCTCATCGGTGAGCGATCCATGCCCGCCAGAGAGAACCGGCCAGCGATCCACCCCCTCGCCAAAATCACCATGACAAGAGGCACAATTGTCAACAAACAGCTCTTCGCCGTCTTCAACCGTTCCCTTGCCTTTGGGAAGCCCCACCCCATCGGGACGCACATCAATGTCCCATGCCTTCACCTCATCAGCGGTTGCAACACGTCCAAGGCCATATTTTCCCGCTGCAAGCGCAGGGCTGGCAAGCATAGAGGCCACAAGAAAGGCTTTAAGAAATTTCGACATTTTCCGCATTCCCTTCCGCGTCAATCGCCCAGGTTTGGATACCGTTATTGTGATAAATCGAATTGACCCCGCGATGCTTGCGCAACTGGTCTTTGGTCGGCTGCACATAGCCTGTGCTGTCATGAGCACGGCTTTGCAGCAACAAGGGTTTGCCATCCCAATCAAATTCGAAATAGAAACGATGCATGGATTTATCCAAAGACGGGCCGGAAATCCGCGCTTTATGCCATGTAATGCCACCATCAATGGTCACATCCACACGCGGAATGGTGCCCCGCCCAGACCATGCCAGGCCGGTCAGAACCGTTGGCCCTTTTTTATGGGTCAAAGGCGCTTGCGGACTGGGATTGGTAATCACCGATTTGGCATCCATCTCCCATGTAAAGCGCCGCGCCTGTCCATTTTCCAGCAAATCCGTATATTTGGACGTCTCTTCGCGATGGTGCCAAGGCTGGTCGCCCACTTCCAGACGGCGCAGCCATTTCACCCACATATTGCCTTCCCAGCCGGGCACCACAAGGCGCACCGGATAGCCCTGTTCCGGCCGCAAGGCTTCACCATTCATCTTGAACGCAACAAGACAATCATCCAGCGCTTTTTCCATCGGAATAGAGCGGGTCATACCAGAGGAATCCGCCCCTTCCGCCAACAGCCATTTGCCGGAGGCTTTCACCCCAGCCTCTTCCAAAAGCGTGCGCAATTTGACGCCGGTATACATCACATTATGGATCATGCCATGGGTGAACTGACACCCATTGAGCTGGGCACCGCGCCATTCCATGCCCGAATTGGCCGCACATTCCAAAAAATAAACATGATTTTCCCGCGGGAAGCGCATCAAATCTTCCATCCTAAAGACCAATTGCCGCTCCACCAAACCATTGATCATCAAACGATGCTCTTTGGGGTCAATATGCGCTGTGCCCCCATGATGGCGCTCAAAAGCCAGACCATTGGGCGTCATGATCCCGTCCAATTCATGCAAAGGCGTAAAATTGATTGAGGAAACCGGATCTGCTGTCAGCCATTCCACGGTCCGCCGCTTGACATGCGCTTCAAATTCCGACGGCTGGCCATAGGGCATCGCATCCACACCATCGCCCAGCTCGCTGTTCCATGGCTGAACTTCGGTAATCACCTTTTCCCCGGCAGCAAGCGCTGCCCCACCGGACAGAGCGCCGGCACTGGTTGCCAGCGCCCCTTTTAGAAAGGCACGACGGGACGGCTTTTTGCCTTTAAACATGATCGACATAAACGATGTCTCCTTCCTCATCCTCACACGCCAACAACCTTGACGTTGCTCTCACCTGAGACACTCACAGTTCCTTTTTTGCGGATGAAGCTCTCCACAACATCCCAGATTTGCGGACCCTCGGTTCCCTCATTCACACTGGCCCAGCCAGCCACCCAATAATCCTTTGAGGCTTCGAGTTTCTCACCTGTCCTTGCCAAAGTCAGATCACTGATCCGCTGGCCCTGCGGCTTGGAAATATCGCAAGTAAAGCGCAAGCCCCCGGTGCGCACCATGTCACCGCCTTGCTGATAATAAGGATCAGGATTGAAAATATTGTCGGCAACATCTTCCAAAATCACATGAATGAATTCGCCGCTCATTTTGGTGCGATAAGCCTGCCCGTAAGACATAGAGGTGACATTGAAGATATCCTCACGGGTAATATCCTGCCCCGGCAACAGGCTTGGTCCCCAGCGCACACCCGGCGACATGGAAAGATCCGCGTCCCGCTCTTCAATCAGCGCCTCACAAATCAAATCATCCCAAGTGCCGGAAAAATTGCCCCGGCGATAAAGCAGGCTATCAGTCTTGCCGACCACCATTTCCAGCTCTTGCTGATAGGGCGCTCTTTGCGCCTCAATCAGCGTGCGAATAGCGGGATCTGGCGCAATCACATCAGAAAAGACCGGAATAAGCTTGTGCTTGATGCCCATCATTTTGCCATTGCGAATATCGAGATCCACACGGCTGACAAATTTGCCATTGGAACCGGACGCAACAATATAGGTCTTTTCAATCAGGACAGGCTCTGGCAGGGCATCATGGGTATGGCCAGAGAGAATGACATCAATCCCTTTGACGCGAGTGGCCATTTTTTTGTCGACATCAAAGCCGTTATGCGACAGGCAAACCACACATTCGGCCCCAGCCGCGCGCACTTCATCAACCATTTCCTGCATATGCTGATCGCGAATGCCAAAGCTATATTCAGGGAACATCCAGCGCGGATTGGCAATGGGCATATAAGGAAAAGCCTGTCCAATGACCGCAACCTTCACCCCGCCCCGCTCGAAAAATTCATAGGGCTTGAACAATTCCGCCGGTTCATCCCATTCCGCATCAAAAATATTCTGTCCCAAAGCCGCAAAGGGCAGCCCTTCTACAATCTCATTCACACGATCCGAGCCAAGGGTAAATTCCCAATGGAAGGTCATGGCATCAGGCTTTAGCGCATTCATGACATTGACCATATCTTGACCTTGCGTCTTATAGCAGGTCAGAGATCCATGCCATGTATCCCCCCCATCCAGCAGCAAAGCATCAGGCCGGTCAGCCCGAATAGACTTGATAATGGTCGAGACCCGATCCAGCCCCCCAACCCGGCCATAGCTTTTGGCCAGAGAGGAAAAATCCTCATAGCTCAAGGCATATTGCGCAGGCGTACCATCCGCCACCCCATAGGCTTTGCGAAAAGCGGCCCCCGTCAAATGGGGCACATGGCCTTTGTTGCTACCAACCCCGATATTAATCTCCGGCTCGCGAAAATAAATCGGCATCAATTGGGCATGAATATCCGTCACATGAATGAGGGAAACATTGCCAAATGTTTCAAAATCCAAGAGCTGATCTTGGGTCAAAGCCTGCTGCGCAGCAACCTTGCTCCAAGCCCCAAACCCGGACAAACCATAAAGCGAAGCCGCAGCCATACCAACTTGGAGAAAATCACGACGGGAAATCATCGGGTCATCTTCCTGATCTTAATGCAACATATGCGCATTTTTGAATTTGTTTAAGACAAAAAACCCCGCATTGACAAAGACAATACGGGATCTTTCATGATGTTAATTGCGCACAGACGGCGTTTCGACAGACAAACCATTGGCGCGCGAGGACACATACAATTCCAGCGCTTTCAGCTCATCAGATCCCACTTTATACGGCTCGGCCCGCACATCGCGGATACAGCCAAACAAGCGCGAATGCACTGCATTGAGCTTGGCATTTTTCAAGCGATATGTCGGAAAACCATTCAACTGTCCCTGACTGAGATGGTCGGCGCGAATATTGTTGCCATAATTATCTTCATGACAATTGGAGCAGGCCATATCCAGTTGGCCATGACGGGTATAATAAATCTCCTTGCCCTTCTCCCAGAAAGGCTTGGCCTCGCCATCAATCTTGATATTCATCGCCATACCGCGCGACTGAAAACCGATCAGAGCAGACATTGCCGTCATGTCAGAGCCGGTATATTTCCACGCCTCAGCGCCCATCTGCTCGGTCCGGCATTTATTGATCTGGTCTTCCATCGTCTGGACTTTGCCATCAACAATGCGGGGCATCTGGGTGCGCAAGCCTTTAAACTCCTCAACATCTTCATGGCAGGACTGGCAGGACTTGTCAGCACTGCCCTCAACCTGCTGATATTGATCCATAGCCGCATCGATGAACACAAAGGCTGGATTATCAAAATCATCCAATTGCAACGCTTGTGTCTCATTGGAGCGAAACACCCAGCCGGAATAAATCTCATCCAGATTGTCTTGCAAATGTGCTGGCGCGGCTGCTTTGGTCACCAAAGTCTCGCCTTCAATCACCAATTGCGCAGTCTCATCAGCCCCGGCCATGCCAACAGCAAAGCCGGACACCAATAAAGCACGGAAAAAAACAGCACGTTTTTTCATGAAATGGTCCTCCCTTGAGACCGAAAATCCGAGCCAAGCCCCCGCTCTGCATCAAGACGTTTCGGTCCTTTTTATTTGTTTGAAGACCTTGCGCTCCCTCCTAAAAAGGGTCCTCACAGGAGCGCAAGTCAGGCTTTCATCAGCTCATGTCAAAGACACATATGCCAATCAGGCAATTTTGATCTTTTTCTTGGTCTCATAGACAGAACCATCATCATCATGCCAAGCAAACTGGAACTCACCAGCCTCCGGCACAATGGCTTCAAATTGAAAATAAGGATTGGTCGAGATCGCAGGTTCCAACTGAACATCAATCACATTCTCACCATTAAAGGCGCAGGTAAAACGATTGATGATAGAGCGCGGAATCAAATTGCCATCTTTGCCTTTGCGTTGCCCCGATTCCATCTTGTGGCTGATCAAAGCCTTGATGGTGATGACATCGCCAGCAGCGGCTTTTTTCGGAACTTTGACGCGCGGTTTGACACCCTTAGCCATAATAAAATTCTCCTCTTCCTAAAGCATATTCCCCAAAAACAGAGGCGCATATCACGCCAGAATATGCTTCAAAGCAAAAGCGTGACCCTTTTGAGGAACCACGGTTTTGCTCAAAATGCTCTAGCCGCCGCAGCCGCCAATGGTAACCTTGACAATGGCCGATGCCCGACGAAAGGATCCATCTTTCATCTTGGCAATCGCAACCACATCCTGCGTTTTGGCAAGACGAATACGGGTTGCTGCTGTCTGGGATGGGTTCAGGGGACCAAAGTGAAAGGTCGCCACGTCTGGCGTCGGATTGCCAGCGGCAAAAATCGTAATGCTTGTGGCTCCTTCTGCACTGACTTCAACCGGAACAGTATTGCCATTTTCAGCAATTTCAGGCGCGGATAAATCCAAATCACCCTCGGTGACAGAAGCACCACCGGTCAATTCCTTGATTTTGTCATCGACAACAGATGCAAAAGCTGGCATCGCCATTATACTGGCACTCACAAAAGCGCCAGAACCGAGAACAAGCACATCCCTGCGGGTAAGTGTCATATTTCTTCTCCAGATTAGCGGAACAATGTTTTTGTCTTTTCAAGACACATCAAAAC
Source organism: Cohaesibacter sp. (assembly GCA_025800145.1). Lineage (GTDB taxonomy): Bacteria > Pseudomonadota > Alphaproteobacteria > Rhizobiales > Cohaesibacteraceae > Cohaesibacter. The sequence goes on from JAOXSH010000065.1 coordinate 56,674, forward strand.
GAAAAATCGGCCCCAAAGTCACTCTCATCAGCCTGTCACTTAGGGGTGCAGCAAGAAGGCTTCCTCACTGCTCTTTCAGGGTGACCAGATAGGCGAGCACATCTTCCAACTGTTGCGCACTCAAAATAGTCTTGCCCTTGAACTTTTCCTTGGTGCGCGCAAAACCGCCATCCACGTAAAAAGCGGGCATGATGGTGCCTTCAAATGTCTCTTTGGAATTGATCAGGATGCCACGCAATTGCGCCTCATCCCAACGGTCCGCAACCCCATCAAGAGAGGGCCCCACTTCTCCGTGAAATTGTTGCTTGGCCATGTCTTCATTGGCATGACAGGCCAGACAATTGCCGAGCTTGCGGCTGATAAAGACCTTACGCCCTTCCTGCACATTGCCTGCCGCTCCAGTCAGCGAAGCCGCAACCGCCCCATCCGAAAATTGCACATCAGCTGGTTTGATCGTACCAGCGCCCCCTGCACTGGTCCCAACCAAAAGGCAAAAAAGCGCCAAAACTGGTCTATTCATCCTGGTCCTCCCTCATAATTATTTTGAAAATGCCGCAGGTCTTTTTGGTCTTATCACCCATCAACAAATTCAATTAATTGAATGTTATAATGTGTGAGATGCGACATTTTGGCAATTATTTTTTTCGGTCCGCAATCATTCGGGCATGATATTTCTGGAAAGGCTCGTCACTTTCATAGCCTTTTTCAACAACCCAATGCAGCATGTCCTCAGTCGTCATTTTGCCAAAGGCACCAGGCATTTGCGCCACACTGACCAGATGTCCAGACTTGCTTTCTGGCTCCTTTTCTCCAAAAAACAAAACAGTCGGCGTAAAAAGCACCCCCCACTTTTTTACAATGTCTTTTTCAGACAAACTTTCTCCGTCAAAGTCTGTCACCTCGACATCTCCAAACATATTGATTTGCACAACAAAATAATTGTCATCGATAAAGCGGGTAATCTCGGGAACCGGATAAATCTCTTCATGCATCTTTTTGCAATAGATGCAGCCGCGCTGCTCAATCATCACCATCAGCCGCTTGCCTTCAGCATTGGCCTCCTGCCAATCTTCTCGCAAATCCTTAAATGTCTCTCGCATCCAGCTTTGCTTATGCAGGCCATCATCACCAAGGCGTCCCGCCAAGGCACCAGACACCCCACCTAGAACCATCACCCAGATGACCATACCCAAAAAGGCAATTGTGAGTTTTTTCATGATGTCTCCTCCCAAAGACAAAATTCATTTGAAATCCATCAACCAAAGCTCATGAAACCCGGCATCACCTCCAGCATCCATTGAGCGATAAAACGGACAGAATTGGTCGCAATCAAAAGGGCAAACAGGATGAGCAAAAGACCCATCGCTTTTTCAATGCTGGCCAAATGCTTGCGAAAGCGCATCATCCAACCCATGAAAGGCCCAACAAAAAACGCAGCCAAAACAAAAGGCGCAGTCATGCCAATGCCATAGACAGACAGCAAGATCATACCGTGCCCCGCGGTCTCGCTGCCTGCCGCCATGAACAAAATAGCCGCAAGAACCGGCCCCACACAGGGCGTCCAGCCAAAGGCAAAAGCCAGACCAAGACCATAGGCCCCCAAATAGCCGACTTGTTTGACATGCCCCGTCTCAACCCGCAACTGCCGATAGAGAAAGCCAATCCGCAAAACGCCAAGAAAATGAAGCCCCATAGCCAGAATGATTGCCGCAGCCACAAAGCGCAAATAATCAAAATAATCGCGCAGCATTTGGCCAAAGCCCGATGCAACAGCCCCAAGGCCGACAAAAATCGTCAAAATTCCCGCAGAAAAACAAAAAGCTGCCAAAACAGCCCTGCGACGCACAAGACCATCAATCGGTGCTTCTTGCGAGATTTGCTGCATGCCAACCCCTGCCAGATAGGACAGATAAAACGGCACAATCGGCAAAATACAGGGCGAGAGAAACGATAACAAACCGGCAACCATCGCCCCGAAAAGTGTGATATCAAGCACAAAGATCTCCCGGACAACTTGTATAATTCACACATTCAAATTAGATTATACGTAAGAGAAGCGTCAAGATGAGGCCTCTTGATCGATAGCCAAAATCAAAGCCGGATCGCACAATGACCCACATCTTATCCCGTCTTTTGATGCTTGCCATTCTCTCTGTGTCAGCGCTGACCAACAGCACACACGCAAAAGATGAGCAAACACTGGAATTGGTCATGGTCGAAGAAGCGGGTTGTCTTTGGTGCGAACGCTGGCTGGAGGAAATCGGGCCAATTTACCCCAAGACAGACGAAGGCAAACGTGCGCCCTTGCGTCGCATCGACATCTCGGACCCATTGCCGAAGAATATGCAAATTTCCCGTCGCTTTCTCTACACCCCCACATTCATTCTTATGCAAAATGGGCAGGAAAAGGGACGCATAGAAGGCTATCCCGGAGACCATTTCTTCTGGGGGTTACTCGCGCAAATGCTTGCATCTGTCGACAAAAAGCAGGCATCTAGCGAAAATTGACAAGGCTCTGATAAAGGGATTGAGGATTGCCCATGGCACTGCCGGTCTTTACCGAAAATATGAGCGAAAGCGATATGGAAAAAATGGAGCGCAACGCAACCCGCGCCTCCAATTTCCTGAAAGCCATTGGCCATGAAGGCAGAATGATGATCCTGTGCCACTTGGTTACCGGCGAGAAATCGGTCACCGAACTGGAAGATCTGCTCTCCGCCCGTCAAGCCGCCGTCTCCCAACAGCTCTCCCGCCTGCGTCTGGAAGGCCTGATCACACCCCGCCGGGAAGGCAAATCTATCTATTATCGCTTGACCGATGACCGTTCCAAACAAATAATGGAAGTCGTCTATGACTTGTTCTGCAAGGATTAGGCGCTGGACCGGCGCAGAAAAAAGACCATAAAAAGATCATCAAAGAGTGAGAAAACTCACCAATGAATGATCAAAAAAGCCCGGTTTTCTCGAACATCGAGAGGGAGGAAATCTGGCAATGCTTGAGCTGTTATCCAGCCACCAATTTCTATTGGCCTATGCCGGTCTTGGCGGCGGCATTCTGCTTGGACTGGCCGCCCGTCTGGGTCGCTTTTGCACCCTTGGCGCGATTGAAGATTATTTTTATTCCAGCTCTGATATCCGACTGCGCATGTGGGGCATCGCTATAGCGGTTGCGATCATCGGCACCTTCTCTCTTGTCCATTTTGAGGCATTGGAACTGGAAAAAACCGCCCATCTTCGCCAACAATGGAACCCATTGGAAAGCATCTTTGGCGGCCTGTTATTTGGCTATGGCATGGCCATTTGCGGCAATTGCGGCTATGGCGCATTGGCAAGACTGGGCGGTGGCGATCTGCGCGCTTTTGTCATCGTCATTGTCATGGGCATCAGCGCCTATATCACCATTTCCGGCCCTCTGGCCTATATCCGCATCTGGCTGTTTCCAATGCGAGAGACAGAAGGCCCCCTCCCTTCTTTTGCCACCAGTCTGTCCAATCTGACGGGATTGGACCTGTCAATGGTTGGCATCACAATAGGGCTTGTCATTCTCATTGCCACCATCGCGCCAAAACATGTTCGTCAACATCCCAAAGCCATTATCTGGGGCGCAATTGTCGGCCTTGCCATCATATCAGGCTGGGCCAGCACACAATGGCTGCATACAGAAAGCTTTGAAGCCAACACCATCATTTCCCACACATTTTCCGGTCCCATTGGCGAAACCATCCTCTATGCCATGACAGCCTCTGGCACCTCGCTCACCTTTGGCGTTGGCTCGGTCGCTGGCGTATGGATAGGGGCCTTTATTGGCAGTCTCATCAAAGGACATTTCCGCTGGGAGGCCTGCGAAGACCCTCGCGAATTGCGCCGACAAATCATCGGCGCAGGCTTGATGGGCGTTGGCGCAGTCTTTGCGGTGGGCTGTTCCATTGGTCAAGGCCTGTCGGCCATTTCCCTGCTGGCTTACAGCGGCCCGCTCACTTTGATATCACTGATTGCAGGCGCAGCTCTTGGCTTGCGTCAGCTCATGATTGGCTTTACCAACCCCATATAAAAAGCATAAATGCACTGAGCCTAGGCTGCACCTCCAACCCTCTCCCCCTCCCAAACCGCCCATGAGGATACCATGACGGGTGGCTTGGGAGGGGGAGAGGGTTGGCGAAGGAGTTCTAAAAAGCATCAAGAGCGCGTCGGCCAGTGGGCGTGATAATCATCAACCACAAAGACATGACTATGCACCATACCATGACTGTCTTTCAAATGCGGATGATCTGCTGGCAAATCCTCATGGCTATGCTCAATCACCCGCTCACTCCCAGACGGCCATAAACGCCATGCAGTCAAGGCAGACAGCAAACCCAAAAAGGTCAAGGCAGCCATTGTCACTTCACTGCCAAACGCTGTTTGCAACCAGCCAGCCAGAGGATAGCAAAGCAGCCAACAGGCATGGGACAGCGCAAATTGCGCCGCATAAATAGCGGGCCGATCTTCCGCATGAGACGAGCGCTGCAACAAACGCCCCGAAGGCGTTAAAATGGTCGAATAGCCAATACCAACAAAAAACCAGCCAAGCAGCAAGGCCCCAAAGGAAAAGAGGCCTGAGAGCATCACAGCCAACAAGACAGCATGAGCCACAATCAAAAGCCCAGCCCCTGCCATCATCAGCTGGCGATCCGCCAAACGCTCCAAAAGACGAGGCAAGGACAGCGCCGCAACCATCGATCCCGCCCCAAAAGCGGCATAAGAATAGGCCACATGCACATCTTGCAGCCCCAAAACATCACGCACCAGCACAACATTATTGACCAGAACCATGGAGCCAATTGCTGACACAATCATACACAGCGCAAGCAATCCACGCAAACGCGGTGTGGCCAGATAAATCCACACGCCCCGTGTGGTGCGCTCATAAATTCCACGCGGCTTGGACACTTTGGGATTGGGCAAAGCCACAGACAGGATCAGCAAAGCAGAGGCAACAAAACCAAAAATCGTCCCGACAAACAAAGCCTGATAGGCAAACATCAAAAGCACAAATCCGGCCATCATCGGCGTTAGCAAACTTTCCAGATCATAAGCCAGACGCGACAAGGACAATGCCTTGGTATACTCCTCCTCATCAGGCAAAATATCGGGCAAACTGGCCTGAAAGGTGGGCGTGAAAGCAGCAGAAGCAGCTTGAAGGAAGAAAATAAGCGCAAAAATCTGCCAAACATCACTGACAAAGGGCAGCAACAAGGCCACCCCTGCCCGCACCAGATCCAGCATCACCAGCATCTTGCGCCGTGGCACACGATCTGCAAACGCCGCCGCAATTGGGGCAATGCCAACATAGGCCACCATTTTGATGGTAAAGACCAGCCCCAAAACCAACCCTGCCTCTTTGCCAGCCAGATCAAAGGCCAACAAACCCAGCGCCACTGTGGCAAGGCCCGTGCCAAACAAAGCCACAAGCTGCGCCACAAAGAGCGGTAAAAATTGACGATGTTTCAAAATTTGCAGCATCTGGTCCTCTTGCAAATCTGCGCCTTATCGACAGGCACTCAGGACTTTTAAATCAGGCTCTTAAAGATATTTCGTAATGGCTTTGAAATCTTCTAGTCCCGCCCTCAAATCATCCCCCACCTCCTCATTGGATCGATGCAAGGCGGCTTCCAGACAATGATCAATATGATCCTGTATCAAGCTGCGTTTGGCATTGGCAATGGCCCGCTCCACCGCAAACAATTGCTGGGCAACATCATGACAAGGCTCTGCTTGATCAAGCATATCAATAACATGACGCAAATGCCCCTGTGCCCGTTTCAGCCGTTTGGCAATTTTGGGATGGTTAGGATGAAGATGAGAATGATCCTGTGACATAAGCACAATATATCCCCCCAGGGGGGATAGAGTCAAGAAACCACAAATAGCCAATCAAGCTTGCAATCGAGAGATAAAAACCTATGATCGGCTCCACCTCATCAAGCCGGAAATTCAAGACCTATGCTGGAAATTTATGTCGATGCCGATGCCTGCCCGGTGAAAGAAGAAATCTATAAAGTGGCCGAAAGGCACGATGTCCCGATCCTTCTGGTTGCCAATCAATGGATGCGCTTTCCGCGCGATCTATCCATTCGCTTTATCAAAGTTGAAGACGGTGCAGACAGGGCCGACGATTATATTGCAGACCAATGCCACCCACATGCCATTGTCATCACGGCGGATATTTTATTAGCCCAGCGTTGCATCGAGAAAAAAGCCCATGTGCTGGCCCCAACCGGCAAAGCCTTTACAGAAAGCTCAATCGGCAACGCGGTTGCCACCCGCAATCTTATGGCCGATTTGCGCGAATGGGGCGAAGTTACAGGCGGCCCTGCCCCCTTTTCCAAACAGGATCGATCGCGATTTCTCTCCAGCTTGCATGAGGCAATCGTCAAGCTAAAACGTCTCTAGGCTGAAGACTCATATTCTACCAGGCCGCCTGATAAATCGCCAAAGCATCCGCCTCGCTCACTGCCCTTGGATTATTGACCAGAAGCCGCGTCTATAGCATGGCGTCTTTTGCCATATGCGGCAAATCCTCTTGCCCAATGCCAACCTCGCGCAAGCGCGTTTCCAAGCCTAAATCCTGCGCCAGAGCGGCCAAGCGATCAATCAGGGCCACACCGGCGCTCTTCTGGCACTTGCGCCAAATTGGCAAAAATCAACGGTGCCAAAGCCGCATAATCAGCCCCACAAACGGGCATATTGAAGCGCATCACATGGGGCACATGAAAAATCCCCCCTATGGGATAAGCCAACGCATGAAGCCACCCGATCCAGTCCCAGACATTATCTCTCCATCACATGCAAGAAGATCTCAAATGTCTTCTCTCAAATCAAAAAGACAAATCTAGATAGAGGATCAAAGAAGCTCAAATCACCAAAAAGAACTAGGGCGTAGACTCAGCCATGACTTTACTAGCCGCCTTGGTTTTTTGTATGGCCCGAATGAAGGCAAAGACAAACAAAAGGCTCATCAGCAAAACAATGGTCGGCGCAGGGGCACTGTCAATCCAGACACTCAGATAAACCCCGCCAAGACTGCATCCCACAGCCACAAGAGACGCAATCAGCAACATGGAGCGAAAGGTACGCGTAAACAAAAAGGCAATCGCCCCCGGCGCAATCAAATAGGCAATGGACAGGATCAGGCCAACGCTCGACAAAGCCCCCACAACCGAGAGAGAAAGAGCCGCCAACAAGCCATAATGCAGCCAGCGCACCGGCAAGCCGATCGCCTTTGCATGTTGCTCATCAAAAGACAGCGCCAACAAATCCAGCCGTTTGATCAGCACAAAGCCGGCACACACACTACCAATCACAGCCGCTTGCAACAGATCAGAGGCTGAGACACCCAGCATATTGCCATAGAGAATATGATCCAGATGCACATCTGTCTCAATTTTCAAATAGAGCACAAGCCCAAAGGCAAACATGCCAGAAAACACTATCCCCAAGATCGTATCTTCCTTCACCCGGCTATTTTCTTTCAAAAAACCGGTTGAAATGGCACAAAACATCCCCGCAGCAAAAGCCCCGATCAAAAAGGGAAGATTCAGAATATAGGCAATCACCACACCGGGAAATACCGCATGAGCAATCGCATCGCCCATCAAAGACCAACCCTTGAGCACCACATAGCATGACAGCAACGCCATAGGCAGGCTGACCAGAAAGACAACCAGATAAGCTTTTTGCAAGAAAGCAAATTGAAAGGGAAACAGCAAAAGATCAAAAAATTCGCTCATGACGATTACGCCCCTTCCTGCTCATGGCTATGAGCCAAAAGAGACGCTTTGGCCTTTTGACGCGAGGCCAGCAAACCATGCTTTGGAGCAAAGACAAAAGTGAGAAGAAAGATCAGGGTTTGCAGCACCACAATGATGCCCCCCGTCGCGCCATCCAGAAAATAGCTGATATAAGCCCCAAAAAACCCGGTTCCTGCTCCGATTCCAACCGCAACAGCAATCAAACGCGCAAAACGGTCACACAACAAATAAGCCGTGGCACCGGGCGTCACCACCATGGCAATCACCAAGAACGCCCCAACCGTCTGCAAAGCCGCAACCGTGGAGGCACTGAGCAGGGTAAAGAACAGAATTTTCAAAAGATCGGGGTTCAAACCAATCGAACGGGCATGACTTTCATCAAAGAAAGCCACCATCAGATCTTTCCATTTCAAAAGCAAAATGGCCAGCGTCACACCACCAATGATCAAAAGCTGCAAACTATCACTTTTGGTAATGGCCAAAATATTGCCCAGCACAATGGTCTGAAGATTGACCGAGGCTGGCGATAGAGACACCAAAAACAAACCCATGCCAAAAAAGGACGTATAGATCAGCCCGATAATCGCATCTTCGCGCAATTTGGTGCGTTGATTGAGAAACAGCATCGACAAGGCAGCCAAGCCACCCGCCAAAAAAGCCCCAAGAGAAAAAGGCAATCCCAACATATAAGCCCCCGCTACGCCGGGCACGATGGAATGGGACAAGGCATCCCCAATCAAGGACCAGCCTTTCAACATCAAATAGGCAGAGAGAAAAGCGCAGATCGTTCCCACCAAAGCGCTAATCACCATGGCATTGACCATGTAACGATAGGCAAAAGGCTCCAGCAAGAGATCAATCATGCCCTTGCTCCTTCGAAGATGACCCTTCTTTTTCCGCTTCCCCATAGACCACAAAGGGCCGCTCGTCATCGCTGATCACGGTCACCTGACGGCTATCATCATCATCATGCAAATCAGATCCACCCAAAATGAAATGACGCAACACCCCGCCAAAGGTTTTTTCAAGATTGGCTTGGGTAAAGACTTCCTTTGTCAATCCTGCATCCAGAACCGTACGATTGATCAGCACCGTTCTGTCACAAAATTCCGGCACTGAGCCCAAATTATGGGTAGAGACCAACATCACATGACCCTCACTGCGCAAGTCTCGCAAAAGAGCCGTGATTTGATCCTCTGTTTTCACATCAACGCCGGTAAAAGGCTCATCAAGCAAAATCACTTTGCCCTCTTGCGCCAAGGCACGCGCAAGGAAAACCCGTTTCTTCTGCCCACCCGACAATTCGCCAATCTGGCGCTTGCGATAGTCAGACATATTGACCCGCACCAACGCCTCATCCACCTTTTGATGGTCCAGCTTTGAAGGAAGCCGCAACCAGCCCATATGGCCATAGCGCCCCATCATCACCACATCTTCCACCAAAACCGGAAAGTTCCAATCCACCTCTTCGGCCTGCGGCACATAGGCAACCAGATTGCGCTTTAAGGCCTGCGCACCGCTCATACCCAAAATAGAAACAGAGCCTTGCGCCAATGGCACAAAGCCCATGAGAGATTTGAACAAAGTGGATTTACCAGAACCATTCACCCCCACAAGGGCAGTGATGGAGCCTTGCGGAATGCTAAAACTGGCTTGCCGCAAGGCCGTATGGCCATTGCGGTAAGTCACAGTGATATTGTCAGCGACCAGTCCCGGCACATCATCAGAAAAACTTGGATCAGAGGCAGATTTCAACATCATCCTAATCCACCAAACCTTTGGCTATGGTCTGTGTGGTCACCTTCAAAAGATCCAGATAAGTCGGCACAGGGCCATCAGCCTCTGACAGGGAATCGACATATAAAATCCCGCCATATTTGGCACCGGTCTCTTCGGCCACCTGCCGCGCGCTTTTGTCAGAGACCGTGCTTTCAGAAAAAACCACCGGAATATTTTGCGCGCGCACCGTATCAATCACACGACGCACCTGTTTTGGCGTGCCTTGCTGGTCGGCATTAATCGGCCACAAATACAATTCTTTCAGACCAAAATCCCGCGCCAGATAGCTAAAGGCCCCTTCACTGGTCACAAGCCATTTTTTCTCATCCGAAATTTTTGAAAGGCTGGCCCGGATCGGCTCAATCACCGCTTTGAGCTGCTCACGATAAGCCTTTGCATTGGCGTTATAGATATCGGCATTGTCAGGATCATGCTTGACCAAAGCTTTTCGGATATTTTCGACATAAATCAACCCGTCGCTGGGGGACATCCAGGCATGAGGATTTGGCTTGCCCTGATAGGGACCAGAGCCAATGCCCATTGGCTCAATGCCTTGTGTTACAATCACACTGGGCACATCCGAGAGATTGGCAAAAAAGCGCTCAAACCAAAGCTCCAGATTCAAGCCATTCCAAAGGATCAAATCCGCATCTTGCGCCCGCAAAATATCGCGCGGTGTGGGCTGATAATTATGAATTTCCGCACCGGGCTTGGTGATCGAGTCAACAAGTGCCGCCTCCCCTGCCACATTGCGCGCCATATCCGCAAAGACAGTGAACGTGGTCACCACCTTGAATTTATCGGCAGCAAGCGCCGCCCCGCCCAAAGACAGGCTCAAACCTGCAACAAGCGCCATATGTTTAACAGCGGACGTCAACCAGCTCATAAAAAGCTCCCAATACCAAAATCAACCAAACCCACAACCTGAATTTAACTTAGCAGGTCACCCACTCCTGTCAAACGCTTTTAAGAAGCATTCGCAATAAATTTTTAAAAGCAAATTTTTTCAATAATTTATAATTATACATCTTAATATATATTCAAAGAGAAGAAACCAGAAATAGAGGATGATTTAAAAATGCATCCCCTGAAAACACGCGCCAAAACACAAGCTGGTCAAGATCAAAGGAAGCTGATAAAGTGAGGCACATTCCCGCCAAATGCCAAAATGCAGAATAAATTTTTCTCTATTCTGCCGCCAAGATTATATCATGACCAGCAAGCATTACCCATCACAGTCTGACAGGGCTGATCAAACGCACCCTCTGTCTTCCCCATCACAAAATTTATGGATTGGCATTGCTTTGGCGGCCATTGGATCGCTGCTTTTTTCAACCAAAGCCATTTTCGCCAAACTGGCCTATGCAGCAGGGGATTTGCCAGTCGAGACAATGCTGGCTTTGCGCATGTCCATTGCCCTGCCCTTCTTTTTGATCACTGGATTGCGATTGCTGCAAAAAGAACCAGCAAGACGCACTCTACTCTCCCCCGGATTGTTGATTAAGACCGGATTGATCGGCATTTTAGGCTATTATTGTGCCAGTTTTCTGGATTTTTCCGGCCTGAAATATCTCACCGCACAAATGGAGCGGCTCATTCTTTTCACCTATCCATTATTTGTCGTCTTGTTCGGCGCTTTATTCTTCAAACAAACATTGACCAAATGGACCATCCTGTCCTTTGCCATTTCCTATGCCGGATTGGCCATTCTCTTTTCATCATCCTCCAGCCGAAACAATCCCGATCTCACCATCGGCGCGCTCTTTGTTCTGGGATCGGCCATCTCATTCGCGCTTTATCAACTTCTGGCCAAAGAATTGATCACCAAAATGGGCAGCCGCCTTTTCACCTCATTCGCCATGAGCGCCGCCGCAATCGCAACATTGATGCATTTCAGTTTGCTGCATCCACTTCAAAATATCTGGGTGAATAACGAGATCGGCTTCTATGTCACATTGATTGCAATTTTTTCAACGGTCATCCCGGCTTACATACTCAATGAAGCCCTCAATCGCATTGGGCCGCAAATGGTGGGAATGCTGGGCAATCTCAGTCCTCTTTTCACCACCATCATGGCCATCTTCATTTTGGGAGAAGCCTTCGGACCCTATGAGGCTATAGGCACACTGGTCGTCTTGTCCGGCATCGTGCTCTTCTCTCATATGGATCAAAAAGCCAAAAAGCAGGCGCAAAAATCCGCAAAAGAATAAGAAGTCCAAAAAACAAGAAATCCAGAAAAACTGACCCGCTTATTCTTTCAAAGAGGCAATCCCAGGAGCCAGATCCACCCCAGCGCCGGCAATGAAATATCCATTGACAAAAGGAGCGTCATCATTGATCACCTTACCATATTGGAAGCGCTTGCCATTCAGATCCACCACCTGACCACCAGCGGCGGTCAAAATCGCATCTCCTGCCGCAATGTCCCATTCCATG
>JAOXSH010000140.1 GCA_025800145.1 Cohaesibacter sp.
CTCATTGAATTGTCTTGACAATTCAATGCAAAAGGTTCGCATCAAAAAAGAAAATACCCCGGCATTGTCCGTCGAAAGATACCTTCTCAGTAAACCATTTCAAAGCATCCTATGGGTCAATCTTTTATGCCGTTGGTATAAGCCTGTGAACCATCAAGCAAATGCTTTCGTTCCGCCTTTTGGGGTGCTAGTGTCTTGGCGGTGCGACAAGGTGAAAAGACATATTTGAACAAAATAATTTAAGCGGCCCATAAAGCCGGATCTTGTTTGAGCTGTTTTTGACCCGTCTTTACGTGCTTTTTTCCAGAGCATGGGAAGATAAAGAATAACAACGCCGTTTTTTTTGAGAGCGGCGTGACAGAGGAAAGATGACTATATTATGGCTTTTGCGCTGTCTCTCCTGCCAATCCGTGTCAGCCTTGCCGGGCTTTTCGGGGGATTGTTGCTTTTGCTTTCAGGCTGCGGGGCTTCCATGATGCCTCTTTCCGATCCAGCGGGCGCTCCGCCACCACCAGCGGTTTTGCAAATCACGGATCATGGTGTGGGTGGATTGATATCTCAGACCGGCTATGGACCCAAAGCGATTGGCAAAGCCCTTCCGGGCTATACAATTGAGACAATCCAGACCGCAGGGGAAAATGGCACGCAATGGACCTATGCAGCCTTTTTGGATGGCTTGCAGATGGTGCAGGTTTTTAAAGGCAGTGGCGGGAAAATCGGTGTTGTTCACGGTGTGGGCGATTCGATTTCTGGCCCGAATGGCGAGCGCCTTGGAATGAGTTTTGCCCAGTCCGGCCTCTCGCGTTCTGCTTGTCGTGTCGGCAAAAATCTCTGGCGAGGCATGGCTATTTGCCAAGCAAAGAATACCCAATCTGTTTCGTTGGTTTTTGCAATTTCTGGATATGCAGGCCCCTTTGATCGCTTGCCCAAAAATTCAGATTTGGGGACGGCCAGTTTGCAACGTATTTTGTGGACACCAAGCTCTTGAGGCCAATTGGTTCCATACTTTCCTTTAAGGGATGGAAGGGAAGACAAGAATGAGTAAGGCTCGACCGCGCTTCTGGCGCGCTTTATGGCAGACTTTTTGTGCTGTCCACTATAACGATAGTCCTGATATCAGCGACATTCGTGCCATATCTTTGCGGTCTATGTCTTTGCTGTCTATGGCTTTAACTGGTTTATTTTGTGCTGTTTCTGTCTCTCTAAGCTCTCCTGCCCTCTCAGCCTCGAGGGCTGGTTCTGGTCTTTTTTTGCCAACAGCGTCTCATAACACGCCTAACACGCCGTCCCTGATGCCGGTTCATCTGCTTGATATGCCAGCCTTGGCGCAAAATCAGACATTGTCCCCCTCTTCTCAAGATGGGAAAGACAGCATTGAGGGGCAAAGCAATGGGCCTGACCAAAGTAAGAGTGTTGCCATTCTCTCTCGTCCCAATGCCAGTATTTTAGGGCCATTGCGCCCCTTTTTGCTCCATTCAAAAGATGCCACCATCACCTATCTGATGCCCGGTGCCATTCTCAATCATCCTCAATTGGGCCAGGCTCTGCGTTCGGAACTGGAATCCAGAGCTTTATCTTTTTGGCAAGACGCCCGCAAAATCAAACGATCCGTTAAAAGCTCGGACAATATCCCCTTCATTTTGCGCTCTCGTGTGGAAGACCGGTTTCAATCCGAGCGCTACTCCTCGCTTTTCTGGCAAGAAGAACGCCAGCGGGGAAAAGACAAGGGGGCTTTGACACTCAGCAGCCTTGCCTATGATCATTTGTTGCAAAAGCCGATTGGCCTGAAAGCTTTTTTGGGACAGGAAGACGACAATTCCTACAACGCGCTACTGGCTTTGTTGACAGCCTATATCAGAGTTGATATTGCCCGGCAGAAATCCCTGCGCCTTGGCTCTTCTGTCAGCCCGGATCAGGATGCATGGTTAAAGGATTTACAGCCCTCATCGGGCTTGCTGTCCACCTTCACACTGACACCCTCCAATGAGGCAGGCCTGATTGCCGGTTTGACCTTTCATTTCAATCCCGGACTTTTGGGGGCAGAAGCGGATGGGGCTTATTCTGTCTATGTTCCCTCATCGATTTTTGCCACCAGCCTGCAAGATAGCTATGCGGTCAATTTTGGCGGGGAAGCTTTGAAAGTCAGCAATTTTGCCTCAAAAGGTCTCTCCTCTGCCATGGTGCATCTGCGCGATATAAAGGAAGGGGATGAATTGGCCGGTTCCATGGTGATTGAAGGCGAAGTCCCTTCTAATTGGTGCAATGGCTTTCATGTCACTTTGCTGGATGGCAATGAGATTGTCTCGGAAGGCGGTGTTACGCTGGAGCCGAACTTGCCTGGTTTTGGTCTTGTCAATGATATGATCCGCTTTCGCGTTGATATGGACATCAAGGGTCAGGGTGGCAAAGTGGGGCAATTGGTTTTTGAACCCTATCAGGTGGATCAAGAAAATGGACGCGCCATTTTGAAAAACCAACATGCCTGTGACGAGAGTAGAGCCCTTGCACTTCCCAGCCCTTTAAAGGATCAAATCTCTGTCTCCATTATGTATTAGAGCCTGATTTAAAAGTCTCGCTCGGAAACTTTTAAATCGGGCACTTAGGACGACATAGCTATGCGTTTTGCAGATAGAGGTTTGCTGAAACTTATACCAACGGCGGCAAGACAGCGGCTCTATTCTGCGCTAAGAGCAACAGAGAGACTTTTAAATCAGGCTCTTAGATCCTAAAGGAATGATGCCATGGCTCCTGCTGCCTTGAATCCCGAAGATTTGGCCCACCGTATTCTTGACGGCAATCGCGCAGCTCTGGCCCGTGCTATCACCTTGGTTGAAAGTCGCAAAGCCACCCATCGTATCATTGCCCATGATTTATTGACACGCCTTTTGCCCCATAGTGGCGGGGCGCACAGGGTTGGCATTACCGGTGTGCCCGGGGTTGGCAAATCCACGACGATTGATCAGCTTGGCTCTAATCTGACAGCCATGGGCAAGAAAGTGGCCGTTCTTGCTGTGGACCCCTCTTCCACCCGCACTGGCGGCTCTATTCTGGGGGATAAAACCCGGATGGAACAGCTGTCTATGGATAGAAATGCTTTCATCCGCCCCTCGCCTTCCGCTGGCACCTTGGGCGGTGTCGCAGCGCGGACGCGCGAGACGATGTTTTTGTGCGAGGCTGCTGGTTTTGATGTGATTTTGGTTGAGACGGTTGGCATTGGGCAATCTGAAACCACGGTCGCCGATATGGTGGATTTCTTTCTTGTACTGATGCTTCCCGGAGCCGGGGACGAGCTTCAGGGCATCAAAAAAGGGGTTCTGGAAATTGCCGATATGATTGCGGTGAACAAGGCCGATGGCGATGGCGCACAACGAGCGCGCAAGGCTGCAGCTGAATATCGCGCGGCCCTGCATATCATGACCCCAGCCAGCCCCAGCTGGACTCCACCGGTGATGACCATTTCCGGCCTTGTCAATGAGAGCCTCGACAAGATGTGGGAGCAAGTTGAAAGCCATCAGCAAAAATTGGGTGTAACAGGCGAATTGCAGACCAAGAGATCCGATCAGCAAGTGCGCTGGATGTGGTCGATGGTGGAAGACCGTATGCGGGCGCTGCTTCATGACAGCCCTGATGTCACCCATCTTCTGTCGCATGTTGAACAAAAGGTTCAGACCGGACAGCTTCCCGCTTCTGTTGCGGTGGAGCAAATTATGGCGCAATTGGTGGCGTCTTTGCGCGCCTGATGCCTTTTTACTCGCGCTTCTATTAACCTGCCTTTCACTTGCCAACCATACACTCATTAGGCTCAGGGCCCATTAATTTGGCCCTGAGCCTAATGTGTTGCATCCTTGAAAGGGCGGTTTATGACACTTTCCCTCTCCCGTCGATCATTTCTGACATCCTGTTGTCTTGGCACATCTGTGGCCGCACTTGCTCTATCCGCATCGGTCCATGCTTCTGGCTGGCTGGATGCAAGCCAATTGGGCGTTACACCCAATGCAGGGCGAGATCAGTCAGTGGCCCTGCAAAAAGCCATGTCGCATGCAGCCAAGTTGCGGCGCCCGCTCTTTTTGCCTGCCGGGCTTTATGTGGTGCGCGATCTGGAGCTTCCTTCGCATTTGCATCTGATTGGTGCCATGGGGCAAAGCCAGCTTCTTGCTGGTGCCAGCGCCAAGTTTCTTTTAAGGGCGCACGGCCAAAAGACAATCAAACTGGAAGGGCTGACTTTGCGCGGCTCAGGAATGCAGGATATTGCCGGCTTGAGCGCCTTGCTGGACGGGGTGGAAAGTCATGATCTTCGCATCATCCAATGTCATTTTTTGCAAGCGCCACAAACAGGCATTCGTTTGAACGGTGTTTCCGGGCAGATTGAAGACTGCCGCTTTCAGCAGTTGGGGCGCTATGGCATTTTCTCGCGTCATGCAAAAGGCCTTTGGGTGCAGGATAATCGGCTTGATAACATTGGCGATGGTGGCATTTTAATCCATCGGGGCGACTTTGGTCCTGACGGCAGTCGGCTGGTGAATAATCGCATTTCCAATATCCATGCCTTTCGGGGGGGATCTGGGCAATATGGCAATGGCATCAATGTCTTTCGCGCCGATAATGTACTGATTTCTGGCAATCATATCAGCGATTGTCGCTATTCTGCGATCCGCTCCAATGGGGCCAAACAATGCCATATTATCGGCAATCATTGTCTGGGGTCAGGGGAAGTCGCCCTCTTTAGCGAGTTTGAATTCGATGGAGCGATCATTGCCAATAACAGTCTTGAAGGGGGCAGCGCAGGCATTTCCATTGCCAATTTTAACCGGGGTGGTCGTCGGGTGAGCGTCAGTGGCAATCTGATCCGCAATATGACCAATCCAACCCCTCATGATGGACCGCGTTTGAATAATTACGGCCTTTATGTTGAAGCGGATGCTGTGGTAACGGGCAATAATATTGAAGCCTGTCCGAGTATTGGTATGATTTTGGGCTTTGGCCCCTATATGCGCAATCTTGTCGCCAGCCATAATCTTGTCCGCGGCTCTCAAATTGGCCTTGCGGTGAGCGTCGTGCCAAAAGCAGGCACAGCCTTGATTGACAGCAATCTGTTTGAAGGTGCGCAGACCGCCATTGCCGGTTTTCGCTGGCGCGATCAATCAACATCCGATTTATTGGGGAAACCTGAAAAAGCCCCGACCAATATTCGTCTTCACAACAATCAGAGCGCCTGATTTGTTTTCTATAGTTATGGCTAAAAAATCATACTTCCTTAATAGACCAAGTTTACACTGAATATAAGTATAATTACTAGGGCTATATTTGGTTTCTATTTGGGACGGTAGTGATGACTGGATTTCGCAAAATTTTGATTGCTGATGATTCTTCTACCGTTCGTGCGGCCTTTTGTCAGGCTCTTGAACAAATTGACTTAACACTTGACATCATTGAAGCAAGAGATGGCGTGGAAACTGCCGCCGCTCTTGCCAATCATCAGATTGACATGGCCTTTGTCGATGTGAATATGCCGGGCATGTCTGGAATTGAAGCCTTGCAATTGGCGCGACAGGCCGGTGTTAATACCTTTGTGGTTTTGATGTCTGGTCATTTTGACCCTGAACTGATCAGCGAAGCCAAGCGGTTTCATGCTTATGATTATCTCAAAAAACCGTTCCAGTTTGAAGAGATCAAACGGCTTTTGAGTTATCAGCAGCGCATTCGCCACCAGACATCGCTTTTGGTGGTGGATGATTCCAAAGTGGTGCGACGGGTGGTGTTCAAAGTGTTGGATGAGAGCCAATTTGCGCTGAATAGCTCTGAAGCAGAGTCAGGAGAACAAGCCATTCAGCTGTGCCGCAATATTCCCTATGACATTATTTTTATGGATTATCACATGCCCGGCTTTGATGGATTGAGAGGAGCGCATGAGGTTGCCAAAATCCTGCCAAAGGCAAAAATCATCTTAATGAGTGCTGACGGGAGCGATGAGGTCATTGAAAAGGCCAAGGCTCATGGCCTTGCAGGCTTTATGAAAAAACCCTTTTACCCTGATGATGTGGACATGATCCTGCATGAAATTATGGGATTGAAGCCACCCAGCATTGGCAAAAAAGCTATTTTATTTCCGCAAACCTCGTCTCCAGAGCATAGTGACAAAGGCGATGATGATGAGTATGCTTTCCTGATTTAAGCCCTCATATCAACGGCATAAAAGATTGACCCATATGACCGGATTTTATGCTCCACGCAAATGCTCCAGCACACCATCGTTTAAGCGTATATCGCCGACATGGATGCCGTTCCAGTTTTTCATCTGGATCAGCTTATAATCTGCAAGGGCGGTTTGTTCTGCTTCGCTCAATGGCAAAAAGGCCTCAATGACGCCGGTCATCATCCTTTCAGCCGCGCGGAAAGAGCCATCCCAACATTTTAAGGCAACGCCCAGACCAAGCTCTGGAAAGGCCGCACAGAATACCCCTTCTGCGCCAATTTTGACAAAAGCACGCTCTTTCAATGTCTGCATAATGCCCGTGCAATAGCGGTCATGCCCGGCCACCATATAGGGCGCCGAGGCAACGGCTGCGCGCAACCGCTCTGCCGCTTTGGCCCGTTGTGGTTTCATGCCCTGACCGGTCGCAAATTTGGCAAAAGCATGAGCCCAGTTCTTTAAGGGCAGCGCATAGGTGGGGATGGAACAGCCATCGGTTCCGCACCAGCTCATGGACCCCTCCCCCAGATTGCGTGTTTCTGTCATTTCTTCCAGCACGGCACGGATTTCGCACTGTACGGGATGGTCTGGCCGCACATATCGCTGATAATCAAAACCTGCTTTTTGCGAAAAGCACAAGAAACCGGCATGTTTGCCCGAGCAATTGTTATGCAAAGCGGTTGCTTGCAGATTTTGCCGGTGAAGATGGGCCTGATCCACTTCAAATTTTGGACTTTGTGCTCCACATTCCAGAGCAGAGGCTGTCAAACCACAGGCTGAGAGCATTTCTTTGGAGGCTTGAGCGTGTATCTCTTCGCCATTATGAGAGGCGCAGGCAATGGATATGGCCTCTTGCGACAAAGCATAAGCATCGGCGGCACCGGATTCGATCAATGGCAAGGCCTGTAAGCCCTTAATGGCTGATCGCGGAAAGACCGGGCGCTCAATATCGCCAATCTGGCGCACAATCTTGCCTTTGCTATCCACCACAGCAATGGCACCATCATGCCAGCTTTCCACCCAATTGCCTCGGGTTACTTCCACCAAAGCTGCCATTTGTCTCTCCCTCTTCTGGCTCTGTCTTTACGACTTTTGTTTAGGACATAGACTAATCAGTTTTGCCGGTCCCGTAAATATCAAAAGCCCCGGCATTACACCGAGGCTTTTGATTTTGTTGATGGATTTTTTTCTCACTTGATTGCGTTATTTGACACGCTCCAGAATAGAGACATAATTGGCCACAGCGGCCCCGCCCATATTGAAGATGCCGCCAATCGTGGCATTGTGGATTTGCATATCGCCTGCCTTGCCGGTGAGCTGCATGGCCATCAAGGCATGCATGGAAACACCGGTTGCACCAATTGGATGGCCTTTGGCTTTCAGGCCCCCTGACGGATTGACCGGCAATTTGCCCTCTTTGGTGACCATACCCTCTTGAATGGCGCGGGCGCCCTCACCTTCCGGCACCAGACCCATGGCTTCATATTCGATCAATTCTGCAATGGTGAAACAGTCATGGGTTTCGACCAGATTGAGATCATCAAGGCCAAGGCCTGCATTGCCAAAGGCTTGTTGCCACGCCATTTTACAGCCTTCAAATTTCAAAATATCGCGTTTGGACATGGGCAAGAAGTCATTGACCTGTTCGTTGGCGCGGAACAGAATAGCCTGATCGTGAGATTTGGCTGACTCCACATCAGACAGTATAATGGCGGCCGCTCCATCGGAGACCAAAGAGCAGTCTGTGCGCTTCAGTGGCCCAGCAACAAGCGGGTTTTTCTCACTTTCATCGCGGCAAAATTCAAACGGCATTTCCTTGCGCATTTGCGCATAAGGGTTTGAGACGCCATTAGCATGAGCTTTGGATGCAATCATGGCCAGGGCATCACTTTGATTGCCATATTTTTCGAAATAAAGATGGGCGATTTTGCCAAAGACCCCGGCAAAGCCTGCCGGGGTGTCGCCATCTTCGGGCAGATAGGAGGCTTTGAGCAAATTGTTGCCAATTTCTTTTCCCGGCGTTGTGGTCATTTGCTCCACACCCACCACCAGCACTTTGCGCGCCCGGTTGGCCTGAATGGCCTTGATGCCTTGTGCAATCGCGGCAGAGCCGGTCGCACAGGCATTTTCAACACGGGTGGCCGGTTTGAAGCGAAAGCCTGGATCTGCCTGCAAAACCAAAGAGGCGGTAAAATCCTGACGCGAGAAGCCTGCATTGAAATGGCCCAGATAGATTTCGTCAATATCAGATGGCCCAAGACCGGCATGGGCCAGTGCGTCGGTTGCCACTTCCACAATCATGTCTTCGACGGTCTTATCCTGAATTTTCCCAAAGGGCATATGGGCCCAACCAACAATACATGCGCTCATTCTTCTCTCCTATCCCGGTCTTCAATCAAAAGGCCTAACATCAGATTCCGTTTGTCTTATCCAAACCTGTTTTGACGTAAACGTCAAAACAAAATATAGTTTTTTATTCTATGACCGAGGAAAGATCACAAAAGCTGCGGCTTTATCTGTGCTAGAGACTTGATTGCACAAACAGAATGGCGCATCTGTTATGAACGGATCAAACGCCTCATCCTTTGGTTGGCCTTTGCCTTTTCTGGTCTTTCCTGTTCTCTTGGTTTTCATTTTGCTCATGCCCGACATTGCTACGCCTTCTGCATCCTCATCTCATGCAACGCGTGCCTATATCAAAGCCTGCGATATGGGCCTGTCCATCGGGACGCTGCCCAAAGGCGAGGCGAGACGAACAGCATTTGTGATATCAAGCATGTGCGCCTTGGACATGTGAGTTTGCGCGATGGAGCGGTGCAAACGGGGGTGAGTGCTGTGCATTTTGTGCCGGGTAACCCTTTTGAACAAAAATGCGTTGCTGCCAGCCATGTGATTAATGGCTTTGGCAAATCTGTCGGATTGCTGCAACTGGATGAATTGGGGCAATTGGAAACCCCAATTGTGTTGACCAATACTTTATCCGTTGGCACGGCCTCTGATGCTTTGGTGCGTTATACCAACGGCATAAAAGATTGGGCAAGAAATATCCGAACGACTGCGCCGGGAAGCTGCCCAGACATCCGAATTGGGGTCCATCATTATTTTGCTTGTTACCGATGCTCCCTTTTGCGCCCGGCAATTGAAACGAATTTGTCGGCGCGCAGGCGCGGGCTTGGCCTTGACTGGTACGGCGCTTGGCTCAGGAAGTGGTGATCTGGTATTGGGTGTCTCGAACGCGCAGAGCATTTCCCATGACAGCCCGGATGATGGCCATATGAGCCACCACCTGTTGCATGAAAATCAGCTTGATCTTGTCTTTCGCGCTGCTATCGAAAGCACGCAGGAAGCTATTCTCAATTGTCTTTTTGCCGCTGAGACAACGACGGGCAAAAAGGGACGCGTTCGACATTCTTTGTCGGACTATTGGCCGGATCTCTGTCGCTAACGCTCTGTCAGCAAACTTCGAGTGATCAGCGCCAGCATCAGGGCCGGTATGGCTTTGAGCAAAGCTCCCAAAGGATCAAACCACAGATTTGGGAGCAAAATGGTGGCTGAGGCCAAATAGAATAATGTCAGCATCACCATGCCCAAACATGCACGCCTTGCCCAAGGACGCACAAGGATTGCAAGCCCCAGACCGATATTGAGGATTGCGGCGATTGCGGCAAGAAACTGGGCTTGCAAACTTGATGGGCCAGCATCGGCCAGCAAATCAGAGGCCATTTGCATTTGTGCCATTGCGATCAGGCCAGACAAAAGCCAAAAGAGGGATAATGTTGCTATCATCAAAGGCAAGAGCAATGCCAATTTGGCAAACCAGCGCTCTTGCGTGGTGCTTGGCATAGAGGCCAATGTCTCTTCAAACGAGCAGCAATGACGACCAGATATGGAGTACCACAAGCCGGGATCGCCGCTAACATGGCCTTCCAAACTCTGCAAGGCATTGGAGCCAAGCGGCGAGCGCCAGCCCAAACGCCCCAAACCATCTGCCGCTTTGCTGATGAGTTGCCCTAGCCAATTTGGCAAAGTGATCTGAATCTTGGCTGTTTCAAAGCCTAGCCAATGGCGCATTCCAGCCACCAATTGCTCAAGTGAGCGGCTTTGCTCCTCGACCAAATCAATATCGGCTTGAGAGGGAATGCGTCCTTCTGCGGCCATGAGGGCAGATTCGGTGACTTCCTTGATATGAACGGTTTGCACTTGCCGGTCCGCCATGATCAAAGGCTGGATATAGGGAAAAGCTGCCAATAAGCGCAGTAAAGCTGTGCCCCCATAGGCATTGGGGGCCAGAACAAGGCCGGGTCGCAAAATCACCCAATCCAGAGACGCAGCCATAATAGCGTCATCGCCTGCGGCTTTTGTGCGCATGAAAGGAGTTGGCGCATCGCGACTGGCCCCTGTTGCAGAAATTTGCACAAAACGGGCCACTCCGCTTTGTGTACATGCTGCAAGGCAGGCCTTGATTGCTCCATGATGGACAGCTTCCAGATCATCAAACAGACCATCTTGCAAGGCGCCAGCGGCATTGACGACAATATCGACATTGGCAAGAAGATGGGTCCAATCTTCTTGTTGCAACATATGGCGCATATCGCCTGCATGCCACTCGACCTGTGGTAGCAGACAGGTGGCCAGTTTTGGCGTGCGGGCAAGCCCGATAACGTCATGCCCTGCCGTTAAGAAGGTTCGGCATATCTCTGCACCGATAAAGCCATAGCCGCCGAGGACCAAAATGCGCATGTGCTGCCACCTGCCAATATGCCAGTAACCCTCTAAGTGCCCGATTTAAAAGTACTCCGAGTGAGACTTTTAGGCTGCATATCCAGCCCTCTCCCCCTTTTCAGACCGCCCATGAGGGTACCATGACGGGTGGTCTG
>JAOXSH010000086.1 GCA_025800145.1 Cohaesibacter sp.
ACGCAGCTCAGTGAGCCATTTCAAAGCACCAAAGGCCGGTTTTATTGGCTTCCTGGACTGCGTCGCTCTTGCTTTGTGGTCAACCAGACCATGGCAGCAAAAGCTTCTTACCAGAAAGCCAATAAAATCCGGTCATATGGGGTAATCTTTCGTGCCGTTGGTATTAAGCGCTGCGGCTGCCCAAACGGGCATCCAGATCCTGCAAATTCCATTCATCATCGCCCGCGGCTTTGGCCAGCATGAAATTGCGTCGGAAGGTATCTTCCTCTTCAACCTGCTCATCAAGGAACCATTGCAACATGGCTGTTGTGCCATATTCCTTGGTTTCTGCTGCCACTTCAAAAATGTCATGAATAGCAGCGGTCACCAGTTTCTCGTGATTATAGGCGGTTTCCCATGCCTCGACAGGAGAAGAAAATTCTGACTTTGGTGCTTCCAGCTCGGTGATTGTGATCCGGGCTCCGCGCTTTTGCATGAAGTCAAACAATTTCTTTGCATGTTCATGTTCTTCGACAGAGTGCGCCTGAAACCAAGCGGACATACCGAGCAGATCGCGAGAGGAGAAATACGCCGCGATTGAGAAATAAAGATGAGACGCAAACAGTTCGCTATTGATTTGTGCGTTGAGTTTTTCTGCTACTTTTGCATTTAACATTATATGCTCCTATATGCGATTTTCATCGCCTATTCGCTTATCTCCGTTTGGGTCACAACGGGAATAAGCCATGATCCTCTCCCTATACTTACAACTCGCAAAATATAATTGAAAGCAAAATACCCATTAAATTCTCATTTTTAAGATTAAATTCACAGATATACTTACAAATGACAATCATTCTCAAATATAATTGTAAATGATAATCATTCTTATTTACAACTACAGAAAAAAGCCCTTTGCACCCTTCATTCGACACTTAAACATGACCTAATACCAACGGCCTGAAAGATTACCCCATATGACCGGATTTTATTGGCTTTCTGGTAAGAAGCTTTTGCTGTGATGGTCTGGTTGACCATAAAGCAAGAGCGACGCAGTCCAGAAAGCCAATAAAACCGGCCTTCGGTGCCTTGAAAT
>JAOXSH010000141.1 GCA_025800145.1 Cohaesibacter sp.
CTCATTGAATTGTCTTGACAATTCAATGCAAAAGGTTCGCATCAAAAAAGAAAATACCCCGGCATTGTCCGTCGAAAGATACCTTCTCAGTAAACCATTTCAAAGCATCCTATGGGTCAATCTTTTATGCCGTTGGTATAAAGTTCTGTATTGCCCCTATTTTGTCGAAAGGCTAAGAGATGCGTGTCTGTCGCTTTATTCCCTTTATGTTTGTTGCTTTTGTTTTGAGCCATGTGGCCCAAGCTGCGGACAAAGTGCCATCCAGTAAAATGGAAATGCAGCTCTCTTTTGCGCCTTTGGTGGAACAAACCGCGCCTTCTGTGGTCAATGTCTATGCAACCAAAAAGGTGCGTAGTCGGGGACGGTCGCCTTTCTTTGATGATCCGTTCTTTCAGCGTTTTTTCGGTAATAACGGCTTTGGGGCACCGCGTGAGCGGGTCGAGCGCTCGCTTGGTTCTGGTGTTATTGTCGGGGAAGAGGGCGTTGTGGTGACCAATCATCATGTGATTGAAGGGGCAACCGATATTCATGTGGCTTTGGCCAATCGGCAGGAATTTGATGCTGAATTGGTTCTTGCTGACGAAAAGACCGATTTGGCAATTTTGAAGATCAAGGAACAGCGCAAATTTCCCGCGCTTTCTTTTGCCAATAGCGATGATTTGAGAGTGGGGGACCTGGTTCTGGCCATCGGTAATCCATTTGGGGTGGGGCAGACTGTGACCAGTGGTATTGTCTCTGCCTTGGCGCGGACGCAAGTCGGGGTGAGCGATTATCAGTTTTTCATTCAAACGGATGCAGCGATCAATCCGGGCAATTCCGGTGGTGCTTTGGTCAATATGCGTGGGGAATTGGTGGGTGTGAATACCGCGATTTTTTCGCGCTCAGGCGGCTCTAACGGCATTGGATTTGCCATTCCGGCCAATATGGTGCGGCTGGTTACTGAAGGGGCGGTGTCTGGAAATGGGGTGCAGCGGGCATGGCTGGGTGCGCAATTGCAGGCGGTTACCTCTGATATCGCTGAAGGCTTGGGTCTGGAGCGGCCTCAAGGTGTGTTGATCACAGAGATTGTTGCCAAAGGGCCTGCTGCTGATGCGGGGTTGCGCATTGGCGATTTGATCCTCAAGGTTGGGGTGCATGATGTGAACAGCCCAGATGGCTTTGGCTATCGGCTGGCAACGATTGGTTTGGGGCAAAGCGTGGATTTGACCATTTTGCGGCATGGCAAAATGCAAACTTTGCGATTGCGGGCTGATGTTGCGCCTGAGACAGTGCCACGGGATGGGCGCCTCATCAAAGGATATTCGCCTTTTTCCGGGGCGCGAGTGTTGAATCTTTCACCGGCTGTTGCGCAGGAATTGGGCATGGCAACAGGGCTTGAAGGGGTTGTTGTCAGTGAGGTAACACGGGGCAGTCAGGCCGCCAGACTTGGGGTGCGCAAAGGCGATATTGTGCGCAAGATCAATGGAGAAGTTGTGACCTCTACCAAGGTGCTGGAGATTTTGTCGAAACAGGATTTTCGGATTTGGCGTCTTGAGGTGGAACGGGATGGTCAGCTGATCCGCACTGCGATCAGTGGTTAATCTTTCATGCCGTTGGTATAAATTGGTTGAGTTGGTATGACAAACTTGTTTGAAAAAGCGGGGCTTGAGGCATCGGATCAGACGCAAGAGGGTGGCGCATATGATGGAGCTGCGCGTCCTCTTGCTGATCAATTGCGCCCATCGCACTTGAGCGATGTGGTCGGGCAAGATCATCTGGTTGGAGCAGATGGGACGTTAACGCGGATGTTACAGTCTGGCTCGCTGGGCTGTCTTGTTCTTTGGGGGCCACCGGGGACGGGCAAGACGACGGTTGCGCGCTTGCTTGCGGATGGGACGGATCTGCATTTTGAGCAGATTTCGGCCATTTTCTCTGGTGTGGCTGAGTTGAAAAAAGTCTTTGAAGCGGCGCGGCTCCGTCGGCGCACTGGCAAGACGACGCTTTTGTTTGTTGATGAGATCCATCGTTTCAATCGCGCCCAGCAAGATAGTTTTTTGCCAGTTATGGAAGACGGCACTGTTGTGCTGGTTGGGGCGACGACCGAAAATCCGTCTTTTGAACTGAATGCTGCTTTGCTCTCACGCTCGCAGGTTTTGACCTTTAAAAGCCTTGATGAGGCGGCGATTGAGCAGTTGCTGGCACGGGCAGAAGAAGCGCAGGGGCAGAGTTTGCCTTTGGATGAAGTTGCACGTGAGGCTTTGATCCGTATGGCCGATGGGGACGGACGCTCCTCTTTGACGCTGGCGCAAGAGGTGTGGCGTTCAGCTCATGAGGGAGAGGTTTTTTCTGCTGATCAATTGGGCGCAATCTTGCAACGGCGCGCGCCGATTTATGATAAATCCAAGGATGGGCATTATAATCTGATTTCTGCTTTGCATAAATCAATCCGTGGCTCAGACCCCGATGCGTCGCTTTATTATTTGTGCCGGATGTTGGATGCGGGGGAAGACCCGATGTTTTTGTTGCGGCGAATGACGGTGATTGCATCAGAGGATATTGGACTGGCCGATCCCAATGCCTTGTTACAGGCCAATGCGGCACGGCAGGCTTATGAATTGGTGGGGATGCCGGAAGCTATGTATGCCTTGGCGCAATGTGTCATCTATTTGGCCACTGCGCCCAAATCCAATGCCGCGAAGATGGCTTATATTGCGGCAATGCGGGTGGCCAAAAAAGGGGGGTCTCTGTCTCCGCCCAAGCATATTCTCAATGCGCCGACCAAATTGATGGCCAATGAGGGCTATGGGGATGGCTATTTGTATGATCATGATCAGCCTGATGCTTTTTCTGGTCAGGATTATTTTCCGCAGGATTTGGGGCGGCAGAGTTTTTATGAGCCAGTCGAACGTGGCTTTGAGCGTGACTTGCGCAAGCGTTTGGACTATTGGTCGCGGTTAAGGATGGAACGAAACCAATGAATCATTTTCTCCTCGTGGCGATTGGCGGGGCTGCCGGGGCCAGTTTGCGGCATTTGGTGGGCCTGATGGCCTTGCGCGCCTTTGGCAGCGGTTTTCCCTATGGCACATTGATTTGCAATATTGGAGGCTCCTTTTTAATGGGGCTGCTGATCGAATTGCTGGCTTTGCGCTTTAATATGGGCACGGAGTTGCGCTTGCTCTTGACAACGGGCTTGCTTGGGGGCTTTACCACCTTTTCCACATTCTCGCTGGATGTGGTCTCATTAACCGAGCGTGGGCATAGTGGTCTTGCGCTGTTCTATATTGCGGTCTCGCTTGCCGGTGCCATTGTGGCATTGTTTGTGGGTTTGGCTGCTGCACGAGCGCTGGCATAAGGCATAAGGCACAAGAGCATGGCTACAATTCAATTTCGTGAAGTGGGCGGTGAGGAAGACGGAATGCGTCTGGATCGCTGGTTCAAAGAGCATTATCCGGGGCTTTCTTTTGGACAGCTACAAAAGCTGTTGCGCACTGGTCAGGTGCGGGTTGATGGTAAGCGCGCCAAAACCAATAGCCGGGTGATCAAGGGGCAACAGGTTCGCATTCCGCCCTTGGCAACCGATGAGAAAAGCCAAAATGCTGCGCCCAAGCGTGCCATGCCACGGGTTGATGAGGATGATGCGGATTTTTTGCGCTCTATCCTGCTGTATGAAGACAAGGATATTTATGTCTTTAACAAGCCTGCCGGTTTGGCGGTGCAGGCCGGTTCTGGTTTGACGCGTCATATGGATGGTATGTTGGAAGCGCTGACAGACAAGCATGGGCAGAAGCCGCGGCTTGTCCATCGTCTGGATCGTGATACCTCTGGTGTGCTTGTGGTGGCGCGCAAACGCTCCATTGCCACCGCCTTGACCAAGGCTTTTCGCGAGCGCTCGACCCAGAAAACCTATTGGGCGCTGGTGCGGGGTGTGCCAAAGCCAAAGCAAGCGCGGGTTTCGACCTATCTGGCCAAATATCAGGCCGAGGATGGTGATCGGATGCGCGTTGCCCGTCATGGGGATGATGGGGCCCAACATGCCGTGACTCATTATTCTGTGGTTGATCAGGTTGGGCAGAAACTTTCCTGGCTTACCCTGAAGCCTGTGACTGGACGGACCCATCAATTGCGTGTGCATACCGCTTATATGGAATGTCCGATCCTTGGAGATCCAAAATATTTCAATGTCGAGAATTGGGAATTCCCCGGTGGGATCCAGAAGAAGTTGCATCTTCATGCACGCCGTATTCGTATTCCCCATCCCAAGGGTGGGATTTTGGATGTGACGGCCCCTTTGCCGCCGCATATGCAGCAAAGCTGGAATCTTCTTGGCTTTGATGTCAGTGCTTATGATCCTGATATTGAAGATGAGCTTGGGGAAGAATAGGCATGACACCAAAGCTGTTTGTTTTTGATTGTGACGGCACCATTGTCGACAGTCAGCATACCATCGTTGAATCCATGCACCATGCCTTTCAAGTCAATGACTTGACGCCGCCAAGCCAAGAGCAAACGCGCTCCATCATTGGTTTGTCGCTTGCGCCTGCTGTGGCAAAACTGGATCATTCCCTTTCTGATGAAATGATTGATCGAGTTGTTGAGGATTATAAATCCTATTGCATTGCCAAGCGTGAAACAGGCGAGGATGACGAGGCGCTTTATGATGGAGCCAAGCAGGTGATTGAAAGCCTTGCGGGTGAAGAGGATGTCCTGCTTGGTATTGCCACCGGCAAGGCCTATCGCGGGGTTGTGCATCTTTTCAATTGTCATGATTGGCATAATCATTTTGTTACTGTGCAGACGGCGGATCGTGCGCCCTCCAAGCCGCATCCGGGGATGATTTTGCAGGCTATGGATGAAACAGGGGCGGCGCGTGCGGCGACTGTGATGATTGGTGATACCAGTTATGACATGGAAATGGCGGTGAATGCCGGGGTGATGCCGATTGGGGTCAGCTGGGGCTATCATAGCAAGGATATACTGCATGCGGCGGGTGCCAAGCATATTGTGGATGATTATTTTGCGCTGCATGAGTTGCTCAAGACGTTGTAGGGAAGGCGAGAGATGACTGACGAGACGAAAAAAGGCGCAGAGGAGCGTCAGGCTTTGTTTGGTGATTTTGTGCCCGGACAGCAGGACAGCACCGAAACGCCGATGATGCGCGCCAAGGAAATGATGAAAAATGATTTGCCCAAACGCTTCTATAAAGAGGTGAGCGTGGGCGAAGAGGGCGGTGCTTTTCTGGTGTTGCTGGATGGACGTTCTATCAAGAGCCCGGCCAAGAAAGTCATTGCTGTTCCCAAACGCATGATTGCGGAAAGGTTGGCGGCGGAATGGGCCGCGCAAGAAATAAAAATTGATCCGGCCACCATGCCGCTGACCCGGCTTGTCAATTCCATCATTGATGGGGTTGAGGATGCGCGTGGCGCAATGCTGGATGAGATTGTTTCTTATATGGGCAATGATTTTATTTGCTATCCCGCCAGTCACCCGGAGCGTCTGGTTGAGCGTCAGGTTCTGCATTGGCAGCCGGTGCTGGATTGGGCCGGGGAGCGTCTGGGTGGTAAATTTGTGCAGGCCAGCGGTATTTTGGCCGTGGAGCAAAGCCCGGGTTTGGGCAAGGCTCTGCGTGCAATTTTGGCGGATCTGGATATTTTTCAGCTTGGGGCGGTGCATTCTCTGATGACGCTTACAGGTTCTGCACTCCTTCCCTTTGCCTATTGGTCGTCTCATTTGTCCCGCGATGCCATGTGGGATGCGGCTATGGTGGATGAGGACTGGAATGTTGAAATGTGGGGTGAGGATGATGAAGCAACCAAGCGCCGGGTTTATCGCCGTTCAGATTGTGATGCTGCGGGTGTGATTCTTGATGCATTTATACCAACGGCATGAAAGATTGACCCATAGGATGCCTTGAAATGGTTTACTGGCAAGGCGTCGGCTCGATCGGACAATGCCGGGGTATTTTCTTTTTTCATGCGAACCTTTTGCATTGAATTGTCAAGACAATTCAATGAGGCGCGCCCTAGAAAGACAACGCAGCTCAGTGAGCCATTTCAAGGCACCGAAGGCCGGTTTTATGGGTTAATCTTTCGTGCCGTTGGTATAAGGTATGTAGTGGATAGCATCGCCTGTCTTGGGTGGGAGGTCAATCATGTATTGTGATTGTATATTGGGCAGGCTTGTTGGATTTTGTCAGACTGCATAAAAAAAGATCAACCCTGTAGGGGCAATACAAGGTTGATCCTGATCAGTTTTCAAGGTCTGGAACAATTCGCAAGAGCGAATTTTATCTAAGTAATATACCGTATTCTGCCTATTTTGGCAAAACACGCTTTTGTGAGAGAATATTCTTGATTTATTTTCTCATAAATTGGCTTTTATTGACTTGGGACAAGTTAAAATGATGCTGGTTTGCTATAAGCAAAGGGCGTAAATATCTGTTGCCTGTTGGCAGTCGCTCCTTTTATCTTTGAGGCAAGGTTATGGGCTTTCTTGTTCTTGGTATCCTTTTGTTTTTGATCATTCATCTGGTGCCGCAATTTCCTGATTTTAAAGAATGTTTTGTCGGGAAAATTGGCTTGATGGGCTATCGCGCCTTGCATGGTGTGATTGCTCTTGGCTCTGTTGTTCTGATTGTTCATGGCTATTTTGAAAGTCGCTATGATCCGGTTTTCCTTTGGGATCCGCCTTTCTGGACCCGCCATTTGGTGGCGACCTTGATGATTTTTTCCTCTATTTTGGTGTTTGCTGCTCCCTTTTCCGGCAAGATCAAAGAAAAGCTAACCTCTCCTTTGTCTGTCAGTCTGAAGCTCTGGGCTTTGGCGCATTTGGTTGGCAATGGCACTTTGGCTGATGTCGTGTTGTTTGGTTTCTTTTTATTCTTTGCTGTCTCTTATCGTATTTCCCTCAAAAAACGCATTGTTGCGGGGCTGGTAAGCGTGCCGCAAGGGCGTTGGCTGCATGATGTCTATGCTCTTGTGCTGGGGCTGGGCTTTTATGTGATCATGGTTTTGTGGCTGCATGAATGGGCCTTTGATGTCAGTCCGATTTCCTGACTTGCAAACAAATATGTGCTTTTGCACTTTTGTGCTCAATTCGTCTTACTTAATGGCTTGGCACTTCAAATCTGACCATGAATTGCTTATACCCTTTCGAACTTGCTTGTACTCAATTTGGGATTATGTCCCAAAATGAGTGTTGGAGTGATGATAGAAAGGGCGGGGTCGCGGTTGCTGTATCCCGGAGCACGATATGTCTGCACAGGATCAACAAAAGCGTATTTCTACCAGTGATATTATGGCCCGCAAAGGAGCTGTGCCTCTTGTTGCTCTGACTGCCTATACGGCACCAATGGCACGGCTTTTGGACCCTCATGCAGATTTGTTGTTGGTTGGCGATTCTGTCGGGATGGTTTTGCATGGCTTTGAGACAACATTGCCTGTCAGCCTTGAAATGATGATTATGCATGGACAGGCAGTTATGCGTGGCTCTGAAAAGGCTTTGGTTGCCATCGATATGCCCTTTGGCAGCTACGAGGAAACGCCTCAACAGGCCTATCGCAATGCGGTGGAGGTGATGCAGCGTACCGGCTGTATGGCGGTCAAGTTGGAAGGTGGGCAGCATATGGCGCCCACCATTGAGTTTTTGACCAAACGTGGCGTGCCTGTGATTGCTCATATCGGTTTGACGCCGCAGGCGGTACAGGTTGATGGTGGCTTTAAGGTCAAAGGACGTGATGAGGTGCTTTGGCATCAGTTGGAAGCGGATGGTCTTGCCGTTCAGCAGGCTGGAGCCTTTTGCATTGTGTTGGAAGGCATTGTGGAGCCTTTGGCCAAGCGAGTGTCTGATCGCTTGGCTATCCCGACCATTGGCATTGGAGCGTCAGCTGCGTGCGATGGCCAGATATTGGTGAGTGAAGATATGCTTGGTTTCGCGTCCAAGGTGCCTAAATTTGTTAAACGATATGGCGAGGTTGGGCAGATGATTGACAAGGCTGTTGAGAGTTATGCCAGTGAGGTGCGTGAGCGCTCTTTTCCCGGGCCTGATCATGTTTATGAGGCCAAATTCTAGAGAAGTGTCTTGGGATGTCTTTTGTCATTTAGGCCAAGATTTGGGGATTTTGCAGCGCGGTCCCATTGTTGCCGCAATAGCTGGGCAGATGCTTCAGAACAAGATGATGACGGACGAAAGTTGGTAACAAGCTGGCTTGTCCATGACAATCCGGGCATTTGATCTGTGCTGACAATTGCCTCAAGAGTTCGTTCGGGCTAATGTCCGGCCAAATGTGAATGATTTATGCCGATAGGCTGGTCGTCCCCTTCGGGCGATATGCAAGCGAGGAACGATGTCAGAATCCGATTTTATCCGCGAGGTTGATGAAGAACTCCGTGACGAACAGCTGAAAAAAGCTTGGGACAGATTTGGTCCGATTGTGATCGGTATTGCGCTTCTGATTGTTTTGGCAACCGCTGCCAATAAAGGTTGGGATTATTGGAAAGAATCGCAGGCTGCCCAGTCTGGGGATGCGTTTCTTGCGGCGCTTGCCTTGTCTGACGAGGGCAAAAGTGCTGAAGCTCTTGTGGCGTTTGAAGTGTTGCAGAAAGAGGGCACTGGCGGTTATCCGGTTTTGGCGAAAATGCGTCTTGCGGGTGAAGCGGCCAAAGAGGGCAAGATTGACGAGGCAATCAGCCAGTTTAATGCTCTGGCAAGTGATAGCGCTGTAGACAAGAATATTCAGGATTTGGCACGTCTTCGTGCGGCGAGTTTGCAATTGGATCAAGGCCTGTTTGATGAGGTTATTTTGCAATTGTCATCGCTGATGGATGAAAGCGCTTTCCGGCATTCTGCCCGTGAATTTGTCATGCTTGGCTATTTGGAAAAAACCGAGTTTGACAAGGCCATGCCAATTGCCGAGCG
Organism: Cohaesibacter sp.; assembly: GCA_025800145.1. Lineage (GTDB taxonomy): Bacteria > Pseudomonadota > Alphaproteobacteria > Rhizobiales > Cohaesibacteraceae > Cohaesibacter. The sequence goes on from JAOXSH010000141.1 coordinate 8,893, forward strand.
CATTGTTCAGGATGCGGAAAGTCCTGCTCCCTTGCGTCAGCGGGCGGAGGTTTATGTGTCCTATATTCGCTCGCAAATTGGTGATGTGTCTTCTGTTGCCAAGGAGGCGAATTGATGCCATTGATTGGTGACTGTATGAAACAGGCTCGCAAATCTGCTGTTTTGAACAAGCTTTGCGTGATCATGATGGCCAGTTTGGTTGTTGGCTGTTCTTCTGTCTCAGATTTGATGGAAGATTCCAATCCTTTTGCCAAAAAGGAAACCCCATTGCCGGGGCAGAGACAGGCTTTTTTAGGCGCGTCCAGTGATCTGGTGCAGGAAGATAAAAGCCCCGTTTCTATTGCGGCGCCGGTTGCCTATAGCTCATGGTCGCAGGCAGGGGGCAGCGTTGCCAACCATCCGCCACATGTGGCTTTTTCCGGGCAGGGGCAAAGCATTTGGTCCGTGTCAGCTGCGATTGAAGGGGGCAAGTCCGATGAACGCAGCGGGTCGCGCCCTGTGTCTCATGGTGGTCGTGTCGGGGTCTATAGTCCTGATGGTCAGGTCTCCGTTTATTCGTCTGCCAATGGTGGCCGGGTTTGGTCGACTAATATTCGGCCAGAAGGTGAAGATAACATTGCCCTTGGCGGCGGTCTTGCCATGGATGGGTCGGGCGTCTATGCAGCCACCGGTTTTGCCAAATTGTTTGCTTTGAATGTTGCCAATGGGCGCCAGGCTTGGGCCTTTGATCTGGATTCGCCTGCTCGTGGGGCGCCGGCTGTGAAGGGCAATCTGGTGGTTGCTGTGACGGCGACCAATTCTGTTTATGCTGTTGATGCGTCAAGCGGTAATGAGCTTTGGACCTTTAATGGTATACCGGAAGGGGCAGGTTTGTTGGCCGCTGCATCGCCTGCCATTATCGGGGACCGTGTTTATTTTGCTGGCTCGTCTGGCGAAATTGTTGCGCTGAATGCCAAAACAGGCGAAATGCTGTGGTCTGATACCATTGTGCAAGGCAATCGTCGTTTTGCCATTTCCGGCATTTCCGATATTGCAGCCAGCCCTGTTGTGGTAGACGGGGTTGTTTATGTGGTCAGTGTTTCTGGTCATATGGTTGCCTTGAATGCCAAAAGCGGCGAGCGGCTGTGGGATCGCTCAATCGGCTCGGCTCATACGCCTGTTGTGTCTGGCAATAGTGTGTTTGTGCTGGATCTGGATGATCGGGTGATTGCGCTGAACCGCAAAACCGGCAAAATCCGCTGGTCAAACCAGCTTCCCTCGATTAGAAAGAAGAAAAAGCGGTCGGCTTGGGCCGGGCCTGTGTTGGCGGGTGGATCTTTGTGGTTTTCTTCCAGCGAAGGGCAGTTGGCGGGTGTGAGCCCGGCCAATGGTAATTTGAGCGTGACACGGGATCTGAAAGATCCGGTTTTCATTGCCCCCATTGCAGTGGGTGGCAAGCTTATCGGTTTATCCGGTAGTGGCCGCCTGATCGCTTTCCGTTAGATTTTGCTGTCGCGGCTTTGCTTTTATGTGTTCGTGAGGCTGCGAGCAAATTTGATTAAAGACCTGCTGAGGCCCCGAAAGTGCTGTGATATGCGCTTTGCGGGGCTGATGCGTTGTTAGGTTTGACAGATATGAAACTGAATGTTGCCATTGTCGGCCGTCCGAATGTCGGCAAATCGACCTTGTTCAATCGCTTGGTTGGCAAGAAACTGGCTTTGGTGGATGACCGGCCCGGTGTGACGAGGGATCGGCGCGAAAATGAAGCCAAGCTTGGCGATTTGCTGATCAATATCATTGATACGGCAGGGCTTGAAGTGGCGGAAGAGGATGCGCTTGAAACCAGGATGCGTTTGCAGACGCAAGAAGCCATTGTCATGGCAGATGTCATCTTCTTCATGATTGATGCACGCATGGGTTTGACGCCCATGGACGAATATTTTGCCAATATGGTGCGCAAGTCCGGCAAGCCAACCATTTTGCTGGCCAATAAAGCAGAAGGCAAAGCGGCTGATGGCGGCTTTTATGAAGCCTTCTCGCTTGGTCTTGGTGAGCCGATAGCGGTCTCTGCCGAACATGGCATTGGCATGGCAGATCTTTATGAAGTGCTGGTCAAGCATGAGGAAGAGATGATTGCTGCCAATGGTGGGGTCGATCCTGATGAAGAGGCTTTGATGGCTGGCGATGACGGACCGGCTGTTGATGTGGCCATTGATGGCGAGATTGAGGATGAAGAAGCCGACGCGCTGCCTTATGATCCCTCCAAGCCGTTGCGCGTGGCCATCGTTGGTCGTCCCAATGCCGGTAAGTCGACTTTGATCAATCAATTGATTGGGGAAGATCGCTTGTTGACGGGGCCAGAAGCGGGCATTACGCGCGATTCCATTTCCGTTAATTGGGAATGGAAAGAGCGCAAATTCAAGCTGTTTGACACGGCCGGTATGCGCAAAAAGGCGCGGGTTCAGGAGAAGCTGGAAAAGCTTTCTGTGTCCGATGCCTTGCGATCCATTCAGTTTGCGGAAGTTGTCGTTGTAACGCTGGATGTGACCAAGCCGTTCGAAAAGCAGGATTTGCAGATTGCTGATCTTGTGGCGCGCGAAGGCCGGGCCATTGTGATTGCGCTCAATAAGTGGGACTTGGTGGAAAATCATCAGGAAAAGCTGGCGGAAATGCGCGAAAAGGCCAACCGCTTGTTGCCGCAAATGCGGGATGTGCCGCTTATTCCAATTTCCGGTTTGACGGGTAAGAATTTGCCGCGTCTGATGCAGAATATTCTGGATATTTATGATGTGTGGAATATTCGCATTTCGACATCGCGCTTAAATCGCTGGCTGAATAATGTGGTCGGGCATCATCCGCCTCCCGGTGTTGGCGGACGACGGATCAAAATCCGCTATGCAACGCAGATTAAGGCGCGCCCGCCAACCGTTGCTGTTTTCTGCTCTCGACCCGAAGCCTTGCCTGATAGCTATACACGCTATTTGCTCAATGATTTTCGTGATCATTTCAAGGTGCCTGCGGTGCCAGTGCGCCTTTTGATGCGCAAAGGCGATAATCCTTATGCAGCGAAAGCTGCTAAGCGCAAGATTTATTGATTTTTGAAATGCCGGGTTATAGACAAATGATCCGGCATTTTCTGTTTTGAGCGTGTGTGTAATCCATACGTGCTATTGTTTTTTAGATGCTCTGCGAGAAATTCTTTGCCAATCTCAGTGCCCGATTGATTGCTTTTGTCATTTTTTAGTCCGGTCCGAAAGGCAAAATGGTTGCAAATTATCCCTTGGAATGCGGGACAGGGCGATAAGGCGGGGATATGCCACTCATCGAGTATGATTTATGGCATTTAAATGACGTTATTTGTTATTTTTTTGCTGAAAGATGAGTAGAAACTGTTTGTCCCAATGTGTATAACAGCATTCTTGATTATGCGTGTTTTTATGCATTTCACTCGTTAGGCAGTGTTTGTGTGCATGGATGATGTATGGTCATTTGGTTTTGCCAGATTATATTTGGTGTTTCAGTAAAGTAAGAAGAGGCTATTATGAGCAAGACTTGGAGCCCGGAGAGCTGGCGGTCTAAACCGATTGTACAGGTGCCGGAATATCCCGATGCAGAGGCAGTCAAATCTGTTGAAGGTCGCCTTGCCACATATCCACCTTTGGTCTTTGCTGGCGAGGCCCGCAAATTGCGCAAGCAATTGGCGCGGGTTGCAGAAGGGGATGGTTTTTTGTTGCAGGGCGGCGATTGTGCCGAGGCCTTTGCAGAGCATCACCCGGACAATATTCGCGATTTCTTTCGAGTGTTCCTGCAAATGGCAGCGGTTTTGACCTATGCTGCCGCATCTCCTGTGGTCAAGGTTGGCCGCATTGCAGGGCAGTTTGCCAAGCCGCGTTCCTCGCCGACAGAGACTGTTGACGGTGTGGAGCTGCCAAGCTATCGCGGCGATATTATCAACAATATGGACTTTACCGCTGAGGCGCGTATTCCTGATCCCCAGAAGATGGTGATGGCCTATCGCCAGTCTGCAGCGACGCTAAACCTGTTGCGTGCTTTTGCACAAGGAGGCTTTGCCAATCTCGATCACGTGCATCGCTGGACTATGGATTTCCTGAAAGACAGCCCGCAAGGTAGCCGCTATCAGGAATTGGCAGATCGTATCACCGAGGCCATGGATTTCATGCGTGCCTGTGGTGTGGATCCCTCTCAGACCGAGAGCCTGCGTTCGACAGATTTCTATACCAGCCATGAAGCTTTGCTGCTTGGCTATGAGGAAGCCTTCACGCGCGTTGATTCCACATCTGGTGATTATTATGCCACATCTGGTCATATGCTCTGGATTGGGGATCGCACCCGTCAGATCGATCATGCCCATGTGGAATTTTTCCGTGGCATTCAAAACCCGATTGGTCTGAAATGTGGTCCAAGTCTACAGCCAGATGATCTGTTGAATTTGCTGGATGTTCTGGATCCAAATAATGAAGCGGGTCGTGTGACATTGATCACGCGCTTTGGGGCTGACAAGGTGTTTGATCATCTGCCAGCTTTGGTGAAAGCGGTGAAACGCGAAGGCCGCAAGGTTATCTGGTCTTGCGATCCGATGCATGGCAATGTGATCAAGGCGGCCACTGGCTATAAGACTCGTCCGTTTGATCGCATTTTAAAAGAAGTGGAAAGCTTCTTTGCGGTGCATCGCTCGGAAGGCACTCATGCCGGTGGTGTGCATGTGGAGATGACGGGCAAGAATGTGACAGAATGCACCGGCGGTGCACGGGCAATTTCCGAAGAGGAGCTGTCGGCTCGCTACCACACCCAGTGCGATCCACGCCTCAATGCCGATCAGGCCCTTGAGCTTGCTTTCCTGATTGCTGAAAATATCAAGAAAGAGCGGTCTGATCGTTTGGCGCAGGAACGTCAGGCATCTTGATCGTCTAATACCAACGGCATGAAAGATTGACCCATAGGATGCCTTGAAATGGTTTACTGGCAAGGCGTCGGCTCGATCGGACAATGCCGGGGCATTTTCTTTTTTGATGCGAACCTTTTGCATTGAATTGTCAAGACAATTCAAT
>JAOXSH010000088.1 GCA_025800145.1 Cohaesibacter sp.
GTTCAGTCTGGGCCGACACCGCCTATCGTTCCAAGAAGAATGAAGTCTTCATGGAAAAGTATGGTTTTGTCTCTCAAGTCCATTATCGCAAACCAAAGGGAAAGCCAATGCCAGCCCATATCAGCCGGGGCAATGCGACCAAGTCGAAGCACCGTGCTCCCATCGAGCATGTCTTTGCCTACCAGAAGAATATCATGGGACTGTTCGTCCGAAGCGTCGGCCTTGAAAGAGCCAAAATGAAGATCGGGCTGGCCAACATTTTCTACAACATGCATCGACTGGTGCAACTCGATATAGAATGGGAGTGGTATAGACCCTTGTAGACAAGAAAACCGGCCAATATCGAAGGACAACCGCCAGCGGATCTGACAATGCGCAAAGAAGCGCCGCCATATACAGCCATCAAAGCCGGTTAATAGAGGTCCTCACCTGCTTTTCGGTCAGGCTGTAATACCAACGGCACGAGCCGCTTGAATCGCAAACACTGATGAGCTAAGCACTCCAGTAATAACCGCAGACATCAGTCCCAAATTATTCGACGACGGACACAACGCCGGGGAGTAGCTCAAATAGAAAATGGGTTAGCTTTTATGGAAGCAAGGCAACTTTATTATTTTTTGATGGCATGTCAGCAATCAAATCACTTGAAAGCAGCAAAAGAATTGGCTATCGCCCCATCAACATTATCTACTAGCATCAATTTGCTAGAAGAGGAGTTGGGTATACAGCTATTTCGCCGGACGCAGCATGGCTTTTATCCTACAAAGGAGGCCCGCTGGCTTTATTCTGAGGCGGAATTTGTTTTGCGCACAATGAGAGCAGCCCAATCTTATCTTGGTTCAAGCAACCAATCGAGTTTGTCCGAAATTTCTGTTACATCATCATTGAAATTCTTTCTTGGACGTTTGTCGAGAGTCCTTTCCATGGCAATCGAAAAAGTACAGCAGAGTTATCCTGATGTGATTTTTGCGGTAAAATTTGAGCATAATCTGGAAGATGACTTGGGTAAAATAGTCGAAAATGGTAAATCTAGTAGAAATACAACAAAAATTACGAATATTCACATAGATTATGTAAAAATCGATGCTTTTAATAATTATACCAATCAATCCTTTGTTCCCATTTATGAGGATAGCTGGGTTGTAGTAACCAATTCACAAGTTTTTTCCTCAGATGTGAAAGAGCAAAAATCTCTCAGCCCCCATGATTTAAGACGGCTTAATTTATATATCCCGTTATTGCCGGATCAGCTTCGCGAAGATGCCGTGGTTTATTGTAACAATCATGATTTATCACTTCCAGACTATATTGATGAGGATGTAGGCTCTCTGCCCCGTCTCAGTCAAACTCTAGAGAATTTTTCTTTTCTTGTGCCAAAAAGTGCTCTATCCAGCCGTCTTGAACAAAGGCGCCTGTTCATCTATCCATTACAGCAACCACTTGTAAGTCATTTGGCAGCTTACATTAGCAACAAAGTGCCCGCAGCTCATGAGCTAATTTCTGAGTTTTCCGACCTTGTCTCCCATAGTGATGAAGTAAATTTCTCTCGCCCACAATTGACATTTAAACAAATCGGATACTTTCTTGAAGCACTTGATACACGTAACATATCACTTGCCTCCAAGAAAATGAGAATAGCGCAGCCAGCGCTGTCGTCTCAAATTAGAAAATTAGAAACGATATTGGGACGAAAGCTGTTTGATAGACAACGTTCAGGTTTGAAACCAACGTTGGCTGGGCACGCTTTTGCGGTTTATGCTGGATTAATTCATGAGGTGCTCCATCGTGTTCGCCACAATGTTGTGAGCATTTCTGCCAAACGCCAGTCACGATTACGGATTGGAGTTATTCCTTTTGCGGACAACAACACTCGATTTTCCAGTGCGCTGGCAAGCTCACTACTTGCTTGGCGAAAACAATATCCTGAAGTGGCAATTCAGGTCTTGGAAGGACCTAGTGATATCTTGCAGGATTGGCTTCAGACCAAAACAGTGCATCTGATAATTCTGGAAAGCAACTCCGGTTTTGGTGGTCGATTAGAGTTATCCAGCGAAGAGGAAATGGGACTGATCACCAACCCAGCTCATGGTCTTGTTGGCAGGGATGAAGTTACTTTGGATGACCTCAAGGATCTGAAATTTGTTCTACCAACTCGTATTTTCGGGATCAGGCGTTTGATTGATAGTTTTTTGAGCAGTAAGACGCTACTTAAAATCGAAATCGAATGTAACTCAATAGTGACAGCTTTGCAATTGGTACGCCAAGCACCTCTGGCGACGATCTTACCCAAGGCATCAGTTGAACGCAGCATTAGTTCCGGTGAACTTATCTTTACCCGTATCTCTAAGTTATGCTTAGAGCGCAAACTCTATGTTGGTTTTTCAAATGAACGCGAGCTCTCAATGATTGAACGAGAGTTCATTGCTCTATTATACTCCAGTCTGGAAACTGCAAACCCTTGTGATAACTAGCCGCGATCATTCTGACGGTGTTTTCAGTTTCGTCAGGCGCAGCCAATCAGCGGGGTTTCACGGACGGATTTTTTCAGGATATATAGTCGGCGTTCGGGGTTGATTGAATGGGGGAGAGGTTGCACATGCCGCATCTGTCACGGGCTTTGAGCAGCTATCGCTTCAAGGCAAGCTCAAAAGAGATACAGAAAACACGAAAGGAAACGAAAACATTGACCCCAGCAGAATCGCTGATACATAACCAAACAGAGGGTCAGTTCTCAGTGACATTCAACAGGCTCACAGATCTTCGATACGTTATACCAACGGCATGACAGGACATCAAGAGAAATTAAAAGCCATCAATGAGAATATCCAACGCACGTTTGAGATTATCTCGCTCCTCTTGCAACGATCCAACACAATCGTGCAGCTCCACACCTGAAACAGCTGCTAACTCCTGCACACGAACGATCCAGAGTTTGTCCTGAATCGTGACCTTCGGCGTCAGACCGGGAAAAGTTGTGTAGCTTCCAAACTCCCTCAAGGGCGCTACAATCCGGGACGCATCAATACCGATCAGATCTGTTTGAAGATCGACAACAAGGATCCCACTACGAAGCCGAAAGACATCAAACTGAGCCATGCCATTCCCTTAGAAAGTGCGATGTTCCGCAAGTGGCAAACCATTTTCTTCAACTTCAAGCGCATATGCATTGAGCGCTTCGCGGTTTTCTTCACACCAGCGCCGGTTACGCTCCAGCTTTGCCGCATCCGCTATGGCAGCTTCGGCCAGACGAGACATGTTCAGACCAAGCTCCCTCGCCTCATTGGCTAAATCACTATCCAACGTAAGATTCACTTTTGCGCGCATTGCAAGAAGCCCTCCAAAGATCAGTATATACAAGGAGTATAAACTATACACCCAAAATAGCAACATTGCCTAAAGTCCATATCCGCCATTATCGCGACCGGTACGCTGAAGGAGCTTGGCCTTGCGAGCCAGTGACTTGGACTCTGCAAGAGCTGCCTTGAATCTCTCAGCCTCTTTGATCAGCTCCTGGTGATCAACACTTCTGGCCTTCATGACTTCCATGATCTGATCAACCAGCTCAGATTTTGAAGCCGATATGTACGATATCCGGAAAGACAATTTCGGAGTGATGGGTGCATCCGCTTTGCACGACCAGTGCGATCAGTTCAGTGTTGCCAGGCTTGAGAATATTGTTGTGAATGAGCCAACTGTTCACGGCGGTGTCAAAAAGCCCATAGTGAACCGTGTTGTTCAAATGTCCGTAGCTATCGTTGTCGTGTCAACGTGTAACCTGACTCGGGAATTCGCAATAATCATCGCGTCGGTTTTTGCCGATCCTGCATCGATGTGACCCTTGGTTTGGATAATCAGTGGCTCTGCGCCGCTAAAGTTCTGCGCCCATTCGCTCCGATAGGGTTGTCGCAATGCGCCGCACGTTGCTGATGGTTTTCTGTTGGATTTCCTCGTTGAGATCATCCACAAGCAGACTGACTGCGATGCCGGCAATGGGGATATTCTTTGAATCGAGAACAGCCGCCCCAAAACAGACCAGCCCCTCGGCAACTTGTTGTTGATCAATGGAATATTCGCGCGACCTCGTCTCTCTTAACTCAGCGAGCAGATCGTCAAGTGTTTGTACGCTGTGCGGCGTGAGCGGCTCTGGCAGGCCATCCGCGTAGAGGCGTCGCACTTCAAAATCGGACATATAGCTTAGAAACGCTTTTCCTGTTGCCGTAAAAGCGGCGGGAAAGCGCATACCCGTACGAAAATTCACAAGGCGATTGCTGAGAGCGGAGTTGCGCGCCGCAATATATACCACTTCTGCGCCTTCAAGCACCGACAACGTGATTGTCGCGCCCGGCATTTCAGATTCGTTGTCCCAAATGACCGAGAATTCGGTGGCAACATCTGATTGTCTGGAAAACGCGTTCGACCATCGCATGACATGCGGCCCAAGTTGATAGGCTTGGTCCGAACGGCGAATCAACAGTTTCAGATGCGCCAGTGATCCACAAAGTGCATGCACACTACTTTTGGCCAGGCCGAGTTCTTTCGCGATCTGGGAAACCGTGGGGTACCGATCTCTTGTTGCCACCAGGTCAAGTATCGCTGATGCGCGTTCAACGGCTGGAACTATTTTTTCAGGTGCTTCTTTCACCGACATGATTTGGCGCTCCGAGGTAATCAATTGCTTGACAACAGTCTTTATATCAGAATAATGTTCTGACACAAGAATATTGTTCGAAATACTGAACTTTATTTTACTTTGAACAGGAATGGAAGCCTCAGGCAAGTTTGCTTGGGGCACGGGGGAGTAGATGGTGAATTTGCGCGACTGGGCCGTGCGTTTCTCTGATGCGTCGGATCAAGATCAGACCATTGCCGCTATGGCGCGGTATTTCACCTGCACATACTTGTTGGACATGGGCACTGCCAAAGTGATCGTGCGCATGGTTGATGGCAAAGTCCACGAGATGAACATCGACCCTGCTCCGATGGATCCCTATGATTTCGCCCTGCGTGCCAAGCCAGATATCTGGCGCGAATTTGCGAAACCTGTGCCTGCCCCAATGTATCACGGCATTTGGGCCGCAAGCTTCCGACGCGATCTGAAGCTTGAGGGCAACATCCTCGTCCTGATGCAGAATCTTCGCAACTTCACGGTTCAATTCGAATTGCTTCGCAAAGTTGGCGTGCCGGTCTAATGCGCAAAGGAACTCCTCATGGTTAAGCATTCCCCTGTCGTTGGTCGCTATGTCACCTTTGATGTCGATGGCTGCGAATACAAAGTTTTCTATCTTCGCAACGGCGAGGGCATTCCACTGGTGTGTCAACACACTGCTGGATGTCACAATCATCAGTGGCGTGACCTGCTGGAAGATCCAGAGATTACGGCACAGTACGATGTAATCGCCTATGATCTTGCGCGTCATGGCAAGTCCGACCCACCCCATAACAAAGAGTGGTGGAAAGAAGAATATAAGCTGACTGCGGACCACTACATGAAGTTCATTGTGGCCTTCTGCGATGCGCTGGATTTGGAAAGCCCGATTTTCATGGGCTCGTCTTTTGGGGGCAATGTGGCCTTGCAGCTGGCCTTGCACCACGTCGACCGGTTCCGTGCTGTCATACCTGTTGAGGCCGCCGAACACGCGCCGGGCTTTTTCCTGGATTGGTGGCGCCATCCGCACGCCAATGCCGCGCAAGTCTGTGCGTCCGGGGTCTGGGACTTGATGGCGCCGCAAAGCCCTGAGAAAGATCGTTGGCTGACCTGGCACTACTACACGCAAGGGGCAGAGGTCTTTAAGGGCGACTTGTTTTTCTATTCAGTCGACCACGACATGCGTGAGGATCTTGACCGGATCGACACGTCACGCTGCCCTGTCATCATGATGACAGGCACCTATGACTACCTCACACCGCCCGAGGCCACCGAGGCCACCGCACGTAAAATCAAAGGCGGGATTTATATCGAGATGGAGGATATCGGACATTTTCCAATGTCCGAAAACTACCCGCTCTTTGCTGTCTATCTGAAAGAGGCCCTTCGGCTGATTTCAGAGCGGACATGAGCCTCGCCCCCTGACACCGAGAAAAAGAGATCGAGACGCACCAATGAAAATCATAGAATTTGATGAAAAAGGCCAACGTGTTGAGCGTGACAGCCGCTCGATCCGATCTGACATTGGCTCCAGTCTCGCTCCGCGTCCAGCACTTAAAACAGCGGCGCGTGCGCAGCCTGATTCCGCAAGCACGGGTATTGAGCTTTATATGTTCCAGACCGGAACGCTGCGTACAAAGCTCAAATATATCAAGATGAACCAAGGGGAAGAGGATTTCGAAATCCCAGTGCCCTGGTTTTTGATCAAGCATCCGGCGGGAAATATTGTCATTGACGGCGGCAACGCAATAGAGACTGCAATCGACAAACACGGCCATTGGGGCGCGGTTGTGGATGCCTATGATCCGATTATGGATGTCGCTGACAATTGCGTGGACCAATGTAAATCGGTCGGCGTCGATCCTGCTTCGGTGCGGTACGTGGTGCAGTCACACCTGCATCTTGATCATTCGGGTGCGATTGGCCGTTTCCCGAACGCACAGATTATCTGCCAACGTGCGGAATATGAATATGCTTTCAAGCCCCACTGGTTCTCGAAAGGTGCATATATCCGGGCGGATTTTGATCGTCCCGGGTTGGATTGGAAACTGCTGGGTGGGGAATATACCGACAATTTCGATCTTTTCGGAGACGGTGTTTTCAAAACGATCTTCACGCCGGGCCATGCGCCGGGGCACCAGTCATTCCTGGTGACATTGCCACGCACCGGCCCGATGCTTTTGACAATTGATGCGGCCTACACGCTGGATCATTGGGAAAACAAGGCGCTTCCGGGGCTGGTCGTGTCTTCGGCAGATGCGGCTGACTCGGTTCAGAAACTGCGGCGCATTGCCAGCGACACCAATGCAATGGTGGTCACCGGGCACGACCCGGAGAACTGGGAAACGTTCAAGAAAGCACCCGGAGAGTTCTACGACTAGGCAGGTTTGTACAGGCAAAAACGCAAAGAGCAAAGAAGAACGAACCACAACAATCTATTCACCAACCGGAGGAGAAAATGGTAAAATTTGGAAAGCTGGCGATGGCAGCAAGCGCGTTGGCGCTCTGCGTCTCCACAGCACAAGCAGAGGGGCTTGCTTCGCTCAACCCTGATGTAGTTGAGCGCCTGTACAACCCGGAAATGCTTGATCCGGCGCAACCCGTTGGCGCAAGCCCGCTTATTGACTTTGTGGCGAAGAACCCGCCGCCCTGGAAAATCGGCTATGCTTCGTCCTATGCCGGGAACACATGGCGCGCGAATGCCATGGCGCACTTGCAGAAAGAAATTATTCCCAAGTGGCAAGAACTTGGTCTTCTGGACGAAGTGATCATCACGCAATCCAACCTCAATGACTCGACGCAAATTCAGCAGATGCGCCAATTGGTGGATCAGGGCGTGGACGCAATTATCGTTTGCTGTTCCAATCCAACAGCGTTGAACCAGACCGTGCAATACGCGATGGATCAAGGGGTGCCGACGTTCTCGTTCACCGGGTATTTGACGGCTGAGACCTCTGTCAATTCGTCGGTTAACTATCAGGTTGCCGGTTTTGAAATCGGCAAGCGCATGGCCGAAGAGCTTGGCGGCGAAGGCAATGTTCTGGTGGTCGAAGGCATCCCCGGCACATCGGCATCAGACAGTCAGGACCGCGGTGTCAAAGCCGGTTTAGCAACGGCTCCGGGCATCAAAGTCGTCGGCTCGATCGCGGGCATGTGGACAGACCAGGTTGCTCAGGGTGAAGTACAGAAATGGCTGGCGACACATCCGGGCAAACTGGATGGGATCGTCGTGCAATCTGCGGCTGAAATGGGTGTGATCCGTGCGATCGCCCAATCTGGCCGCCAGGATGTCAAGATCGCCGTCGGCGGTGAGCTCGGTGCCCTTTGCACGTGGCGCAAGAACCCCGACCTGATCGCAAGCGCTGTTCAGACATGGCCACCGGGTGATGACATCGCGTTGACTTGGGACATCATGATGCGCACACTTCAGGGCCAAGGCCCGAAAGTGCAGTCCGTGCTAGTGGATCCGGTGGTTCTGAGCCACGCTGACATCATGGAAATGCTGCCCGAAGACTGCGACGAAAATGCCCCGAACTGGCTGAATGTCGGCAAAGATGCGTGGGGCTCTCAGGCCTATCTGGATCAGTTCTTCGCGAACCCCGCAGACCCGACAAAATACAAGCCCTGATATTCAGGTGAAAAACTGGTGGCGGTGCAAGACGCACTGCTGCCGTGCAATCCGACGACCAGCCCGAGAGTTTCGCAAATCATGACGCTTGCGCAAGCAAACACTGCTCAGTCCGTTCCGGCGCGTGACACGATCGTCATTCGGAATGTGAAAAAGTACTTTGGCCCCACGCGTGCACTGGACGGGGTGAGCTTTTCCGCGCGCGAAGGCGAAATTCATGCGGTCGTCGGTGGCAATGGCTGTGGAAAAAGCACCTTGGCCAAAGTGGCGTCCGGTGTTTTGCCGGTTGATAGTGGATCTGTGTCGATCCTTGGGGAAACGCCTTCAAGCCCCGCAGAAAGCAAAGCGGTTGGCATTTCGACGGTTTATCAAGAGGTTCTCGTCGCCGATGAAAGTAGTGTCGTTGACAATATTTTCATGGGTGTCGACAAGCTGTTTTCAAAGACGCTTTCCTTTGACAAAAAAGTTGAACGTTCGGCCCAGTTGATGCTGGAGCTTGCGGGCGAAGAGGTCGATCCGCATGCGCTGGTTGGGACGTTGCCTTTGGGCCTGAAGCAATGGATTACCATTGCGCGATCCCTTGTAAATGAACCTAGGATCCTCGTCCTGGACGAAAGCTCGGCGGCGCTGGATTTTGACAGTACCGAACGCCTGTTCTCCAAGATGCGGGCGTTGCGCGATGGCGGCACGACAATCCTGATTGTGACGCATCGCATTGCCGAACTGATCCGCATCTCGGACCGGGCAACTGTCTTGCGCGACGGGCACGATGTGGGCGTTCTTGAAAAGGAACAGATCACCGAAAAGAACCTTCTGGCGCTGATGACGGGTGATGAAGCTGCAGGTGAGAAAACGGTCCATGTCGCCCCGCAGCCGAAATCAGATGCCGCCATCCTGAAAGCCGAAGACATCACAATTTGGGAGGGCACCGCGCCGTTTGACTTCACACTCCGCCCCGGGGAGATCGTGGGTATCGCGGGGTTGGACGGTCAGGGGCAGGATGAATTCGTGCGTGTTTTGGCAGGTGTTCAAGGCGCGCAATCAGGGTCCGTGGTCGTGACTAGCCCGCAGGGTGAGCCGAACCTCGTCAAATCCCTGAGCGACGCCGTCAAAAACAAGATCTCCTATGTGTCCGGGGACCGCAAACGCGAAGGTATTTTTGCCTCTCTTTCGATCTTTGAAAACATGGCGATGCCGCTTTACCGCGAGAAAAAGCGCGGTGGTTTTCTGGGGGTGATCGACTGGGGCACGCTTGGCGGCATTTTCAAGCGCGAGGCGGACAATCTGCTGATCAAATTCGGCGCGAAAGAGGATCGCATCACGTCGCTTTCGGGGGGCAACCAGCAAAAAGTCCTTATCGGTCGCGGGTTTGCGATGCGCCCCAATATCATTGTGCTCAATGACCCGGCACGCGGGATTGATGTTGGGGCCAAAAATGAACTCTACAAGCATCTGCACACCTTTGCCGAAGAAGGCAAATCGGTTGTGTATATGTCGTCGGAGCTTGAGGAATTTGTGGGGTTCGCGACCCGAGTTCTGGTGTTCCGCAATGGGATGCCATTTGACGCCTTCGATGGGCGGAGCCTTGATCCCAAAACGGTTCTGGAAGCGATGTTCGGTCAGACGAGTGGTGCCGGGTTAAAAGAGGCTTGGGCGAAGTCATACGTAGCGACGGAGCCTGAGCCATCGCACCCCCCAAAGACTGAACCTGTTGAGCCGCCTGAACAAACCAGACCAGTACAGAGTGTGGCAGCGCCCAAAACCGCAACGCCTGCTCCGGTCAAGAAAATCCGGATCGTTGAATTCGACAGCGAAACCGGTGAAGCACGGAGTTTATCCCAATGACCGCTTCTGCTCTTGCTCAAGATATAGCTGAAACCGAACAGGCGATGCCCAATCAGGGTGGACGGGCCAACCCATTTCTGTTGGTGCCGATTACGCTGTTTTTTGTGCTGCTAGGCATTGCGGTACTTCGCTCGCCCAGCCTCATGTCCAGCTTTGGCCTGGGCAGCGCGGTCATTGTTGCGACGCCCCTGATCCTTGCGACCTATGCGTTGATGGCGACGGTGATATCGGGGCGCGGGACCGTTGACCTGTCGATTGGCCCGTTGATCGGCTTTATTAACGTCACGCTTATCCAATTGAACGCGCAGGGGATTATCGGCAGCCCGATTTCCATTTTTGCCTATGCGATTGCGGCAGGCGCGGCGTACCAGCTGATCTTTGCGCTGATTGTTATCTATGTGCGGGTGCAGCCCATTATCGTGTCTCTTTCAGGCTATCTGGCCTTGTCGGGGATCAACCTTGTGATCCTGCCCCGTCCAGGAGGATTTGCCCCGCAATTCATGGCGGATTGGGGTATCGGTACGTCCATCTTTTCGCCCCCATTCTGGATTTTGGTCGCTGCGACGCTTGCGTGGCTCTTGTTCACACGGACTGCTTTCTACACGCATTTGCGCCTGATGGGATCGGATGAGCGCGCGGCCTATACTTCGGGCGTGCCGATTTACGTCGTGCGCATTGGTGCGCATCTGATCTCGGGCGCCTTTGCGGGCCTTGCGGCGATTTCCTTTACGGCGTTGATCTCGTCTGGCGATCCAAGTCAGGGGACGACCTACACGCTAATTGCTGTGACGGCACTCGTGTTGGGAGGGGCGTCTTTGGCCGGTGGCCGCGCAGGTGTCTTTGGCTCATTCCTGGGGGCGGTGAATCTCTATCTGATTACCTTTGGTCTTGCGACATTCAACTTTGGCGCTGTGCAGAGCTTCGTTGTGGACCTTGCCTATGGCGTCATCCTTGTGGCGTCCCTGCTGTTAACTTTGATCATTCCGTTCATTCAGCGCCACATCAAGAACTTCTCTCCGCTTTTGTATTTCGTGGTGCTTGGGGTCTTGGCATTGGGTGTCATTCTGCACGCTACAAATGACTACGACCGCCGGGCGCGCAATATAGACCCATCGGATGCAGCCGTTGTTGCGCCGCTAGAGCCGATTGCCCGCGAGGCCATGTATGTCCTGCCGCTGGAAACAGCATCCCTGAGTGCGTCGGACAAAGAATTGCGCCAAGCGGCGGGGCCGCTGATTGCGGGTGCCTTGTTGCTGATCGCGCTGGCACTCCTGCTGCGACTAGCCATCAGCCAAACCGACAGGCGTTCTATCGGTGCTGTCTTTACCATCGTGGTCGCGGCGCTTGTTCTGTTTGGCGCCTACCTGATGACGCAGGATGGCTGGCAGGCTAACGAAACCAATCAGGTGGAGGATCGCCAATGACCACGACCACTTTGCCCAAACTCGGCTTGCCCGCCAGCGTCGCGGGTCTGGTGCTGGGGTTGATCCTTGCAGCGATTGGCGTCGTTTTTGGATTTATCCAGGGGCTGTCGGTTCCTGTTATCATCTTGACCGGCATCGCCACGCTGGGATCGTTCGTCTGGCTTTGGCGCTTTGTGATAGGGCAGTTCATAAGCTCTGACAAACGCGAGGATGGACCAAGCGAAGCGGTTCTGGCCTGGCGTCAATATCGCGCTGCTGTCTTTGGTGTGATCGCGGCGCTTTTGATCTTTCTCATTCTGTCGCTGACCGTTGAGGGCTTTTTCAACGTCTGGAATATCATCTCTCTGCTGATCCTCCTGACGATTGTCGGGCTGACAAAGTCACTGGGACGACATTTCGAACAGAACCGGTCAGCCTTTATCGGGATCATGGTCTTGTCGGGGCTTTTCTCCATCGGTGCGATGAACATCGAAGGGTTCGCTTCTGGCATCAACATCAAGTCAATGCTTTTGTTTGCAGCCTTTCTGGGGATTGCGGCTGTTGGACAAACACTTGTGGCTCTGTTGGGTGGGCTTGACCTGTCGATTCCCTTTATCATCGGGGCGTCAAATGTCGGGCTCTTGTATCTGATCAGCCTTGGTGTTCCGCCCTGGCTTGCCGCGATTATCGTGCTGTTGATTGGCGCTGGTCTGGGAGTGATCAACGGAATTCTCAGTTACAGACTACAGGGGCAGGCGTTGATTGTGACCCTTGGCACCGGGTTTGCGATTTCGGGCGGCGTTCAGATCATTACTTCGATCGGCTCGGCCTATGGGGGCAACGTGTTTGCGACTGTACCGTCCTGGCTCTCCAATCTGGCTGCCATGAACGGATCGACCCTTGGACTGCCCATTCCACCCGCCATTGCCATCTGGCTGTTAATTGCGATCCTTCTGATTGCCGCGCTCAAACTGACAGCGGCGGGTCGTTATCTATACGCGCTTGGCGTCAACCGAACTTCGGCAAACCGCGTGATGATCTCGGAATTTGCCTATTGGGTCTCGGCCTATGCGATTTCAGGCTTCTTTGCGGCATTGACAGGAGGCTTGTTGCTGGGCTGGTCTGGCGGTGGCTTCATCGGAGTTGGGGATCAATATCTGTTCCTGACACTCGCTGCGGTGGTCGTTGGTGGCACGTCGTTGCTGGGCGGACAGGGCGGATATGGCTTTACCGTCATCGGCGTCCTGGTGCTTCAGGTTCTGTCCTCATTCCTCATCGGGATCGGCCTTAGCTTTGAATGGCAGCAGTTCATTTTCGGATTGCTCATCCTGCCAATGGTCGCGCTCTACGCTCGCTCACCTCACATCCGAACTCAGATCTAAAGTGGAATAACCATGTCGTACACATCAATTGGGGGGTCAGAAAATGGCCGTGTTTGAGACAACAGACTTGACAGCTGCAAGCTACTCGGCAGCGTTTCTGGGCCTTGCTGCAACGGCTGTTCTCTTGCTGATGGGAACGGCTTGGGTTGGCCGCGCGTATAAAATTGCGGTCGCGCTATGTGCGCTGGCTGCGACCGTCGGTGCGCTGGCCCTATTTGACGCGCGCTCTGCATGGGCGGTGAGCCAGCAGGTTCCTGTCGTTTATCACTATGTAGGCTGGATCGTTTCCATGCCTTTGCAGATCATGGCGCTGTTTTTCCTCGTCAGCAGTTGGGGTAAGCTCACCGCCGGGTTGTTCTGGCGCCTGCTGATCGTTTCCGTTCTGATGGTGTTTGTCAGATATCTTGGCGAAGCGGCCATGATGAACGCAACGCTCGCCTTCCTGATTGGCCTTGTTTTCTGGCTTTATATTCTGGGTGAGCTTTTCTTTGGGCGCATGGATGAAGTCGTGGGCAAGAGCAATCAGGATCACCTGGCCAAGGGGTATTTCTGGCTGAGACTGATTATCACCATCGGTTGGGCCATCTATCCGCTTGGCAGCTTTCTTACCTCATTCGCAGGTTATGCAGATAACGGAGCCCTCTCGGTTGCTTACAATGTCACCGATTTTCTCAACCGCATGGCTTTTGGTGTCGCTGTTCTGGCGACGGCCGTCCTAATCACTGAGGCTTCTGCAACAGGAGATCAGAACAATGGCTAAACTCACACTCACCTCGGCAGCTTCATCGCATCTGCCCAATAACAAAGGAATGGTACAATGAACGGCGCTGACCTTATTGCAATTATCATCCTGGCTGCGATCGTCATTGCGGTTTGCGCCTATCTGCTGCACTGGCTCTATCGCCGTTCAACCAAGGATATTTCGTTTATCCGGACAGGTTTTGGTGGTGAAAAAGTCGTGATGGGTGGAGGCGCATTGGTGTTGCCGATCCTGCATGATATCACCGAAGTGAACATGAACACACTCCGGTTGGAAATCACCCGCGCCCGCGAAAAATCCCTGATCACCAAAGACCGGATGCGGGTTGAACTGACCGTGGAATTCTATGTCCGCGTCAAACCAGAAGATGAAGCGGTCGCCACCGCCGCACGGTCGCTGGGCAACCGGACCATGCATGCAGACCAGCTAAAAGATCTGATTCAGGGCCGGTTCGTCGATGCCATGGGCGGTGCTGCTGCGACCATGACGCTGGAGCATATCCACGAAAATAGGGCTGCCTTTGTCAAAGAAGTACGCAGTGAAGTGGCAGAGAGCCTTGCTATCGAAGGCTTGGAGCTGGAATCCGTGTCCCTGACGTCTCTCGATCAGACGGATATCTCATTGTTTGATCCGTCGAATACCTTTGACGCTGAAGGTTTGACGATCCTGACCGAGCAGATTGAAAGCCGCAAAAAGAAGCGCAACGACATTGAAAAAGACACGGCTGTCGCGGTGCGTGCGAAAAACCTTGAGGCCGAGAAACGCTCGCTCGAAATAGAGCGGGACACGGAATATGCCCGCCTGGCGCATGAATCCGAAGTCTCGATCCAGCGCGCACAACGTAAGGCCGAGATCGCAAATGAAACTGCGGCGCGCGAGCGTGAGATCGAAGAAATCAAGCTGAAAGAGCGCGAATCTGTCGAAAGGGCGCGGATCGAAACCGAACTGTCCATCGAACAGCAGGACATCAAGCGCAAAGAAGTGGTGCAGATCGAAGAGCAAGCACGCGAAATTGCCGTGTCGCTGAAATCCAAAGAACGCTCAGAGGCTCAGGCTGCAGCCGAAGACGCCCGTGGCGCGATGGTCGAAGCGATGGAACGCGTACACACCATCCGCGACAAAGAAATCGCGGGTCGTCAGAAAGATATTCAATTGATCGAAGCGGAAAAACTCTCCGAAGCTGAGGCGACCAAGATCCGTATTCTGGCCGCCGCTGAAAAAGCCGCCGCCGAGGACCGTGCCGAGGCAGACCGCATCGCGGTGGCCGCTTTGGAAGAACGGATGCGTGTCGAAGCAGAAGGCGCGCAAAAACTAAACGAGGCCGAGAACGCGCGCTCTGACGCCAACCGCAAGAGCGGTCTGCACAAGGCCCTTGTGGCCAAACTGCCTGAGATCATTCGCGAAAGCGTCAAACCCATTGAGAAGATCGACGGGATCAAGATCATGCATGTCGAAGGCATGCCCGGTTTCTCTGACGCCCGTGGTGGCAATGGCGGGGGCGGCACGGATGCTGGCACAGGTCCAAGCGATGGCAATCTGGCGGATCAGGTTGTGTCTTCGGCGCTGCGCTATCGCTCTCAAGCTCCGTTCGTGGACCAGCTGCTTGGTGAAATCGGGCTAAGCGCAGACAATGTCCACAAAACCCATACGCTGCAGGAGTTGTCTAAGGTGGTGTATAGCGAGTCGTCTGCGCCGGATGCCAAGGAGGCTCAGGCGTCCAAGGGCAACAAAACCAAGAACTGACATCCCACGCGATGCGCCCCCTGGCGTATCGCGTATCACCTCCAAAGGGTTAGACAATGGATATTAACAGCCGGATAGAACGGCAGTTGCTCGTCTTCGCCATCTGGTGCGTGTGTGGCTTTGCCGGGTTCGCAACCCTACTGGAGGGCTTTGCGCGTGATGTTTTTATCATTTCTCTTATTGGATCCGCGTTCATTGTCGCCGGATTCATTGGGCACATAATCATCAACGCCTTGTTCAAGATGGGTTTTACCTATGGCGAAACTGTCCTGGGGATTGGCCTGTTTGGCATTGTCGTCACCACATTTGTTACGGGCTGGATCGCAGGAGGTTACACCGACAGCGATATTTGGTCCGGATTGACACTGATTGTCATCATCGCGGTTGGGCTGCCCAGCTACTTGTCAACGCGATATGGCATGCGGGGGGCTTTTTCGCAGTTCCATAAGACGCATCATTCGAATGAGGATCTTGACGGATGAGTTCGATCTGGCTGCCCCTTTGCCTGTTGATCTATGCAGCAATCACGCTGCTCTGGGCGCGCTTGGGCGCAATGCAAAATTCCGCAGAAGGCGGTTTCTTTTCGGCGGGCCACGCGCTGTCTCCTTGGGTGACTGCGATTGTGATGGCAGGCATCAGCTTGCCCGGTTGGCTTCTCTTAAGTGGCACCCAACACATCGCGGAAGCGGGTCTGCAGCTACCGACACTGCTTGTGGCTGGCGTTGTGATCGCGCTTCCGGGCTGTGTGTTCTTTAAACGGATCTGGCTGGCGTCGATGCGGCTGCGCGTCTCCTCATTGGCAGGGCTGTTCGGGGCTTACTTCTCTAGCCCGTTTCTCGTGATCGCAACAACGGCGACGGCTTTCCTGTTTGCCATCGGCTTTGCGGGCGTGCAGCTGCGTGCCGGTGGGCTTTTGATCGCATCTCTGACTGATGGCGCTCTTGATCCCGTTGTTGTGAGTACCGTGATCGGGTTTCTGCTTTTTGCCGGAGTTGGCATCGGGGGTCTGCGTTCGGCGGCTTATCTGGGCGTTTTGCAAACGATTTTCCTGATCTCTACGCTCGTTTTACTGACCGGGCTTGTCCTAATCGAACTGGGGGGCTTTGCTGCACTGAACGCGAGCCTGAAATCCCTCTCCGAAACCGACGAGGCATCAAGGCTGATGACAGTGCAAAAGGTCATTCAGTTCACAAGCGGACTGGGGCGCGGTACCGATCCTGCGCTGGCCAATAGTGCTATTGCGAATTTCAGTCTGGCGCTGGCCTTGATGGGCTTTCAATGTGGTCCGGTGGCGATGAAGCTGGTGACGTCGACCGCGCGTCCCACCGGCCTCGCTGCGGGGCAGACATGGGTTATGGTGGGCACGTTTGGCCTGCTGATAGTTTTCGCCTTGGCCATCATGGGGCTTGCTGGACTGATTGATCCAGACTACTCGCTCGGATCGCTTCTGGCAGCGCTACATGACCAATCGCCCTGGTTCGCGGGTTGGTCCATTATCGGTGTCATTGCGGGCGTACAGGTCTTGGCGGGTCTGTCAATCTTCGTGGCCTGCGAAAGTTTGATCCGTGATGTGTACAAGCCCTATTTCCATGCTGCCTTGTCCAAGCAAGATGCCGTCACGCTGGTGCGCATTGCCATTGCGATCGTCATTCTGATCACTGTCATTATGCAACTGTTGGCGCCAATCACGCTGTCTGCGCTGGCGGCCATTGCGCTGCCCGTGTCCGTGCAGCTTGCAAGCCCCTTACTGGGGGTCACATGGGCGCGGTGGATCACACGCCCCGCTGCCGTTTGTGGGGTCGGCTTTGGTGTGGTTGCGGTTCTGCTCACAGAGCCATTGGGACATGAAATTCTCAGCGCCTTTGGGTTGGATCTTCCATGGGGCAGATGGCCATGGACCGTTCATTCGGCTGTTTGGGGGCTGGTGGTCAACTTCGCTGCGGTTCTGATTATCTCAGCGATTACAAACAGGCAAGCTATGACAGGCGAAGCCCAATCCGTGCATGATTTGTATGCGAAGAGCTTACCGTCTAATCCGGCCGGGCAATCCTTGCGCCCTGTTGCCTGGTCCCTTGTGCTTGCATGGTTCTTTCTGGCCGTGGGGCCTGGTTTGATCTTTGGGAATTTTGCGTTTTCAGCTGAGGCGGGCGATGGGGTCACGTGGCTTTTTGGCATCCCATCCCTGTGGGCATGGTCTATGGGCGGATGGCTCTGGGGTCTCGGGTTGATCTGGTTCCTGAGTTACAAGATGGGATTGGCCAGCCCGGTTCATGTGTCCGTCTCTGCCTTTGAACCAGCCCCTCGCCTAACCCTCGATACATCACAACAGGAGCGCGAGCGCATGCGCCGCATCCTGATCGCAACGACCATCGGTGCCGCCTTGATCACATTCACCATTTTCAGCTTTGGCGGCTGAGACCAATAAAAGGGAGTGTAGGAACATGACCCCATTCACGTTCAACACATCAAAGTCCATTCAATTCGGACTCGGAATTCTGGATCAGATCGGTACAATTGCTAGGGCGCAGATGGGCGCGCGGGTGATGCTGGTGACCGATCCGGGTATGATGGTGACAGGCATCATCGATCGGGCGCAAGGCCTGCTGAAGGATGCAGGCGTTACGGTTGAGCTGTTCAAAGACGTGGAAGCTGACCCCCCTGAAGCTGTGATCCTACAAGCAACGGAACACGCCAAATCCGCCAAGGTAGATGGTATCATCGGCTTGGGCGGCGGGTCGTCGCTGGATGTGGCCAAGCTGGTGGCGCTGCTCGCGCTTGGGCAGGAGGAATTGAAGGACGTCTACGGTGTCGGCAATGCCAAAGGCCCACGGATGCCGTTGATTCTGATCCCGACAACGTCCGGCACCGGGTCAGAGGTAACGCCGATCTCCATCGTCACAACCGGGACGAACGAAAAGATGGGTGTCGTATCGCCCGTCATTTTGCCTGACATTGCGCTGCTGGATCCCGAATTGACCTATGGCTTACCGGGACATGTCACCGCCGCAACTGGCATTGATGCGATGGTGCATGCCATTGAGGCCTATGCCTCGGCCAGTGCAAACAATAACCCGATCTCTCGGATTTTGGCAACGCAGGCGCTTACATTGATGGGGCAGTCTATCCTGACGGCTGTTCACGACGGCACCAATATGCAGGCGCGTAGCGATATGCTGCTTGGGTCGATGCTGGCAGGACAGGCGTTTGCCAATTCTCCGGTCGCGGCGGTCCACGCACTGGCCTATCCGCTGGGCGGGCATTTCCACATCCCGCACGGTCTGTCGAACGCTCTGGTTCTGCCGCATGTGCTGCGTTTCAACGTTGTCGAGGCGCCCCAGCACTATGCCGAACTTGCCCCCTTTGCCTTCCCTGAACTTGCCAAGCTCGAAGGCCAGGAACGTGCTGCCGCGTTCTGCGATGCACTGACGGATTTATCCGCCAAATGTGGGCTGCAACCGAATTTACGCGCGATGAATATCCCAGAGGATATTTTGCCCAAGCTCGCAAGCGACGCCATGAACCAGACACGCCTTCTGGTGAACAACCCACGAGAGGTGACAGAAGCAGATGCACTGGCCATCTACCGTGCCGCTTATTGACCCGTGTCCAGGCAAGGATAAAACGAAATGCCCCTTACTCTGAATGATCCGACCCTTTTGGAAACACGTGCCTTCCTTGGCGGTGACTGGGTCGAAAATGGCAAAACATTTGCCGTCACCAACCCGTCGACGGGTGAGCACATTGCCGACGTCACAGATCTGACACCCGAAGACACGGCCCGCGCGATCGACATGGCTTATGATGCACAAAAGCTTTGGCGCAAGACAACCGCGAAGGACCGATGCGCCATTTTGCTGCGCTGGAATGATCTATTGATGGAAAATCAGGACGATCTGGGAAAGATCCTGACCGCAGAGATGGGCAAGCCCCTGGCCGAAGCTAAGGGCGAAATCGCCTATGGGGCCTCGTTCATCCAATGGTTTGCCGAAGAAGCTCGCCGTGTCTATGGCGATGTTATCCCGGGTCATCAGGAAGACAAGCGGATCGTGACGCTCAAACAGCCGATTGGGGTTGTCGGCTCGATCACGCCCTGGAATTTCCCCAACGCCATGATTGCGCGCAAAGTGGGTCCGGCTCTTGCAGCGGGATGCGCCTTTGTCGGCCGCCCTGCAGAGAAAACGCCTTTGTCTGCGCTGGTCATGGCCGTTCTGGCCGAGCGCGCAGGCCTGCCCAAGGGCGTTTTGTCGATCATAACCAGCTCAGATTCCAGGGGGATCGGCAAGGAGCTTTGCGGCAATGCAAAAGTCCGTAAACTGACCTTTACCGGCTCGACACAGGTGGGCTGCATTCTGATGCAACAATGCGCGCATGATGTGAAAAAGCTCTCGCTCGAACTTGGGGGCAACGCACCGTTCCTGGTCTTTGATGACGCGGATGTTGATGCAGCCGTCGAAGGCGCAATGATCGCCAAATATCGCAATGCGGGTCAAACCTGTGTGTGTGCCAACCGCATCTATGCACAAAGCGGTATCGCAGAGGCTTTTGCCGAAAAACTGGCTATAGCAACCCAGAACCTGCGCGTGGGCGACGGAATGGCCGACGGGATTACGATTGGCCCGCTGATCGACAATGCCGCAGTGGCAAAAGTCGAAGACCATATCTCAGACGCGGTTGCCAAAGGCGCCGAGATCGTGACCGGAGGCAAACGCTCTGAACTGGGCGGAACATTCTTTGAGCCAACGGTTCTGAAGGGCGTTTCGGAAGGCATGAAAATCCTGTCCGAAGAAACCTTTGGCCCCGTCGCGCCGATCCAGACCTTTGACACTATTGACGAAGGCATCGCCTTGGCCAATGCAACGGAATTTGGTTTGGCGGCCTATTTCTATGCCCGCGACATATCAACGGTGTGGCATGTGTCAGAAGAGATCGAAAGTGGGATGGTTGGGATCAACACCGGGTTGATTTCCACCGCTGAGGCGCCTTTTGGTGGGATCAAGTCTTCTGGTTTGGGACGTGAAGGATCCAAATACGGAATGGATGAGTATCTAGAAATTAAATATCTTTGTATGAGTGTCTGACATGCTCAAGGGGCATTGCCAAGTTGTTTGTTGCGGATTGGAAGGGAGGCAGTCGTTTATCAGGCTGTCATTTCTTCGGTATAATCGGACCAGACCATTCCTCAACAACCATAATCAATGCCTCCCTATAGACACAAAGAATCACAATAAAGAACAATGTGCAACTGTAGTACTAAAACAATAAAACTCCGCAGCTGTGGTTGCCAGGATCTGAGGTTTTAGATCTTCGGCGATCCGTTCCTCATATGCTTGAACCAACTTATCATAGTTTGAGCTAAGACTATCTACCGGGAAATTGGAGCCAAACATGCATCTGGTGGCTCCGAACTGGTCGATGCAGGTATCGACAATTGGGCGGATACTCTGGGCCGTCCAATCATGATCAAACATTCCAAGACCGGATAACTTGCAATAGACGTTAGGAAGATCTGATAGAAACTCGAGCTGTTTGGCCCAGCTCTTCAAGCCGTCTTCAGAGCGGTCATATGGAGAGCCTGCATGACAAAGAGCGACCTTCAGATCCGGCACTTGCGCCAGCACTTCAGCAGTCGCTTCCATATAGTCAGGTAGTAGTTGAAGGTCAAAGCTCAAACCCAGATTTGCAGTTACCTTCAAACCTTCGAGAAAGGCAGCATTATCCAGCAATTGTCGTGTACCAGATTGGCTATCTTCTTCTGGTGCTCGGCCAATGATTTGACGGACCCCGCGCACGGAACTCAATTTCGAGAAAGCTTGCAGTTGGCTCACCACGTTTTCGGCGCTGAGATCGCAGAAAACCACCTGAACCAGGGGCCAATCAGGATTATTGTCAGCAACGGACTGAACCCATTCAGCCTCTTGCATGGCATCAGCGGCACCGACCTGAATATGGACAGATGCTTTAATACCATTGCGCTCGGCATCAGCACGAAATTCATCCAGAAGGTAATTGCGC
The DNA here is from genome assembly GCA_025800145.1 of Cohaesibacter sp. Classification (GTDB taxonomy): domain Bacteria; phylum Pseudomonadota; class Alphaproteobacteria; order Rhizobiales; family Cohaesibacteraceae; genus Cohaesibacter. The sequence goes on from JAOXSH010000088.1 coordinate 21,419, forward strand.
TGAATAGAGGATGGATCACCGAAAAAACGCGGCTGTCCCGTTTCCATAAGCCATGGATAATGCACGGCCTGCAAGTCCCACAAATGATGGTGAGCATCAATACGCATTTCAGTTTCCTCCAGCTATTGCTGATGTCAGGCTTCTTTCAGGTAGACCTCTCAAATGCTTGAGACGTTTGAAGACATCAAAACCCATTTGCCCCAGCATATGGATGACATCGATTGGAACCCAGTTTTCGCAAATCTTGCCGCCTTCTATGCGATAGAAATCCATGACACGCATGTCGATGACTTTGCCAGTCGCGGGCATGCCCAACCATTCACCGGTATGGGTTCCGACAACGGACGGCCAACCACCCGTTACGACATAATTTCCATCCCCTATTCTGACATAGTGCCCTGCCCCTTTTCTGTCAGGAAAACCAGTGAGAAATGGGATTTGATGGTGAGCTCTGAAGCCAGACATTGCTCTGGTGCTGCCAATTCCAGATGGGCCATACCACATGAAGTGTTCGTCCCAGAATTGCGAATGCTTCATGCTGTCCAGATCCACTCCATCAAATGACAGCAATGCCGCATGCATACCCATCACGACATCAAAAGCCTGATCTCCAGACTTCTCATCACAGATCTCAGGCCTCACGCCATCCATACTGGCAGGCGCTGGCCAAACATGTTCAGCGCCCAATGACGCTGGGATCGGCCAAACACCGGCCTGTCGCATCAAGTCCAGAAAATCCAGCATCACATAGGAATGTTCAATCAAGCCATCCTTGATGTGATGTACCTCGCAGAACCGCAAATGCACGACACCATGAGTAGCGGGAATACCAAGCAGATCTTTCTCGAATATGCCCTGATAAGTTCCAAGACTTGCTATTAGCAAACGTTCCGTGAACTCATCCGGCATACGGGCATCTGGTTTGCTGAGACCTGCAACAAATATGCTATCACGCCTCTCCATGTCTGGAATTGCACTTTTTATTGTCTCCCAAACATCAGCAATTGCAGCATGTCCCTGAATTTCATTGAAGGGATGTGAACCGAACCAGTTTGCACTCTGGTGATAGAGGGTTGAAGGATCGCCATCCTTGGCAAATTGCTTCAGTTTTTTGAAGAATATGCTTTTGGCCTCTGAAGGTGTCATTGTGTTCTTTTCCGATAATTTAGAGATTGGCAGCTTCTTCGATCACATCCACGCCCATCTGGGAGAAGAGATCGACATAATCAAGGCAGACCCAGTTTTCGGCAATTTTGCCCGTATGGCAGCGATAAAAATCCATGACGCGCAAGGTTAGCGGTTTGTTAGTGGCCTTGACGCCCAGATAGTCACCTTTATGTGTCATGGTCATGGATGGCCATCCGCTCACAGCTGCATAATTGCCATCCCCAATCCGGCAATAATGGTTGCCACCCTTCCTGTCCGGAAAGGCTGTCAGAAAGGGTGCCCGGTGGTCTTGATGAAACCCTTCCCAGCGAAAGTTAGAACCAATTCCACCTGGCCCATACCAGAGCATGTCATCATGCCAGTAGCCGTCATCGCCGGTTTGGCCTTTTGATGTGAATGTGTCTGGATTGAAGACTTGCAAATCACCTAGCATGGCTTCTACGACATCAAGGGAACTCTCGCTCATCTCCGAAGCGGCCGGCAAGATACCATCGTGTGTAGCAGGCCCTGGAAACAACATTTCCGTTCCAAGTTTGGCACTTAATGGGAAGCACCCAGCCTGTCGCATCAGGTCGAGTAGATCCACTATCAATTTGGCTTCGACAATCTTGCCATCCTCCACCCAATAGAACTCGCCAGAGCGCAAAAAGACAAGATGGTTGCTCGGTCTCACCCCCCATAATGGCCGATGAAAGTTACCCACATAATGGGTCAAACAGGAGATCCAGTAGCCACCATTGGAGCGTCTATTGTCTCCACCAATGAAGATTTCATCACGCCGATGAACGTTAGAAAGTGCATTTTTCAAGGATTGGAAAAATTTTTCACTGATTTCTTCATGACCGATAAGCTTGCCGACCGGCGCAGAAACATTAAAGATACAAGATCCGGAAAAATACTTGTCTATCAATGCTTTTTCTTGTCCATCCGAAGCTTGAAATAGAGCTGCAAGGCCTTGGCGAATGAATGCGCGTTGATCGATCATGAACTCTGCTTTCTAGAATTTTTGCATACGTCTGCAAAATTGACCTTGCCAAATTGCCGCAGCTGAGTCTAGAGTTTTTGCATTCGTATGCAAAATGCCTTGGATAATAATTTCTGGGAGGACCAATGGCTGAAATCAGATTGCGCGACGTCACAAAACGTTGGGGATCCTTTGTCGGGGTTCACAACTTTGACCTCACCATTGCAGACAAGGAGTTCCTTGTGCTGCTTGGTCCTTCCGGCTGTGGAAAAACCACCACAATGCGGATGATTGCAGGACTGGAAGACGCCAGCGAAGGCGAGATCCTGATCGATGGTGAACAGGTCAATGACAAGGAACCAAAGGATAGAGAAGTGGCGATGGTGTTCCAGAGCTATGCCCTCTATCCCAACATGAATGTCTATGAGAATATTCGCTTCCCCTTGAAGGTCCGTGGCATTGATCCAGCATCGCATCACGAACGGGTCATGCAAGCTGCTGCTCGTGTGGAACTGAATGAATTTCTGGATCGCAAACCCGCGGCTCTATCGGGTGGTCAGAGACAGCGTGTAGCGTTGGCACGCGCCATTGTGCGCAAGCCCAAAGTTTTCCTTATGGATGAACCGCTGTCGAACCTTGATGCGAAATTGCGGGTCTCTACTCGTGCTCAGATCAAGAACCTGACCCATGATCTGGAAGCAACCACCATCTATGTGACCCATGACCAGATCGAAGCCATGACATTGGCCGACCGGGTTGTGGTGATGAAGGGTGGTGTCATCCAACAGGTCGGTAGCCCTACCGAGATTTACGACAATCCGGCAAACACCTTCGTTGCCAGCTTCATCGGCTCCCCGGCCATGAATTTGATGGAGGGCGAACTTCAGAACGGAACCTTCCGTGCCGAGAATGTCGAGATATCCGGACTTACAGCACCAGATGGCAAAGTCACACTTGGCTTCCGTGCAGAGGATGCCAGCACCGTCGAGTCTGGCGGTGAGGTGAATGCCCCTATCTATACGCTTGAGCTTCTTGGCGACGCCACCATGGTTACGGTGCGCATTGGTGGACAATTGATCGCGGTGAAAGCAGACAAGTCCTATCGAGCCGAAATCGGCGAGCAAGTCTCGCTGAAAATTCCAGCAAAAGATTGTCACCTATTTGATGCGCAAACAGGCGCTCGTCTTGAAGCCTAAGGCTTCATCCTTTTTCGATTATTCGGACTATTCGAGTGCAGATTTCCTTGTGCGCTCAAAAACTTTGGGAGGAGTTTAGATGAATTTGAAACAGTTAGCCCTGGCAAGTGTATTTGCACTGGCAGCAGCAACCACCAGTGCCAACGCAGCATGCGAGATCGGTGCCCGTGTCAGCATAATTGGTAACGAGTTTCCAGCCATTCAGACTGTTGGTGCTGGCGCCGCTGAATGCAAAGGCGCTGAGGTGAAAAAGAACCTCACCGCTGATCACAAAAACATTCAGGTGCCAGGTATGCAGGGTAATCCTGCTGAATATACCTCTGCAATCATCGCCAACAGCACCATTGTTGCCTTGATGAACGAAAACCTGATCCGTCCGCTGGATGATCTGGTCGCAAAATACGGTAAAGACCTTCAGCCATCCCAGCTCATCAAGATTGATGGCAAGGTGATGGCGATTGCCTTCATGGCAAATGCTCAGCATCTGATGTATCGCAAGGATGTGCTTGCAGATCTTGGTCTTGAGGTTCCCAAGACCTATGAAGACATGCTGGCCGCTGCAAAAGTTATTCGCGAAAAAGGCGTCATGAAAAACCCAATCGGCGGTGCTTATGCTGCTGGCTGGAACCTGGCTCAGGAATTCAACAACATGTTCCTCGGCTATGGTGGCGCATTCTTCAAAAAAGGCAGTGCTGAACCAAGTGTAAATGGTGAAGCGGGTGTCAAAGCGCTCACCATGATGAAGTCGCTGACCGAGTATATGAACCCGGATTACCTAACCCATGACTCCAACGCCACCAATGCCGAATATCGTGCAGGCAATGTGGCATTGCTGAATATGTGGGGCAGCCGTGCAGCCACCCAGACTACGACGGATGGTGTGACAGATGTGGTGAAGAAAGGCCATGCAATTGCTGGCCCAATGACCGTTGGTGGCGGCTCCATCCCTGCTTCCACCCTTTGGTGGGATGGCTGGACCATTGCCAAGAACATTTCTGATGCAGAAGCTGAAGCTACTTTCATTGCAATGATGAACGGCATCCGTCCAAAGCTGATGGCTGACAAAGAAATTGCGAAGCAAGCTGTGTGGCTGATCAAAGGCTATCAGCCTTCAGAGTCTGCGACTGGCGTCTTTGACGCAGCGAAGTCTGGCACTCCGTCCTATCCAATGGTGCCCTATATGGGTCTGATGCACACTGCTTTGGGTGCAGAACTGGCGGACTTCCTACAAGGCAAGGAAAGCGCCGAGCAGACTTTGGCAGACGTTGAGGCTGCTTACACAGCCGCAGCCAAGGAAAAGGGCTTCCTGAACTAGAAGCCTTCAATTGAAAAGCAGTAGCGCTTTTCAAATCCGGCCGGACGTTCTTCTAGACAAGTCCCCGTTGGGCGGGGAACTCACCCTCTTCTCCGCCCAAAATCAGCTCTCCGTGGCTCTTCCAACAGGGTTTTGATCGATGCAACATCGTACATTCTTCTGGTTCTTTTTCCCAACGGCTGCGGCGATGCTTTTGTTCATTGCACTGCCTATCGTGTCTGTGTTCCTTCAGTCAGTTTTCGCGCCTCATGAAGCGGTTCTGGTTGAGGTTGAGAGTTGCACCCCATTGGTTGGCTGCACCACAGAGACACAAGTTGATCATGATGCCACTACGGAATTGCGTTCCAACCAGCCTCTGGGCCGCTTTGTAGGGCTGGATATCTATCTTGATCGTGGCCATCTTGCCGTCAATGAAATTGCCGCTGCCTGGCAAGCAACCGACAGCATGGGTGATTTCATTTCTAAAGTTCATAATTTGCCACTTTATCGCGCATTGAGCTTTACCTTGACCTTCACCTTTCTGGTCACGCCGTTGCTCATCATCTTCGGATTGATGATTGCACTGGCTGTCAACTCCCTGCACCGGCATCTCAAGGGGCTGATGATCTTCTTCTCCCTGTTGCCAATGATCGTCACGCCGTTGATTGGCTCTCTGATCCTGTTCTGGATGGTCGATAGCCGTGGTGTCGTCGGGTCTGCTTTGGTTGCGCTCGCTGGTGACCCTGATTTTTCGATGAAGGCTTCGACTGGCCTGACCTGGGTGATGCTGATCATCTATGGTGTCTGGCATTCTGCACCATTCGCTTTCGTCGTCTTTTACGCAGGTCTTCAGACCCTGCCGCAGGACCAGCTTGAAAGCGCCATGATTGATGGTGCCACACGCTGGCAGCGCGTAAAATATGTTGTCATCCCTCATCTGATGCCTTTGGTCACCTTCGTCGCTCTGATCCAGCTGATGGACAATTTCCGGGTGTTTGAACCAATCGTCGGCTTCAATGCCTCGGCCCATGCAACAAGCTTGAGCTGGATCATCTTCAATGATCTGGGTGGCGAAACACGTCAGCTGTCTGCGGCTTCTGCTTCCTCCGTTCTGACCATCCTCGGGGTGGCCATTCTTTTGACCCCGGTGCTGATCCGCACCTGGCGTGACTTTAACGCGAAGAGCTAAGATCATGACTGTGAAAGCCCAACAACGCCCGCTGTCTTTGAAACTTCTCATCAACGGGTTTATCATCGTCTGGTTCGTACTTGCAGCCTTTCCATTCCTTTGGACGCTGTGGGGGTCTTTCAAGGTCGAGCTTGATTTCTTCTCCATTGCCGATTGGACCTATGCCCTTACCGGCGAACGAACCAAGGCTGCTCATGGCAGTGCCTTCACCGATGCTGGCTATTATGGCTCCTGGGTTCAAGAAGAGTTCTGGAAGCATGCAATCAACACGCTCATCGTGTGCTTCTTCGTGGTCTGCACGTCTTTGACCATTGGAACGCTTGGCGGATATGCGCTGTCTCGATCCTCGTACCGTTACACCGTGTGGCTGTTGATTGCCGCGCTCATCTTCCGCGCGATGCCTCCAATCACTCTGGTGTCTGGTTATTTGCTGCCATTTTTTGAGTGGAATGTATGGGGCATTCTGCCAACCACCATCATTGTTCTGGTTGCTATCAATCAGCCTTTCACTCTCTGGATGCTGCATTCCTTCTTCCAGAAGATCCCGAAAGAGCTTGACGAAAGCGCCAAGGTTGATGGGTGTAGCCAGTTCCAGGCTTTCCGTCATGTGATCATCCCAGTGATGTGGCCAGGCGTTATTACCACCGGTCTGTTCAGCTTCCTGCTCGCCTATAACGACTTTGCGGTGACATCGATGCTGCTAAGCGAGCAGAACCGGACCATGGTTCCTGAAATCGCAGCCTATCTCGGCACCACCTACACCGAAGGCAACGTGATGTTTGCGGTTGCTGCCGTGGTCTCAGCAACGGTTCCGCTCTTCATTCTGGTTTTGTTTTTCCAACGACAGATCGTCAGTGGTCTGACCGCCGGTGCGGTCAAGGGTTAAGTTAGGAGTTTAAGATGAAAGGTTCTCGCCCAGAACAAGCGGTGCTGTCCAAAGACACCGATCTGTCCAAGACAGAAGAAACCCGAGCCGTTATCGAGAATATGGTTGATGGCCTGAACGATCATCGTATCAGTGATATCGGCGAGTTTTTCTCTCAAAGCTTTCGCTGGATGGGTAACTTCGGTTGCGGATCCAAAAACGGACTGCGAGAGTTTCAGGACAATTGGCAGCGTCCGTTCCAAGCCGCCTTCTCTGACAAAAGCTGCATAGATGAAGCCCGTCTATATATGGGTGAATGGGCTGCTGCTTTTGGTCGACAAGAGGCTACGCATTCTGGTGATTTCATGGGTGTTCCAGCCAGCGGCAAGCGCGTTGAAATCCGCTATATGGACTTCTGGAAAGTTGTCGATGGCAAGATCTTTGATAACTGGGTGATGGTTGATTTCCCTCATGTTTTGTCCCAGCTCGGTGTCGATGTCTTCGACGGTAAAGGTTGGGAGCAATATGACCGTGGGGAGGCAGCGCCCCCTGCTCCGGCTAACCAATAACCCTACATAAGTTTTAAGAAAAGCGACAGCTTTAAGTCGGTTCGAAAGGACGAGGCACATGATTGAATATTTGAAACGCGGCAAGCCTGAAACCGAACGGTCAGAAGATGACGCAAAGGTCCGTGAAACTGTCGAAAGCACACTGAAAGAGATTGAGCAACGCGGTGATGCGGCCGTGCGTGAGCTATCCGAGAAGTTCGACAATTACTCCCCGGCCTCATTTCGCCTCTCCGAGAAGGAAATCAAGGATCTGATGGCACAGGTCTCTCCACGTGACATGGAAGATATCAAGTTCGCTCAGGAGCAGGTTCGTAATTTTGCTCAGGCTCAGCGAGATTCCATGCTGGATATCGAGCTGGAAACCATGCCCGGTGTTATTCTCGGTCACAAGAATATTCCTGTGCAATCAGTTGGCTGTTATGTACCTGGAGGCAAATTCCCTATGGTTGCCTCTGCCCATATGTCCGTCGCGACAGCATCGGTAGCGGGTGTGCCGCGTATTATCGCCTGCACCCCTCCCTTTCAGGGCAAGCCAAATCCGGCAGTGATCGCAGCCATGCATCTGGGCGGTGCGCATGAAATCTATGTTATGGGCGGGATTCAGGCGATTGGAGCCATGGCTCTTGGCACAGAGACCATTGATCCTGTTCACATGCTGGTTGGACCGGGCAATGCCTTTGTTGCTGAAGCCAAACGCCAGCTCTTTGGACGCGTCGGTATTGACCTCTTCGCAGGTCCAACCGAGACCATGGTGATCGCGGATGAGACTGTTGACGCTGAGATGTGTGCGACTGACCTGCTTGGTCAAGCTGAGCATGGCTATAATTCTCCGGCAGTTCTGGTGACCAACTCCCGCAAGCTGGCAGAACAGACCCTGGAAGAGATTGATCGTATTCTGGAAATTCTGCCAACCGCTGACACTGCATCTGTCAGCTGGCGTGATTATGGAGAAGTCATTCTTTGCGACAGCTATGACGAGATGCTGGAAGTAGCAGATGATATTGCTTCCGAGCACGTTCAGGTCATGACCGATCGTGATGACTGGTTCCTCGAAAACATGACCTGCTATGGTGCCTTGTTCCTTGGCCCTCGGACAAATGTCTCCAACGGCGACAAGGTGATTGGTACCAACCACACTCTGCCAACCAAGAAAGCCGGACGATATACGGGTGGTCTATGGGTTGGCAAATATCTCAAAACGCATTCCTATCAGAAAATCACAACTGATGAGGCTGCCACCAAGATCGGTGAATATGGCTCCCGTCTTTGCATGCTTGAGGGCTTTGTTGGCCATGCCGAGCAGTGCAACGTGCGTGTGCGCCGCTATGGCGGCAAGAATGTGCCATACGGCCAAGGCGCAGAGTAAGCCGAACTTGGGGCATGGATTTATGGATCAGCATAGTCGGCATAAAGCTCTCCTCTCTCCCTTGAGGGCTGCTCAATATGACTTTACCGAACAAAGTGTGCGTGATGAGCTCAAAAAACTCATGCATCCTGAGGCAGTATTCCATATATGCCATCCGTTCGGGGATCTGAACGGACCGGATGCTTTCTATAATACAGTCTATGCCCCATTGCTTATAGCTCTGCCCGATCTGGAACGGCGTGATTATATCGTCATGGCCGGACCTGACGATGATGGAGCCGATTGGATTGGATGTGGCGGTTATTACACTGGCACATTCGCTAACCCTTGGCTGGATATTCCGGCCACCGGACATCAAATCTCCATGCGCTTTCATGAATTCTACCGGTTCGAAAACGAGCTGATTGTAGAAGTCCAAGCTATTTGGGATATTCCGGAAGTCATGATGCAGGCCCATGCCTGGCCGTTGTCACCCAGTTTGGGGCGAGAATGGCATGTTCCTGGCCCAGCAACACAGGATGGCTTGGTCCCGGGGCCATATGATTCAAAACAGGGCCGGAAAACCTGCGCACATATCGTCGATATGCTCAAGCACCTCTCTTTGTATCCCTCAACTGGCGGTCCAGAGGTCATGCAGCTTGATCACTTCTGGCACGAGAAGATGAATTGGTATGGGCCGGCTGGTATAGGAACTGCTCGCGGCATTCAGGGGTTTCGCAATTGGCATCAGATCCCGTTTCTCGCTGCCATGCCTGATCGCGGGCAATACTCGAATGACGTCACCCATCACCTCTTTGGAGACTGTAATTACGCGGCGGTTACCGGTTGGCCAAACATGGCTCAGACCATTTCAGCTGGTGGCTGGCTGGGCATTGCTCCAATGGATAAGAAAATCTCCCTACGGAGCCTCGACTTCTGGCGTTTGGAAAACGGAAAAATTCGCGAGAATTGGGTGCTTGTCGACCTTGTGCACATGTATGATCAAATCGGAGTCGATGTATTTGCGCGTTTGCGTGAATTCAATAAATCACGTCCCGGATTTGATCATGAGACAGGAAAGGCCCAATAATGATCTTACCACAAACTCCCTCTTTCCGACTTGATGGCAGAAAAGCCCTTGTTGCCGGTGCCTCTTCCGGTATTGGCTTGGCTTGCGCAACTGCCTTGGCTGAAGCAGGCGCAGAAGTTACCCTTGCTGCACGCTCATTGGGAAAACTGAGTGATGCAGTGGAAGCCATGAACGCCAAAGGCTGGACTGCAAATGCGGTGCGCATGGATGTATCCGACGTCGAAGCATCCAGGGCGCAGATTACCGAACAGGGACCGTTCGACATTCTGGTCAATAGTGCTGGCTTGGCACGACACTCTGCGACAACTGACACAACCACGGAAGACTTTGATGCAGTCACAGATCTGAACATCAAAGGCGCCTATTTCCTGACCCAAGCTGTCGCCAAAGGCCTGATCGATGCTGGCAAACCGGGTTCCCTCATTAATATTTCCTCCCAAATGGGACATGTCGGGGGCATCGATCGGGCCGTCTATTGTGCAACCAAGCATGCGGTTGAAGGCTTTACCAAAGCCATGGCCATTGAATTTGGACCAAAGCAAATTCGGGTCAATACCGTCTGCCCAACCTTCGTTCGCACACCGTTGACCGCCTCGACATTCGATCAGCCTGATAAAGTCAAATGGATCACTGAGAAAATCAAACTTGGTCGGGTTGCCGAAGTCGAAGACATGATGGGTGCAGTTCTGTTTCTGGCCTCTGATGCGTCTGCCATGGTTACAGGCACTGCACTGATGATTGACGGAGGCTGGACGGCGGAATGAGCTCCGAAAAAGTCACCAGCACCCAGGTTGCAAAGCTCGCAGGCGTCAGCCAGTCAGCTGTGTCGCGCGTGTTCACACCCGGTGCCAGCGTATCCAAGAAAACGGCGAATAAAGTTCGCGCTGCTGCGGCAGAACTCGGTTATCGCCCAAATGTTCTCGCGCGCTCACTCATTACTGGCAAGAGTCGGATCATTGGTCTCGTCGTCGCTTATCTGGAAAATCAGTTTTATCCGGAAGCAATCGAGAAACTTTCCAATGAGCTGCAACAGCATGGTTATCATGTTCTGGTCTTCATGGCCTCCAATGATAGCGAGGCCACTCAGGACGTGATTGATGAGCTGCTGGACTATCAGGTTGATGGCATCATCACAGCGTCGGTGGGCATGTCAAACGATCTGACAGCACGTTGTGAAGCCGCAGGCATTCCCATTGTTCTCTTCAACCGTCAGCAGGACGATGATCGCCTTTCTGGCGTCAGCTCGGATAACTTTGCGGGCGGTCGGAAACTGGCTGAATTTCTGATAAAAGCCGGACACAAGAAGATCGCTCATGTTGCCGGTTGGGAAGGTGCCTCCACCCAGCGAGATCGCGAAGCTGGTTTCATCGCAGGTCTTGCAGAATCCGGTCAAACCTTGTTTGCCAGAGCTGAAGGCAACTTCCATTTTGAGCAAGCTCAACAGGCTGCAAGAACTCTCTTTGATTGCGAAGACCGGCCTGATGCGGTGTTTGTCGCCAATGATCATATGGCGTTCGCCGTGATGGACGTGCTGCGTTTCCAACTCGACCTGCGCATACCACAAGATGTATCCGTTGTTGGCTATGATGATGTCACGCTTGCCTCATGGCCTAGCTACGATCTGACCACCGTACGCCAACCTGCAAATCGCATGGTTGCCGAGACCGTTACCGCCCTGCTCTCCCGGATCGAAGATCCAGCCTCACCTGTTCGTCGTGTTGCCATTGATGGTCCGTTGATCATCCGTGGGTCGGCACGAAAGGCAGATGCTTGAGGAAACGAGAGATCAGATAACTTCTAACCTACTTTTGGAAGAATGACATGAAGGGATTTGACCCCAAATTCAAGGATTTCCCGGACTATATTATCAAGATCACCAAGGAAATCTGGGAAGATCGCGGCATCGCGACGTTGCATGATTATTATGCTCCCGACATTGTCGTTCGAATGCCAGGATCCGTTTCCGTCGGCAATCAGGGCGTGATTGCTGCCACCATGGCTACCTTGAACGAGTTTCCGGATCGCACACTGTTTGGTGAGGACGTAATCTGGTCTGGTTCTCCTGAAAACGGCATGCTGTCCTCCCACCGTATCTTCTCTACCGCAACCCACTTGGGTGGCGGTGTATTTGGAAAAGCGACTGGTAAGAAACTGCGTTATCGCATCATTGCCGACTGCCATGCGATCAACAATCAAATCAATGATGAATGGCTCATTCGAGATCAAGGAGCCATCGTGCGTCAGATGGGCTGGAATCCTGTCGACTATGCTCGCGATCTGATTGCACGCGAAGGTGGACCGGACAATTGCGTTCGCCCCCTTTCCCCCTCAACCGATCAAGTGGGTCCTTACAAAGGCAAGGGCAATGATAATGAATGGGGGGCAAAATATGCCGATATTTTGACCCGTATCATGAATGCCGATCTCGCCGTCATTCCGACTGCCTACGATCGCGGTTGTCAGGTCGAATATGCAGGCGGTGTCTCAGATCATTCCCACGATGCAGTGGACGCTTTCTGGATGGGACTGCGTGCGAGCTTCCCTCATGCCGAATTCAAAATCGAGCATCAAATAGGTCGCGATGATCCAATGATGCCCCCGCGTGCGGCACTACGCTGGAGTCTGACCGGCCAGCATGATGGATGGGGAGTGTTTGGAGCGCCGACTGGAGCCGATGTCTATGTGATGGGGGCCTGCCACGCTGAATTTGGACCATGGGGACTGCGACGTGAATTCGCTCTCTTCGACGAGACCTCCATTTGGAAACAAATCATTTTGAAAACAGGGTAATAAGTTATGACACCTCAAGAAATGGAAAAGCGCATTGTCCGCTATGGTGATTTGAAACCATGTCGCACAGCCTTTATCGACGCTCACACGCCTGGATCTGATCAGAAAGAAAACTTCACCATCATTGGTGGCGGTGTATCTGAGAGCCCTGATCAGCATGTGCATATTGCAGACACCCCTGGTTTCAATATCGGGGCGGCTGGCCAGCCTCCAAAGTGCCGAAACAGCCTGCACAGTCACACCACGGCTGAAGTCTTCTTTGTTCTGAAAGGTCGCTGGCGTTTCTTCTGGGGCCGTTGGGGCAATGCAGGCGAAGTTGTGTGCGAAGAAGGTGATATTTTCAACATTCCAACCGGGATTTTCCGTGGGTTCGAAAATATCGGAACCGACTATGGCATGATCATGTCCATCCTTGGCGGTGATGATGCTGGTGGTGGTGTGACCTGGGCTCCTCAAGTGATTGAGGATGCGAAAGATCATGGCCTGATTTTGGGTGAGAATGGTGTCCTTTATGACAGCAAGAAAGGTGAAAGCCTCCCTCACAATGTCTCGCCGATGCCACTGTTGACTGACGAGCAACTCAAGAATTATGCCGAGGCCCCAACCAGTGCTGTCGTTCGCGATTATATCGGTCGCTATTGGGATATGATGGCTTTGGCTGCGGACGGACCATGCAAAGTCATTGGTGAACATGCCTTACTGAAAGACAAGCCTGGATTTGAGGTGGAACTCCTCACACGAGGTTCAATTTCTAAAGAGACTTACAGTCTTGATCGCCATGAAATTCTCATGGTCATGCGCGGACACTGGAAGTTGACTTGGGAAGGTGGAGAGACCACCCTTGCACCGGGAGATGTCTGTGCAATTCCGCCACAGCTCCGTCATAGCCTCGCACCATCCATGACTGGTGAGGCCAGCCTGTTCCGCGTGATGAATACCGAAGATCCCGCCGGAGCAACCTGGCAAGGGTAATCATACTATTTTCTCAGCCCCGGTTCTGAGTTCCGGGGCTGGGTGTACTATCTGGAGGGAGAAGACCAAGAATGTCACGCATCAAAACAAGTCATGTGGGCTCTTTACCGCGCACTCAGGACGTCGTTGATTTCATTTTTGCGCGCGAACAAGGAAAAACTTACGACGCTGAAGCCTTTGATCGCTGCATGACAGACGCCGTTAGTGCAACCGTCAAAAAGCAGGTAGAAGCAGGTGTCGATATTGTAAGCGATGGTGAAACCTCCAAGATTTCCTATGCCACCTATGTGAAAGATCGCTATACTGGTTTTTCTGGTGACAGCCCGCGAAATGCACCCCAGGACCTTCAGATGTTCCCCTCCTTTCTGGAGCGTTTGGCAAGTGATGGCGGCACCCCAACTTATGCGCGCCCCATGTGTACCGGTAAGGTCAAGTCTAAAGGACAGGGCGAGCTGCAAAAGGACATTGCCAATCTGAAAGCGGCCATGGCCTTAAATGGCGCAACGGAAGGCTTCATGAATGCGGCCTCTCCTGGTGTGATCTCCCTTTTCCTTCAGAACGATTTCTATGCGAGCCGGGCCTCTTATCTCTCCGCCCTCGCCCATGCGATGAAAGATGAATATGAGACCATTGTGGCCTCTGGGCTGAATTTGCAGCTTGATTGCCCGGATCTCGCGCTGTCTCGTCATATGTTGTTCAGTGACCTCTCTGATCGTGAATTCGTCAAGATCGCAGATATGCATGTCGAAGCACTGAACTTCGCTTTGTCGGAAATCCCGGCTGAAAAGGTACGTGTCCATATTTGCTGGGGCAATTATGAAGGTCCTCATGTCTGCGATATTTCTATGGACAAAGTGTTCAATACGCTAATGAAAACAAAGGCTCGTTACGTTTTATTTGAAACATCCAACCCTCGCCATGCCCATGAATGGACGGTCTTCCGGGATCGCAAACATGAAATTCCAGATGACAAGATCCTCATTCCGGGTGTTGTTGATACGACCACCAATTTTGTCGAGCATCCAGAACTGGTAGCGCAGAGACTTGAGCGCTTTATCGATATTGTCGGTGCAGATCGTGTGATTGCCGGATCTGATTGCGGCTTCGGCACTTTTGCGGGCTATGGGGCAGTCGACCCAGAGATTGCCTATGCAAAGCTGAAAAGCTTGCGTGAAGGGGCAGATCTCGCCGGAGAGCGCTTGTGAGTTCAGACAGTCTTGCGTTGCTTTTTATACCGGGCATGATGTGTGATGCCCGGTTGTTTCGTCCGCAAATTGAAGCCTTGGCAGATCGTTATCCAGTTTATGTCGCCAATCTCATTGAAGGCGATACGATAGAAGATCTAGCTGCCCATATTCTGTCCGAGACCTCTGCAAGGGAATTTGCTCTCGCAGGGCTGTCTATGGGCGGAATTGTTGCGATGGAAATGCTAGGGCAAGCGCCGGAACGGATTACAAAAATTGCCTTGTTGGACACCAATCCCCGAGCTGAACAGGAAGATGTGAAGCAAAAACGGGAGCCGCAAATTGCCAAGGTTCAAGCCGGAGGCCTTCGTGATGTGATGCGGGACGAGATGAAGCCGAATTATCTGGCCGACACCCCGCAGCGTGATCAGATCCTCGATCTTTGCATGGATATGGCACTCAAGCTTGGCCCGGAAATCTTTGTCAAGCAGTCTCGGGCTCTTCAGAGCCGCCCTGACCAACAGGATATTCTGGCCGCTTCAGATTGCCCTGCCTTGATCCTGTGTGGGCGCGAAGATCTCTTGTGCCCCATTGAGCGGCACGAGCTGATGCATGATCTGATGAAAAACTCTCATTTGGAGATCATAGATCAGGCCGGGCATCTGCCAACATTGGAACAACCCATCAAGACCAATCAAGCCTTGCTGCGCTGGATGGAAAGATAAGACATGAATGACTCTTTGCTAAACCTTCTCAAATCGATTGATACACCAACAGTTTGCAACGCCATCGAAGTTGCCCAAGGAAAACGCGGCTTTTCAGATTTCACTCGCGGCACCATGCAGTGCTCTGCCCCAGATGAACCAGCCATCGTTGGTTATGCCTGTACTGCAAAAATCGCTGCAGTGAACCCACCAGAAGAAACTCCTGAAGTCATCCGCGAGCGTCGTATGAACTACTATCGGGCTATGGCCGAAGCGCCTAAGCCATCGGTCGCGGTGATCGAGGATGTCGATTATCCTGATTGCATTGGAGCCTATTGGGGCGAAATCAACACCACCGTTCATAAGGGTTTTGGCATGTCCGGGGCACTAACCAACGGTGTGATGCGTGATCTTGGCGACCTGCCGGAAGGCTTCCCCGTGGTCGCAGGCTCAATCGGCCCAAGTCATGGCTTTGTGCATGTGAAGGAACTGGGTACGGAAGTCGAGATTTTCGGGCTGAAGGTGAAACCAGGTGCGCTGATCCATGCAGACCGGCATGGTGCCTTGGTAATCCCTGACGATGTACTGCCCGTGCTTGAGGAAGCTATCAAATCGCTTCTTGAGAATGAACAGATTGTTCTCGGTCCTGCGAAACAAAACGGATTCGATTTCGCCGCGTTCGAAAAAGCTTGGGTAGCCTTTGAGAAAGCCAGAACATAGAGCATTTTGAATAAACACGTCATTATTCAAAATGCTCTAGCCTTTGTTTCTAAACATATTTTGTCCGAAAACCGCACACACTTTTCGACAAATATACTCTAGTCGCGCATCAGTCCGATCCACGCATTTGGTCAAAATATGAATGGATGGCCGACTACCACAACGACTTCTGCACCCGGTACGAGCAATTCTTCGGAGAATAGTATCTGATCGATACTGGTGCTGCTCGGGGAACTATCACCAGCAGTCTCAGTTCATATCCTTGATCGTATTCGGCCCTTTGCGGACCTTCACATTGTGACCGGCGTTGCAAAGAAATTTCCCCAAATCTGCCATTCGTTTTGCTTCGTATCCAACATTCTCTTCCTCCCCGAGTTCTTCTGGAATTAGCATTGGCGAATGCCACTCGGGGAGAAAGTTGTTCTCGCAACCCTCAGCCGGATTGCTTTACGTCGATTTCAAGGCTTTGGTATTATCGTTTATTTGACAAAATATCCGTCAAGCTTGCCATTGGCCAAATCCTCCCATTTGCGTGAGGACTTTGTTGGGCGCACCTGAAAGCACTTTGTTTTTGGTCTATAGCTATAAGAAGTGCAGTATTTATTGCCCTTAACAGACCATTTACCGGGCGCTGTTTTTTTCCCTTTGCGATTGGATGCTATCGTCCCATCCCGATTATATGTGATGACGGCAGTCGTCTTTCCCTTTTTATTGACGTATTTATAGGTTTTTCCGGAGAAGAATTTTTTCAGTTCTACACCAGTAAGAACCTGGTTCGACTTGGCCAATGTTGGTGAAACTATTATTAGAGAGACTAGCGCTGAGATAATAATAGTATATTTCATTTGAACCTCTGTTGGGTTTGAATTCACGCTCAAAATTTGACTGGTTTAGTTAATACCAACGGCATAAGTTATTTGTATCGCAAGACAGATCCGTGAGGGCCGCGAAAACCCGGACCATCAAAATATATGGTTGTGCACCGCTCTTTACCTTTACGTATATTTTTGTAAATGGTGCAATTCTGCCCGTTTTTCCATTTCCATT
>JAOXSH010000147.1 GCA_025800145.1 Cohaesibacter sp.
GCGCCATGATGGTGTCCATTTCGCTGGCCAGACGATCCATAGCCTCTTGCGGGGTGAAGGCACCGGAGTTCACATCACCGATTTGCTGCCACCACAACTGCGCCAGTTTTGGATAATCAGGCACGTTGATGCCGGTTGGAGACCAAGCCACACGATCTGGAGAGCGGTAAAATTCCACCAGACCACCAAGCTTTTCTGCGCGCTCGGTGAAGCTTTCGTGATTGACGGAGCTGTCGCGAATGAAGGTCAGACCCACATGGGATTTTTTCACGTCAACCGTTTTGGACACCACGAACTGGGCATAGAGCCAAGCTGCTTTAGCGCGATCAACCGGTGTTGATTTCAGGATGGTCCAGGAGCCAACATCCTGATAGCCAACTTTCTGGCCTTCTTCCCAATATGGGCCATGGGGGCTTGGGGCCATGCGCCACAATGGTTTGCCTGCATCATCAACCGTGTTGTTGCCTTCTGACTTTGGCTTCACCATATCGGCGGTAAAGGCGGTGTACCAGAAAATCTGCTGGGCCACATTGCCTTGGCTCAAAGCTGGCAAGGACTGATAGAAGTCATAAGAGGCAGCGCCCGGAGGGGCGTAATTACGCAGCCATTCGTCCCATTTGCGGATCGCATAGACCGCGGCTGGACCATTGGCAGCCCCGCCGCGAGTGACAGAAGCACCGGCTGGATTACAGGAGCCTTTTTCCATACGGATGCCCCATTCATCGATGGGCACGCCATTTGGTTCCCCTTTGGAGCCAGCACCGGCCATGGACAACCATGCATCGGTCATACGCCAGCCAAGGTCAGGAGCACGCTTGCCGTAATCCATATGACCATAGATTGCGGTACCGTCAATTTCCTCCACGTCTTTGGAGAAAAATTCAGCAATGTCTTCATAGGCTGACCAATTGACCGGCACGCCCAGATCATAACCATATTTGGCTTTGAATTTCTCTTTCAGATCAGGGCGATCAAACCAATCTTTGCGGAACCAATAGAGGTTTGCAAATTGCTGATCTGGCAATTGATAGAGATCGCCATCCGGGCCGGTGGTGAACTGAGTACCCATAAAGTCATTCAGGTCCAAACCGGGATTGGTGACAGCCTTGCCTTCTCCGGCCATCCAGTCGGTCAGGTTATAGGCCAGTTGTAGGCGGGAATGGGTACCGATCAAATCGGAATCGTTGACATAGGCATCATAGAGATTGCGCTTGGTCTGCATTTGGGTTTGAACAGCCTGCACAACTTCGCCCTCACCCAAAATCTGGTGATTGACCTTGATGCCGGTAATTTCGAAAAAGGCCTTGGTCAGAACTTCTGACTCATAGGAATGTGTTGGAATGCCTTCTGACAGGACGTTGATTTCCATGCCTTTGAATGGCTCAGATGCCTTGATGAACCAGCCCATTTCTTTCATCTGGTCATCTTTGCTCAGAACAGATGGCTGGAACTCAGCGTCAATCCATTTCTTGGCAGCCGCTTCGTCCGCCTGAACGACGGATGATGAGGCAATCATCGCAGAGATGGCAACTGCCGATAGCAGGAACTTGCGCATACTTTACTCCTCCCAAAGTAAGGTTTGTAGCTTTTAAACTTCTTTCAAAATCTGGTTCGGCTATTGTTTCGACAACCAACTAAAATTGTCAAACTAAAAAATTAGTAGAAATGGATTTTCTATTTAATAAATTGTTTTTAATAGCTTTTTTATAGGAAAATTTGTGAACTAAAACCACTTATAGAGCATCACCTGATGCCTAACCCAGCGTCAGATAAATATGCTGCATTGCAATATCCAGCTCTTTAGTTGCGGGTCTTTGCGTTGTTGTTCCATCCTATAAAAAATCCCCCTAAAGATGATTTGATCATCAGGGGGATTTTATGCCGTTGCTATTATAGCATTGGAAGAGATGTCATATTACGATCAGAGATAAAATTCCGCTGCTGGTAATTTACCGCCAATGATGGCAGGAGACATGCCTTTGAGCACGCTATAGAAGCGCTCCAGCTCGGCTCGTGAGCTTTTGCCGGATTTCACATCAATGTTGCTAAAAGGAATGGCCCGCTCAATGATTGGCGCTTTCAGCCCCAAATAGGTTGCGCCAATTTTTGCAGCACTTGCCGGATTGTTGCTGGTCCAGCGGCCAGACGCGATCATGGCTTTGTTAAAGGCCTCGACCAGCTCCGGGCGTTCTTTCCTTAATTTGCCGGAAATCATCATGCCCGCTTGTGGGATTTTTGCGCTGCCGCCAATTGTGCGGCCCCATTCTTTTTGCAAATCCAGCGCACGGGTGACGGCAACGCCATTTTTGATGCCCATCATCATAGCGCCCGTTGCGGCAGGTTCTGGCAATACGGCCATCTTTGCCTTGCCGGCAATCATCATTTTCATGGCTTGTGGGGGCGTGCCTGTATAGTGCAATTTAAAGTCGCGCCCGGCCTTCATGCCTGCCTTGGCGGCCATGGCCCGGAAGACCAGATCGGGCATATCATTTTTGAAAGGCATCAAAATGGTTTCGCCTTTCAAATCCTGCAAAGAGGCCACTTTGCCCTCGCGGGACATGAGATAGAGCAAGCCCCATGTCACAATGCTGCCCATATGCACATCAACGCCGCGATTATACAAATTGGCGGCCACGTAGCTTGGTGTGCCGGTGATGGTCATTTTGCCGGACAAGACCCCTGCCCTTAATTGATCGGGGTTACGCCAGAGCTGGAATCTGACCTTTTTGACATGATCTTTCAGAGCGCCGGAGCGGACCAGATGCGCCAGTGCAATAGAGGGGCCTGCCGGGGGGCCATAGATGGTCAATTCATCCATACCCTTGGCAAGAGCGGGGGTTGCCAACAAGGATGGAGTAGCCCCGGCAACAAGAGAGGTAGCAATGCCAGTGCCAGACCAGCCAAGAAAATCGCGACGATTGAGCATGAGAAACTCCTGATTTAGAGCATATTTTCGAAAAGTGTGTGCGGTTTTCGGACAAAAATATGCTTAGAAACAAAGGCTAGAGCATTTTGAATAACTATGTGTTTATTCAAAATGCTCTAGAAATTCAGCTGCGAGCGGAAGAAGAATGTCCGGCCCGGCGCATTGATTTTGGTTTTGGTGGCCGCAGCAATATGCGTGCCTGTGATATGCTCTTGGTAATCGGCATTGAGCAGATTGTTCACTCCGGCAGACAGAGACCAACGATTGCCAATTTGAAGGCCGCCATAGGCATCCAGCGTTGCAAAGCCTTTGCCCTTACCTTTATCCATGCCAAGACCGGTTCTGATATTGTCATCAACACGATTTTGATCTGCAACCAAGCGCAGTTTTGCGCCAATATTCCATGTGCCAACGGATCCCAACATATCTTTGTAATCAATCAAGAAATTGGCTTCCAACGGGGAAATTTGATAGAGCGCGCGATCATCGCTTTCATTGTTGCCCCAAAGATAGGCCGCCTTGGCCGCCATGGACCAATTGTTGGTCAGGTTCCAGCGGGCTTCAAAATTCACCCCGGCAAAGAGCGCATCGACATTGCGATAAATCAGGGCATTGTCGCGTTGGTGAATGCCTGACTGGCCATGCGCCCGGTCAAATGTGATGAAATTGTCTACGGCATCGACATAACCGGACAGGCTGATTTTCATATTATCAGCGCTGAAAGGGCCATCGGCATTCATGTCCAGATCGCCATAGCCTTGATAATGGGCACCAGTCCAGACAAAACCCAGTTCAGCCTTGTGATGGGCTTCCGGGTCAAGGGTTGGATTGCCAATCCAGCGCCCGGCCGGATTGGGATTGGTGACAGCATGATAGGCTTCGATATTATCGGGAGAGCGCACTTTACGGCTCACATCGCCAAAGACAGAAAAGCGCTTGTCCATGGCGGTTTTGCTGAGGCGCAAACGCGCCGAAATGTTATGATCGTTGCGCTCAAAATTGCCATTGGCCCCATAATATCGCCCATAAAGCGCGGCAGGTGACAGATTAAAGGCTTTTGCCATGGCAACCTGTTTTGCCGGAGCGCCCGGAGGGGTTTTCATTTGGCCAGTTTGGTGAACAGCGTCAGGATTAGCATGGAGATAATCATAGCGAAGCCCTGCCCGCACCATAATGCCATTGTCAAACTTGCGTTTGCTATTCAGCGCCAAGCCCATTGTGGTGCGGGTAATGTCAGGCAGTTTGATGGCATTGATCAATCCACCAGCGGACTCGTTATATCGGCGGGCGTCATGATTGTCCCAGCCACCATTGAGCGCTGCTATGGTCTGCCAGCCGTTGAGATTGAGCTTTAATTTGGCGGCGCCCTCGACAATATGACGTTTTGTCAGTGCCCGCATATTGTTTTTGGGATTGCCGTCATTGCGATTGGTGTAATTGTCTGGCTCACGCTCAACATTTTTGGATGCGGCATGGAGTGAGAAACCTTTGAGCATTTCGCCATCCAATGCTTGCTCAAAGCTGAATTTTCCAACATAGCGTGTGGTATTGGCCACATCCATGGCATGGTGGGGTTGCAAATCATCCTTGATCACATCGCGCACGCCAACCAATTTTACTTTGCCATTTGGATTTGGCATCCATTGAATGACCAATTGCTCTGTATCGCGCTTATAACCGAATGTGACTTCATCGCCATTGGCATCATCATAATCGTCTGCCTGATCATAGCGCAGACCGGCCAACACCACGACGCCCGGTGCCATCAGCCGGGCTTGCGAGGCAGCTGTCTTGACATTGCCATCGCCATTATAGCCTCCCATGACCTTGACCATGCGATTGGCCTTGGCGACATCTTCTTCAACCCCATTTGTGATCGGCAATTGATCATCGTGACGAAATTGCATGGCTGGCTTTGCCAGCAAAAATTGCAATGGAGAGGGAATAGAAGGTGGCTCACCGAGCGCATGACGCTTCATGGATGCGGTGTCAATAAAATCACCCGCCCAGAGAGTTTGGGTATTTCCCGTCAAGCCAAAAATGCTAATGCCTATCATGAGCATAAACTGATGTTTTTTCACATTCATTGTCGGGGACATTGCCGTCTCGCTTATCTGGATGCAGCATCAATTGGTGATGCATATCTTCAACTTTTATAAAGTTGTATAATAGATTCCAAATAAAATACAGATGAGTCGACGGACAAATTGACGCAGTAAAATAATTTATTTTTCAATATTTTATCATAAATTCAAATATAATTGACTTTCGTCAATTGGCGTCTTCCTTAGCG
The DNA here is from genome assembly GCA_025800145.1 of Cohaesibacter sp. Classification (GTDB taxonomy): domain Bacteria; phylum Pseudomonadota; class Alphaproteobacteria; order Rhizobiales; family Cohaesibacteraceae; genus Cohaesibacter. The sequence goes on from JAOXSH010000147.1 coordinate 5,220, forward strand.
ACCTTTTAGACCCTTGGTCGCGTTAGAATAGGCCAGTAAATTATACAAAAGAGGCCAAAGGCCATGCTCCAGAAAATGGCGGAAAGGGCAATTTCCAATAGATAATATTGGGGCAAGAGAATGGGAGCCAGCACGCGGATGATGGCCCCCAATGTGATCAGGACAAAGATGAGGCTTTCGGCTTTTCCGGCAATGATCTTGCGCCCGGTATGGCCAAGCGAGGATCGTGTCATCATGGCCAGCATCATGCCACCCATCGCCCCGATCGTTAGAGCGTGCAAGGCCAAGATCTGGTCTATGGGTGCCCCCAACAATGACAAAGCCCTGAGCAGAAAGGCAATGGGTAGCCAGCTATAGGCCACGGGCAGAATCCAAAGCATTGGCTCAGTGCGGGTGATATGGGGCCGCCAGCACATTATTTTTGCCACATGCAGCGCGGTTAAAGCCAGTAATAACACAGCTCTTGGCAATGCCATTTGGTCCGAGACGCCGTAGAGCATATCTGAGACCAACACAAGGCCCATGGCTGTCACAATCGCATATTCCAGCTTTGGGTGGCGCTTGGCGCGTTTGCTGCCGGTGGCATTGTTGGTGAAGAGCGGGATGATCCGCCCGCCAATGATGGTGATAAAAATCGCAAAGACATCAACGGCAAGCACAAACAAAGTGCTGGCCTCAGCCTCCAGCCAGCCATAGGCCACGGCATAAAATCCGGCATTGGCAAGGGTTAGGACCAGCATCAAAAGAAATGTGAAATAATTGCGCCGATTGCCGCTTTTGATGAGCGGAATGGCAATGCCAAGGGCTGCCAGAGGCAGAAAAAGCAGATCAATGATTGGGACCAATGGGCCGGATCCAAAAATCAGCATCAGTCGCCCTGCCGCCCATAAGCATAGCAAAGCCGCCAAGGATAAGCCTGTTGGCGTTGGTAGGCGCGTCCAGTTTTTGACGGCGGTGAAAAGAAAGCCGACCAGAATGGCAACAGCGAATCCAAAAATCAGCTCATGAGCGTGCCACATGAGGCCATCAAATGGGCCTTTTAGCTCAATCACATCCAACAAATAGCCCGTCCAGAGCAACAGGCTGATTACGGCATAAAAGGCCCCGGCCCAATAAAAGGGACGAAAGCCAAGAGAGAATGTCGCTTGCAGGGAAAAATTATGGGCAGGATTAGGTTGAGAACTCATAGTCTTTTCGCTTTCGGTCCTGCTGTGCTGTTTGAGTTCAAGGCGCAAAATTTCCGGAAATCTTGTTGATTTTCAAAGTTTTGCAACGCTGAAATCGAGCAGCACAGCAAGATCCGAAGGACGCCAAAACGGCTGTGATCTAGCCGCTTTCTGAGTTTGAAAGGGGAAGCACCCCTATCAAACTCATAAAACAACCAGCTCTTTGTCGTTTTGACGCCGAAAACAACAAGACTATGAGTTCTCAACCTAATCATTTTCATTCTCCGCAAGGACCCAAGGCAAAATCTGGACCAGATAACTGCCAAAACTGATCGCAAAAGAAAGCCATGCGATCATCATCCAGTCAATTTCATCAAAGAGCAAAGGCAGGACGGAACGCGCCAGACAGGCGGCAATCAAGGCCCAAATGGATAGCCGAAATAGCGGCTTCATATCAAGAGGGCGACCTGTATGCCGGGTGCCTGCAATAATGAGAACCATCAAAGTGGCCAAAGAAAAGCCACCGATGAAGAGCATATGCCGCCCTGCCATCAAAGCCTGATCTGGAAATAGCTCCAAAAGCCCCAATCCTTGCAAACAAAGCCCTGCGGCCAAGAACCAATAGACACAATAGAGTGGTCTGGAAAAGCTGGTTGAGAGCGCACCGTGCATATGCCAATCTTGCAAAATATTGAGAATAGAACAGGCGGCGGCCAAAGCCAGCCAGCCTTGCAGGCCTTGTGATGCCTCGCCCATTCTGGCGAGCATGTAAAAGCCAAGGCATATCATGGCAGCTCGGCGAAAAGGCGGGCGCGGAATGAATTTGACGCCATCTTCACGGCTTTGCAACGCATGATTGACGATCACGGTGGAAATGGGGGCCAAGGCAGTGAGCACCATGATGGAAAAAGCCCCTTCCGCCATGATCAGACCGGTTTCGAATGTCAGGGTCCAAGACGCTAAGATTTGCCAGCCATCTGTGGCATAGCCAAGAATAGCGAGGCCTTGGGCGCAGAGCAGCAAGGAGACAGGCCAGAGCAAATGACGCATTTTGGCCGTCCAGAGAGGCGGCAAAATGCGCAAGGCTAAAGCCGCCAGAAACAAAAAATGCAGGGAAAAAGCCAGCCAAGTCGGGATCCATCCTGCCGCCCAAAAGGCAAGGCGTCCTGCGCTCCAAAGCACAGCAAGGCCCACCAGCTCCCAACCCGCAATGGGGGCTGTTTTGCTCCATGATGGGACTGCGGTGGTCAAAAAACCCGCCATGCCAGCGACCAGAAAGCCAAAAATCATATCATAGCGGTGCAAGGTCAACGGATCGAGCGCTGTTTCCAGCTCTATAAAGCCTGACAGGCTTAGACCCCAAAAAAGGATCAGCCCCAATCCGCTGATTGCCGCCAATGGGAAAAAGACACGAAAGCCATCAGAAAAGAGCGGATGATTGATCCAGTTCAGTTGTACCATTGTCTGCTTTTTGGTCTCGATGGCTGTCTCGCTCATAACACCTGATCCCAATTTTGCATTTTGAATAAATCGGCCACTTGTTGATCGGCCAGCAGCTCCGCTTCCAAATCGGCTACAAGATGGCGGGTGCGCTGGTCCAGCGGAATGTCGACATTGATCTGTTTGAGAAAACATCCAGGATCAGGGGCCATGACAATGACCCGATCGCTTAAGCACAGGGCTTCAAAGACATCATGGGTGACCATAAGCACCGTGCAATGGCGCTGGCGCACCTCGCCCAGCAAGAGACGATACATTTCGCGCCGCCGACCAATATCCAGTGCGCTGAATGGTTCATCCAAAAACAGCATATCCGGCTCAATCACCAAAGCACGTGCAAGAGCTGCCCGCTGGCGCATCCCGCCAGACAGCTCTGATGGATATTTTTCCATATCAGTGGAAACAAAGCCCATAATCTTGGCGGCTTTTTCCAATCGCCTGTTTTTCTCATCCTCTGATAGTGCCCTGCCCTTAAAGCCGAAGCTCATATTGTCCCGCAAGCTTTTCCATGGCAGCAAGCGATGCTCTTGAAAAAGCACAGCGCTTTCGCCAGCCTTTGAGCACACTTTTCCATCGCTTGGTTCAAGCAATCCGGCAGCAATTTTGAGAAATGTGGATTTGCCGCAGCCCGATGGGCCAATGAGGCTGACAATTTCGCCTTTACCAATATCCAGCGCGCATTCATCCAGCACTTGCTGGAGCGGGTGATAGCGGTGATCTGTGACTTTAACCTTCAGAATAGGCGCTTTGGGGGCTGTCATGCTTTCTTGCTCCCGCTCTTGTTGTTCGAGTGGCAGTCTTTGGGGGTCAAACATCATTGCGCCAGCCCTCCACATGCTCTTTCACCGGATTGAGGAAGAGGCCTTCCAAGAGCAAAAGCAGGCCAACGACAGCGACAATCCAGGACATGGTGGTGATGGTATCGATATTAACACGTGCCTCGGCCAATCCAGCGCCAATGCCTTCGCTGGAAGAGAGCAATTCTGCCATCACCACGACTTTCCAGCTTAGGCCCAAAGCCGTGGCCCAAGCGGGAAAGAGATAGGAGATGACTTGTGGAATTTGCACATGCCAGACTTTCTCCCACCATGGAATTTGAAAGCTGTCTGCCATTTCGTCCAGTGTTGCATCGCGCATACGGATGCCCTGCAAGGCCCCGGCAAAGATCAGAGGCACGGTAGAAATGAAAACTGTAAAGACCGGCGTGCCATCACTGCCACCGAACCAAAGCAGAGCCAGCACAATCCAGGCGATGGGTGGTACCCCCAGCATGACGGTTAAAAATGGACGGCAAAGGATAGCAAGCGTATTGGACCATCCTGCCAGCAGTCCAAAGCCGGCTCCCAGAAGACTGGCCAAAGCAAAGCCGGTCATGGCGCGCCGGGCTGTGACTGCGATATAATCCAAGCCTTGTGATTGTTGAAAGAGCGTGAGCAATTGCGAGAAAGAGGCCAGAGGATCTGGCAAAACCAGAGGGCCAAAGGTCTCATAGCCCAGTTGCCAAAGGGCGATAATCATAAAGACCCCGGCCAGCGTTCCCCAACCGGACCAAAGTCTGGCGATAACAGTGCCTGTTCTTGCAATCATGCTCGCGCCTCACAATTGGTTGGTTACAAATAAAAATCGCTTTTTGGCAATGCCCCGCCAATAATGGCCGGATTTTTCTCGGCTAAAAGCCCGTAGAATGTTTCCAGCTCGCCTTGAATGTCACTGGCTCGCTGGGTGGTCAGATGCGTGTGGGGAATGGATTTGGCAATGATTTTGGCAGGTAATGGCATGGTTTGCGCCGCAATTTTGGCCGCTTCCATAGGATTTTCCTGCACCCATTTTGTGCCACGCCCGGCGCTGTCATGAAACTCTTCAATCAATTGCGGATTTTGATCCAGCAAATCCTGATGCACCATCGTCCCGGCCATGGGGAAGCGCCCTTGCCCACCTGTGACTGACGCCCATTCTTTGGCCAAATCCAGCGAGCGATGAAGCGTCTTGCCCAGTTTTTTGCCTTTGGCCAGCCCCGCTGTTGCGGCTGGCTCTGGCAAAACACAATGTTTGATCCGGCCAGAGAGCAGCAATTGCAGGGCTTCGAAGGGAGTGCCTACATAATGCAGTTTATAATCCTTGCCAACTTTCAGGCCCTTTTCTTTCATGACGCGGCCAAAAACCAGATCGGGCATATCATTGCGAAAGAACATGCCCACTGTCTCGCCTGCCAGATCTTCAGGCTTTTGAATGACCTGATCATAGCTCAGCACATAAAGCATACCCCATGTCATGATATTGAGCATTTTTACCGGCAATCCCTTATTGGCCAGATTGGCGGCCACATAGGACGGGGTCACAGCCAGCTTCCAATCGCCTGAAATGAAATTGGCGCGCAGCACATCGGGGGATTTATAAATTTCAAAGCCGACAGAGCCACCTGCTCTCTCATTCAACAGGCCCTGTTTTGCCATATAAGCCAGGGTAACGGATGGGCCGACAGGCGGGCCATAGAGTGTGAGCGCATTTTTAGCCGCAGCACTGGCCAGAGACCCTCCTGCCCCCAACACAAGGCCAGACCCAACAAAAGCAGAAGAATAACCTAGAAAGGACCGACGTGTGATCATAGCGATCTCCTTGCATAACAAGATGAAATTGGTCCTCGAAAAACGGGAAGACAGGTCAAGCCTTAGGCTCAGGGCCTGGCTAACTTTATATTATGAAAATTACAATCATCTTTTGATGAACGTCAAGCCGGTTGCAAATAAGATACAGCGGCAAATTGTCATTATGCGCAAAGCATTGCTCAAACAAAGATAGGGTCGGATATATCTTTCTTTATGGCCGTTCTTTATGGCCGTTATCATCGCGCTTATGATCGTCTGGCAGATTTGATCTGATAGTCTTTCAGCGAGCTGACAAACATATCAATGAATTCCATGGTCACCATGGAACGGGGGGTATGGGTTGGATAGAGTATATGGACCTCATGAGGGATGATGGGGGCGAAGGGTTTGATGATCAGCCCTTCCTTTTCATATTCCAGCGCATCGATGATGGAAACCACACTGACGCCAACACCTGCGGCAACGATGCGGCAAGCCGCACCAAATTGTCGCGTTTCAATCAGGGAATTCAGGCGCGCTCCGCTGGCATCGAAGGCCGTTTTCACCAAATTGAAAAAATGACTGACACGACGGGTATGGATGAATGGCTCTCCGTCCAGATCTCTGGGGGTGATCTGCTCTTTATTCTGTAATGGGTGGCCGGGCGGCAAAATGGCAACCGTTCGCATCATCAATGGAATGGATTCAATCACCGGATGCTCGCGATAATCGGCTGTAATACCCAAGTCATATTGATGGGAGATGATCCAGTCCATGATCCGCTCAGGGCGATCTGGCTCCAGTGCCAGTGTCACACCGGGACGTTCTTTTAGGAATTGGGCAATCACACCGGGCAAATGGGTGGTGGCAAAGCCCGGCAGGCAGGCAATGCGAACATGGCCCACTTTACGCTGATGAATTTCCTTGGACATTTGCTCAATATTGCGCAATCCGGCCATAACCCGGTCAATTTCATCCAACAAAAAACGGGCTTCATGGGTTGGGACAAGGCGTCCACCCTCGCGCACCAGAACAGGGAAACCCAGTGTCGTGGCCAGAGAATTAATGAGGCGACTTACCGCTGGTTGTGAGATGCCAAGCTGTTGACCTGCAAGGGTTACATTGCCCGTCAGGGCGACGGTTCTAAAGGCTTCCAATTGTCTGACTTGAAGCATTGGTCGAAATTCCTCGACTTATACCCAAAGGTATCTTCTTGAATCTTTATGGCTTCTTTTTATTATAACATAATGTTATGGTATTTGCTAAAAAAATTCATTTGAATTATTTTTTTCTCCTAATAAGCTATGACTTGTCTGGTCTGACTGGCATGGCGCATGCCTGCTCAAGCGCATCTCTCCTGCGCAAGTCGACTGCGGGATTGCCTTTAAGCCAAGACAACAGGCATCCCCGTCTGACCAAGGATTGCAACAGGCTCTCTTTGAAGGCGAAAGACATTTCATGGGGGGAGAGTGAAATTTACATTTGTCTCGAATGAGCAAAGGACAATGAAGATGAAAATGTCTCGCAAAATTGCTTGTCTGCTGGGTGCCAGCATGATGGCAGGCTTGGCGTCTCCGGCACTGGCTGCAACCGAGGTTCAATGGTGGCACGCGATGGGCGGAACCAATGGTGAGCGCGTCAATAAAATCGCCAATGATTTCAATGCAAGCCAATCTGATTATAAAGTTGTCCCAGTCTATAAAGGCAACTATACCGAAACAATGACTGCTGCCATTGCTGCCTTCCGTGCGAAAGAGCAACCGCATATTGTTCAGGTTTTCGAGGTTGGCACCGCCACCATGATGGCCGCCAAAGGCGCCGTATATCCAGTTGAAAAACTGATGGCTGCCTCTGGTGAGGCTTTCGACAAATCCAAGTTCCTGCCTGCGGTTATCTCCTATTATCAGACACCAAAGGGTGAGCTGCTGTCCATGCCCTTTAACAGCTCTACGCCTGTTTTGTGGTATAACCGGGATGCTTTGAAAAAAGCCGGTGCTGATGTGCCAAAAACATGGGCTGATGTGAAAGTGGCGGCCAAGAAACTGGTTGACAGTGGCATGAAATGCGGCCTGTCCTTTGGTTGGCAATCCTGGGTCATGATCGAGAATTTCTCTGCATGGCACAATATGGAAATGGGCACCAAGGAAAATGGCTTTGCCGGTTTCGATACAGAATTTACCTTCAACAATGACAAGGTTGCTGCCCGTCTTGACGATATTGCGGCCATGTCAAAAGACAAGCAGTTCGTTTATGGTGGTCGCCGCGGTGACTCCCTGCCTTTGTTCACCAATGGTGACTGTGGCATGTGGATGAATTCCTCATCCTATTTTGGCTCCATCAAAGGTCAGGCGAACTTTGATTTTGGCCAAACCATGTTGCCTCTGGACACCAATATTGCCGAGAAGCCACAAAATTCCATCATTGGCGGTGCGACCCTTTGGGTTTTGCAGGGTCATGAGAGCGAAGAATATAAAGGCGTTGCCAAATTCATGAGCTATCTGTCTTCTTCAGAAGTTCAGGCATGGTGGCATCAGGAAACCGGCTATGTGCCGATTACAACCCCTGCTTATGAGCTGTCCAAGACACAGGGCTTTTATGACAAAAATCCTGGCACCGACACCGCTATCCAGCAGTTGAGCCTGAATGCACCGACCCCTGCTTCTCGCGGTCTGCGTTTTGGCAGCTTTGTTCAGGTTCGTGACATTATCAATGAAGAGCTGGAAGCGCTTTGGAGTGGCTCCAAAGATGCAAAAACCGCTCTGGATGATGCTGCCAAGCGCGGCAACGGCCTGCTGCGTAAATTTGAGCGCACAGCGAAATAAGTCTGATCTTTGATCCTTGCATCCCGGCGTCCAATGATGCCGGGATGTTCTCGCATATCCGGAGCCCTTCATGATAAAGCGCGTACATTTTCCAGCGTCTCCCCTGCCCTATTTGCTGGTGGCGCCGCAGATCCTCATCACTCTTGTGTTTTTCATCTGGCCCGCCAGTCAGGCCCTGTATCAGTCTTTTCTGATCGAAGATGCGTTTGGTCTGGGTTCCGAATTTGTCTGGTTTGAAAATTTCCAACTTCTGTTTGAAGACGATCATTATATTGACAGTTTCCTGCGCACGGCTTTTTTCTCTGCGGCGGTTGCTTTTTTGTCGATGTCTTTTGCGCTGGTATTGGCCGGTTTTGCCGATCGGGTGGTCAAAGGGGCAACCTTTTATCGCACGCTTTTGATTTGGCCCTATGCGATTGCGCCGGTTCTGGCCGGTGCGCTTTGGGTGTTTATGTTCAATCCGACTTTGGGCATTTTCCCGTATTTTTTGCAGGCCTTTGGCATTGACTGGAACCATTATCTCAATGGCTCTCAAGCCATGGCGCTGGTGATTATGGCAGCGGCCTGGAAACAGGTTGCCTATAATTTCCTGTTTTATCTTGCGGCCATGCAGTCCATTCCCAAATCTGTGATTGAAGCGGCGGCCATTGATGGTGCGGGGCCGATCAAACGCTTCTCGACCATTATCTTTCCGCTGATCTCGCCCACCACCTTCTTCTTGCTGGTGATCAATGTGGTTTATGCCTTCTTTGAAACCTTTGGCATCATCCATGCGGTGACGCAGGGCGGGCCTGCCAATTCTACCACCATCCTTGTCTATAAAGTGTTCAATGACGGCTTTGTCGGTCTGGATTTGGGCGGCTCTGCTGCGCAGTCTGTCATCTTGATGATCCTTGTTATTGCCATGACCGTTATTCAGTTCCGCTATGTTGAAAGAAAGGTCGAATATTAATGATTGAGAATCGACCAATCGTGACCTTTTTCACGCATGTGATGCTCATTTTGGGCATTTTCATGATTGCCTTGCCGATCTGGATTACCTTTGTGGCATCGACACATGACGAAATCCGCATGGTCCAAAGCCCGATCCCACTTTGGCCGGGGGACCAGTTTTTCGTCAATCTGGAACGCACCCTGTTTGGGGCGGGCCTGAGTGGCACGGAAAATGCGCCGGTCTGGCTAATGCTACTTAACAGTTTGGCTATGGCCTTGATGATTTCCATTGGCAAGATTGCGATTTCACTGATTTCTGCCTTTGCTATTGTCTATTTCAAATTTCCGTTTCGCATGACCTTTTTCTGGATGATTTTCATCACCCTGATGTTGCCGGTTGAAGTGCGCATTCTGCCCACCTTCGAGGTGGTGGCCAATCTTGGCTTGCTCAACAGCTATTGGGGCCTGTCTATTCCGCTGATTGCCTCGGCTACTGCGACTTTCATGTTCCGTCAGGTGTTTTTGACCATTCCTGATGAATTGCTGGAAAGTGCGCGGATTGATGGTGCGGGGCCGATGCGGTTTTTCTGGGATATATTGCTGCCCCTATCGCGCACCAATATCGCGGCCTTGTTTGTGATCATGTTCATCTTTGGCTGGAACCAATATCTGTGGCCTTTGCTGGTCACCACAGATACATCCATGACCACCATTGTGATGAGCATCAAGCAAATGCTGGAAGCAGCCGAGCAATCCCCGCAATGGAATATCATCATGATGACTGCGCTTTTGGCCATGGTGCCGCCGGTCTTTGTGGTCATTGGTATGCAGAAACTCTTCGTCAAAGGCCTGACGGAAACCGAAAAATAAGCGCATAAGCGCGTTTGACAAAACAGGTATAAGCAATGGCTAAAATTGCACTTGAACATATCCGCAAGGCCTATGGCCCCACCGAAGTTATTCATGGCATTGACGGGGAAATCAAAGATGGCGAATTTGTCGTCATCGTTGGGCCATCCGGTTGTGGCAAATCGACTTTGTTGCGCATGATTGCCGGATTAGAAAGCGTTACTGATGGCACAATCCGTATTGGTGACAAGGTCGTCAATAATCTGGAACCGTCCCAGCGTGATATTGCCATGGTGTTTCAAAATTATGCGCTTTATCCGCATATGAGCGTCTTTGACAATATGTCATATGGCTTGAAAATTCGCGGGCTTCCCAAAGCCGAGATCAAGCGCCGGGTGGAAGAAGCGGCTCACATTTTAGAACTCACCCCTTACTTGCAGCGTGCGCCGCGCCAGCTTTCCGGCGGTCAGCGTCAGCGCGTTGCCATGGGCCGCGCGATTGTGCGCGAACCAAGCGTCTTTTTGTTTGATGAGCCTTTGTCCAATCTGGATGCAAAATTGCGCGTACAAATGCGTCTGGAAATCAAAAAACTCCAAGAACGCCTTGGCATCACCTCCGTTTATGTCACCCATGATCAGGTGGAGGCCATGACATTGGGCCACCGATTGATGGTGCTTAATGGTGGCAATGTCGAGCAATTTGGCTCTCCTATTGATCTGTATGACAAACCGCAAACCCTGTTTGTGGCGGGCTTCATTGGCTCCCCTGCTATGAATATTCTGGATGCTGTTTGTGGTGGCGATGGCAAAAGCATGACCCTATTCAATGGTGATGTGATCACAGCGGCATCGGGTGCTGAAAATCTGGCTGGCAAATCGCTCAAAGCTGGTATGCGTCCTGAACATTTGCATCTTGCCGGGTCTCATGATGCACAATTCTCGGCTCATGTGGATGTGGTGGAGCAATTGGGTGCTGACACCATCGTGCATGGCACTTTGCTCAATACAGAAGAGCAATTGTCTGTGCGTCTGGATGGCATTCAAAGACTGGAACGCGGCTCGACCATTGGTTTGTCTGTCGATCCGGCCAATGTGCATTTGTTTGATCCGCAAACCACCCAGCGGGTGAATTGAGAAGGCCTGAGTGATGACAAATGCATTGCAGACCCCATCCTCCGGTCGGGTGATTGAAATTCATGGTCACCGTGGAGCCAGAGGCGTCTTACCTGAAAATACGCTGGAAGGCTTTGCCTATGTGCTTGGCATTGGCGTGAAAATCATTGAGTTGGATATTCAATTGTCCAGCGATGGTGTGTTCATGACAACCCACGATAAGACACTGGCCAAGCATGGCACGCGCGATTGTAACGGAGCATGGCTGGAAGAAGAGCATGAAGTCATTGCCATGACTAAGGCCGCTCTTCAACAATATGATGTTGGCGGTCTAAAGGCCGGGTCTGATTATGGGGCGCGATTTCCTGATCAGGCTTTTCTAAGCGATGTCAGCATTCCAAGTCTTGAGGAGGTCATCTCTCTGATCAAGGAGGTTGGCGATGGGGACGAAATCCTCAATATCGAAATCAAAAGCGATGCCACCCTTGCCTCTCATCGCGCGCGGGTTGAGGAGGTTGCCAGCAAGCTTGTCGCCCTTATTCAACATCATGACTTTGACAACCGCGTTTTGCTACAAAGCTTTGACTGGTCTTTGATGGAAGCACTGACGCATTTGGCACCCCATATGCAACGGGCTTGCCTGAGTGTTGAGACGTCAGAATTTCCCGATTCCGGCAAAGGCGAAAAAGGCACAGTCTATCAAGGGTCTGTCTGGATTGGATCGAGCGATTATCAGAAGGCGGATGGCTGCATTCCTTGCATGATTGCCAAGGCTGGCATTCCTGTCTGGGGCAGTTTTTTCAAGGATCTGACAGCAGAGCGTCTGGCAAAGGCCCATTCCTTGGGCTTGAAAGTCAATGTCTGGACGGTGAATGAGCCTGACGATATTGCCGCCATGATCGAGATGGGTGTTGACGGCATTATTTCCGACTATCCGGGTCGTGTTCAGCGCCTGTTGTTGGAAAAAGGCTGTCATTGGCTGGCGCAAGATCAGCGCTAACGCTAGGAGATTTGATATGTATCCCGCTCTTTCAACCGAGGACGCCTTTGCCCGTTATGAGGCAATTCGTGCGCGTCTGCCCGGTTTTAAACGACAGGATATATCGATCGCGTCTTACTGCGAGGCTCTGGCTCCTGCCCCACAGAAAAGTGTCAAAGCGCCGGATCTTGGTGCTTTGGCAGATCAATTTGATGTCTTTGTGTTTGATGCCTTTGGTGTTTTGAATATTGGTGAGGCACCCATTGCAGGGGCACGGGCGCGTATTGATGCGTTGCGCACCATGGGCAAACGCCTGTTTGTGCTAACGAATGCCGCCTCCTACACCATGGATCAGACGATCAAGAAATTTCAAATGCTTGGCTTTGATTTTTCGCCAGAAGAATTGATTTCAAGCCGCAATGTTTGCGAACAGCATTTGAGCGCCTTTGATCAGGTCGCCCATTGGGGGGTGATTGGGTCTGAAGATTATCATCCGGGACAGCTTAGCGTTGCCAATTCCCAGTTGGATGTCAATGGCGCCGATTATGATCAGGTCGATGGCTTTTTGTTTCTCTCCAGCTCTGGCTGGTCGCGCATGAAACAGACCATGCTGTTGCATAGTCTGGCCGCCAATCCGCGCCCTGTTGTGGTGGCCAATCCCGATCTTGTTGCGCCGCGCGAAGATGGCCTTAGTCTGGAGCCGGGCTTCTTTGCCCATCATCTGCAAGATGCCTTGCCCAATCTGTCTATCCATTTCCATGGCAAGCCATATGACAGCGTTTATCAGTATATTCATGCGCGTCTTGGCGAAGAACCGGCTATTGATCGCGGTCGCATTGCCATGTTGGGCGATACGCTGCATACCGATATTCTAGGCGCGCAAGCCTGTGGGTGGACAGGTATTCTGGTCAGTGATCATGGCTTGTTCAAAGGGCATGATCTTCATACCTATATCGCCAGCAGTGGTATTGTGCCGGATTATATCATCCCATCCATTTGAGCTTTCAGACGGCTTTGCTCCAAAGGCTTTTGTGTGGTCTGCGCCATAGCCGGATGGGCCTTTTCTATCACATGGTCGATTTGATCCAGATGCCCGCATCTGACATAGGCTGTTGGATCAAAATGCTTTTCCTCAATCAAAAGCAGGCTTTTGCGGGCATGTTTCATGGCAGTTTGTATGATATGGGCCTGTTGTTCATTTTTGGCCAGCAGATGCCCCTGTTCTGAGAGAGCACTTGCCTGTATGAGCGTGACATCCACCTCATAGCGAGAGAAAAAATCCGCGACACTGGGACCGGTGACCGCATTGCTTGCGCAAAAACTGCCCTGTTTTCTCTGTCTGACTGCTCCACCGGCAATGCTGACCTGCCAGTCTTTTTGTTGGCATGCCATGAGTGCCACGGCAAGATCATTGGTGAAGAGATGAAGGGCGGATTTTACTTGCAAGGCTCTTGCTATTTCCAGCATAAGCGGCGATGCGATAATGGCGAGCGCACTGCCGTTCACAATATGGTCAGCAACCTGTTGTGCAAGCTCGCTGTTCTCTGCATTCTCCACGCTCTGGGGTGCTAACACGGGTTGAGGCTGGCTGGGTGGGGTTGTGACTCCGCCCCGAATGCGGCGCAGTTCGCCCTTTTCGCATAAATGGTTGACATCTCTGCGAATGGTTTGGGTGGATACGGCAAAAATGTGCGCCAACTTCTCAATTTCGCAGCTGCCATAGTCTTGCACTTTTGTCAGAATTTGCATTTGGCGATGAGAATAAGCAGACATGGCGACAAGATCCCGGCATTGTTCAATATGCATAGTTCACATATGCTGGATCATAGAGATTTCATTTGAAATTTTGATGACATTCAAATGAAGCATACTGCGCTCGTTTGCTTTTAGAGCATTTTGAATAAACACGTCGTTATTCAAAATGCTCTAGCCTTTGTTTCTAAGCATATTTTGTCCGAAAACCGTACACATTTTTCGAAAAATATGCTCTTAGTGCCCGATTTAAAAGTCTCTTAATGAAGACTTTTAGGCCGCATCTCGGCCTCTCTCTCCCCTTTTCAGACTGCCCATGAGGGTACCTGACGGATGGTTTGGAAGGGGCAGAGGGATGGCCAAGGACTTTTAAATCAGGCTCTTAGAGGCAGATCAGAGAAATGGCCGCAGTGCGGCCATTTCTCATTTCTTGTTCATTGGTTGTTACGCACGGGAGAATAAAAAGGCCGGGCGTGCTTTGGCAATTGCCTGTGTCACTAGGCCAGTGATGACAGCCTTGATGGCATCGCCAATCAGGAAGGGTGTCATCAATAGGGTTGATTCCATCAGGCTTTTATCGAGAGTGATGGAAAGGCCAATAATGCCGAAAATATACAAAACAATAATGCCGCCAATCACTGCGGCAATTGTCGCCACCAGCGCAATGTTCTCGTGCTGCCATTGTTTCATGATCAGGCCAGCAACAAAAGCGGCAACCGGGAAGCCAATAAGGAAGCCTGCGGTTGGAGAAGCAAAAAGGCCAAGACCACCACGCCCACCAGCCAAAAGAGGCAAACCAAGCGCGACAAGCGCAAGGAACAACAGGACAGCCAAAGCGCCCCGCTTTGCGCCCAGAACCGTGCCAGCCAACATGATCCCCAAACTTTGCGCTGTGATTGGCACACCGGAGGCCAGATCGATTTTCGGGATCAACCCAAGAGCGGCAATCAAAGCTGCGAACAGGGCGATAAAAACAAGATTTCTTTCCACGTTTTCTTCCTTTGCAAAGATGCATTGCACCAGAGGCCCTTATGGGGCCTGTTAAAGCTATGTCCTCTGGTCCTTGGTCTGTCCTGATTTGGAGCTTTCTGCTCCTGCCTTGATGTTTGATAGCCCACCACGTGCTTTCAAGGCTTCGGCCACTCGGTCTGCGTCATCCAGAACAGCCAGACTGAGCGGCACAAGCAGCCGGTGGTTGGGCCGCTTTGTGCTTCGCATCTTCCATGCGTCGCTTAACTTTGTTCCCCGCTCGATAAAAACCGGGGTGAAACGAATGACCAAAGCACTGGCTAACCCCAATGTGCGTCTTGGCAGACCAAGCTTGTAAACCGGTTCCGCCAACCAATCAACAACCTTCATCATGGCATCCAGGCGGGTGGTCATTGTGATCAGGGTTGCCAAACCAATGGCTGCACATAAGCGCAGACTGATCACCACTCCTTCTTCAATCCGGCTGGTCAGGATATGGTAAAGCATGATCACCAAGACCATCCAGATCAGGGGCTTTAAACGCTCTATGCCGATTTTGGCAAAAGACCAGCCAATTGAGAGATAAAGGCCGCACACAATAACCAGAGCCAGCAAGGCATCGAGCCAGTTTTGCAATGAAAAGAGCATAAAAGTAGCCACGCACAGCACAATCAATTTGAGCGGCGTGGGGGATTTATGCAGCCAGCTTTGACCGGAAACCGAAAGAGAGAGCATCGCTTATGCCTTTTCTTTGATGGTCATGATTGGAGAATCTGGGAGCGGTTTTGCGTCCTGATCAGGGGCCAGATCTTGATTGCTGCGCAGGTGCATTTCCGCAGCATAGGCCGCAAGCACTGTGTCTGGCTCTCCATCCATGGTAATTTTGCCCTCATCAAGCCAGATGATGCGATCAAACTTTTTGAGATGGCCCAGATCATGGGTGATCAGCAAGAGCTGCTGATCCAGCTTTTCCAGCCATTGATAAAGCGCTGCACTGGTTGGCCAGTCCAGACCCGCATACGGTTCGTCCAGCAAGATAACACTGGGTTGCATGGCCAAAACGGCCATCAAACAGACGAGATGACGCTGGCCTTGGGAGAGCATATGGGTGCCCAGTGATGCCCAATGGCTGCGTTGGAAGGTCGTCAAGATTGCATTGGCTTTTTCTATGGCCTGTTTTTTATCGCCCAGCTGGCTTTCCAGACCAAAGGCAATCTCCTCTTCCACCGTGGGGAAGATGATTTGATGATCGGGATTTTGGAAAATCAGACCAATGGTCGAAATGGCCTTGCTTCTGTCTTTGGCAACATCGATGCCATTGACTGTGATGGCACCCTGGTCAGGCTCCTGCAATCCTGCAATGAGCCGCAGCAGTGAGCTTTTGCCTGATCCGTTGCAGCCAATCAGACCGACGCGCTTTTGCGTTATATCCAAGCTGATATTGGATAAAATGGGGCGGTCCTGCACAGCAAAATCAACCGTTTCTATCTTGATCAAGACAGGATCACTCCCTGTTTCAAGGGTCAGCTATGCTGACCCTTATCCCATTCGGCAAAAGCATTTTGTCGGCTTCTACAGGAAATATGTGTCTTGCTCAACCACCCCAAAGACGAAGTGGGCCTTAGGACTCATGAATTTCGCCAAAGCAGAGATATTTCATCTCCAGAAAATCATCCACGCCATATTTGGAGCCTTCACGGCCAAGGCCAGATTGTTTGACGCCACCAAAAGGCGCTGTTTCTGTTGAGATCAGACCGGTATTGATGCCAACCATGCCTGTTTCCATCTCTTCTGCTACACGCCAGATACGGGCAATATCGCGAGAATAGAAATATCCCGCCAGACCAAATTCGCTATCATTGGCCAAGGCGATGACATCTTCTTCGCTCTCAAATTTGAAAAGCGGGGCAACAGGACCAAAGGTCTCTTCTTTGGAAACCACCATATCGGTGGTGACATCGGTCAGAATGGTCGGCTCAAAAAAAGTGTAGCCCAGCTCGTGGGGTTTGCCGCCAGCCAGAACTTGCGCTCCCTTGTGGACCGCATCGGAAATGTGGCTCTCAACCTTGTCGACTGCGGCCTGATTGATCAAAGGCCCTGTGGTCACCCCTTCATCAAAGCCATTGCCCAATGTCAGATCTTGCACTTTTTTCGCCAGTTTTCCGGCAAAAGCATCATAAACCCCGGCTTGCACATAAATACGATTGGCGCAGACGCAGGTCTGCCCGCCATTGCGATATTTGGCAATCATCGCCCCATCAGCCGCGGCGTCCAGATCGGCATCATCAAAGACAATGAAAGGGGCATTGCCACCCAATTCCAGCGAGACTTTTTTGATGGTGTTGGCGCATTGCTGCATGAGGATTTTGCCAACCCGGGTGGAGCCGGTGAAGGTGATTTTGGCGATTTTTTCGTTGGCGCATAATTCCTGCCCGATGGCTGCGGCATCAGAACTGGGCACCATATTAAAGACACCGGCAGGGATGCCAGCGCGCTCTGCCAGCACAGCCATGGCATTGGCGGACAAAGGGGTCAGCTCGGCAGGACGGGCGACAAAGGTGCAACCCACTGCCAAAGCCGGTGCCACTTTGCGCGCTATCATCGCATTGGGGAAATTCCATGGGGTGATTGAGCCAACAACGCCAACGGGTTGTTTGAGCACCACGATGCGTTTGTCTTGCTGATGGCCGGGAATGACATCGCCATAAATGCGCTTGGCTTCTTCAGCGAACCATTCAATGAAGCTGGCACCATAGAGGACTTCCCCTTTGGATTCAGCCAAGGGCTTGCCCATCTCGGCGCAGATGATGGCGCCCAGATCATCGACATTTTCCACAATCAGCTCATACCAGCGGCGCAGCAAGGTGCTGCGCTCCTTGGCGGTGCGTTTTTTCCAGCTTTTTTGCGCGGTATAAGCATGATCAATGGCTTTGGAAACCTCTGCGACCGACAGATCCGTCACTTTGGCAAGGACCTCGCCTGTGGCGGGATTGATCACATCAAATGTTTTGCCATTCTCTACCCATTCTCCGTTCACATAAGCGCGGGTTTCCAAAAGCTTTGGATCTTGCAATTTCAACATGAGCTGCTCCCTTTCAAGCCGGTGACGCTTGTGTCTTTCTATTCTATAGCCCACCACTTGACAGTGTCGGCTTTTGTGATCACAAGCTACAAATAAGTGCATTTGATTGGCAAGTCTTGTTTTGCATTTCACGCCTGCCCATGTGATTTATACAAATGTGTATCCCCCCTCTTTTCATGGGAGCCTTGCTTTGGTCGATTTGCATAATCGCCTTTATGATGACCATGCTTATGACCTCGACACCGAGCCGATGAGCTGGTGGCGCGACAGTTGCGCTGTGCCGCAATTTCTCTATTCCCCTTTGCAAGACGACCGGATTAGTGATGTTGCAGTGATTGGCGGTGGTGTGACGGGACTGAATGCCGCTTTGCGTCTGGCGCGCGATTACGGCCAATTGGTGACGTTGCTTGATAGCGGTTATCCCGGCTGGGGGGCCTCGGGGCGCAATGGTGGCTTTTGCTGTCTGGGCGGCTCTCGCCTGTCGGAATTATCCATTGCGCGCAGTTTGGGCGCAGAAGAAGCCCATCGCTTTCAAAAAAGCCAGCTTGATGCCATTTTGCATGTTGAACAGATGCTTGACCAGCTGGGGCTGGATGTTGACCGGCATAGCAAGGGAGAACTTGTTGTTGCGCATAGCCCTCGTCAGGCTGAAGCCATGCGCGAAGAAGCGCCTTTGCTGGCGCAAAAGCTGGGGGTTGGAGCAGACTTTTACAGCCCAAGCGCACTGAAAGAGCAAGGCGCTCATATATCCGGGCATTATGGCGGGCTGCATCTGAAGGCCGGATTTGCCATGCATCCGTTGAAATATACCACGGGACTGGCTACGGCCTGTCATGAAGCGGGGGTGCGCTTATGCGGGCAAAGTGATGTTTTGGCTTTGTCTTATGAGCCGACGGGACGGGTTCGAGTGCATTGCCTTGAGGGGAGCGTGCTGGCAAAGAGAGTTTTGCTTGCCACCAATGGCTATAGCTCGGAGCGCTGTCCACCGGTTATGGCCGGACGGACTTTGCCCCTTCTCTCCACCATCTTGGTGACACGGCCCCTTTCCAAACAAGAACAACAAGCGCAAGGCTGGTGGTCGGATTTGATGGCCTATGACAGCCGCAATTTGTTGCATTATTTTCGCCTGATGCCAGATGGCCGCTTTTTGTTTGGTATGCGTGGCAGCTGCAATGCATCAGAAGCGGGTCAAAAACGCTTTGAAAGCGAAGTGCGCAAAGAGTTTAATCGCCTTTTCCCGGCATGGGCCGGTGTGGAGCATGACTATTTCTGGTCGGGTCTGATTTGTATGACCGCCTCAGGCTTTCCCTATATCGGGCCTGTTGAGGGTGCGCCCAATATCTGGGCTGCGCTTGGTTATCATGGCAATGGTCTTGCCATGGGCAGTTGGGCGGGGGCGCAAGCGGCGGATATTCTGGCCTCCAAAATGCGTCATGACGCTTTGCCAGCCGCCTTTCGCCAACCGCTGAAGACTTTTCCTTTTCCGGCTTTGCGCAAACTCTATATCAGAGCTGGCATTTTGGGGCTTGGCTTATTGGATCAGTTGCCCTGACCTGATCCAACATAAGAGTGGCCGTTGGTATTACACTGTGCGCAAATAAGAGCGGCATTCAAAGTCGGTAATGGTGGCCGAGACAATGGCCTCTTCCGCCTCGCGCGATTTGGTATAGCAGTGATGAAAGTCCTGACCGGCCATATCGGCAAACCACTTTGCACCGCCAAACTGTTTGATTGCCTCTTGCCAGATGGGCGACAAAGGTGTTTTAACCTCGACCTGCTCAAGTGTTTCAATGGCTTGGCCGGGGTTGGTCTTGGCAATAAAGCCGTGCATCACCCCTGCCAATAAGGCGGAAATGACAAAATAGGGGTTGGCGTCAGCACCGGCGACGCGATGCTCGAAGCGCGCTGCGGGACCTGAGCTTGCGGGCACACGAATAGCAACTGCTCGATGATCATAGCCCCAGCATGGGGTGGTTGGGGCATAGCTTTCTGGCTGGAACCGGCGATAGCTGTTTGCGTGAGGGGCAAACAGAATTTGCATATCACGCATGGTCTCCAACATCCCGCCAATGGCCTGTTGTAAAGGCGCATTGGCCTGCTCGACCGCGCCTTGCTTGCTTGTTTTGCCTGCATCAAAGATATTGTGCCCCTCTTCATCCAGCAGGCTCATATGCACATGAAAGCCATTGCCGGTGCTATGGGCATAGGGTTT
This sequence comes from Cohaesibacter sp., assembly GCA_025800145.1. Taxonomy (GTDB): domain Bacteria; phylum Pseudomonadota; class Alphaproteobacteria; order Rhizobiales; family Cohaesibacteraceae; genus Cohaesibacter. The sequence goes on from JAOXSH010000147.1 coordinate 25,181, forward strand.
GGCCATGAAGGTGGCATCAAAGCCGTGCTTGCGTGCCACATGGCGCACAACCCGCTTGAACAATATACAATGGTCAGCGGCTTGCAGCGCACTTGGCACATGTAGCAAATTCATTTCGAACTGACCGGGACCAAATTCGGAAATGGTTGTTTCTGCTGGAATATTCTGCGCCTTGCAGGCTGAATAAATGTCTGCCAAAACCGGCTCAAAACTGGCAATCACGTCCATATTATAGACTTGGCTGTCCGTCAGCCGGTCTGTTTGTCCAGAAATGATTGGGCCTTGCGGGTGGCCGGTTTGTGTGGTGTTGCGATCAATCAGATAAAATTCCAGCTCGGTGGCCACGACTGGGGTGAGCTTGAGGTCGGCAAAGCGTTCGGTCATCTTTTCCAAGACGCCTCTTGTATCATAGCCACAGGGATTGCCGGTCTCTATCTCTGTCATCGTGACCAGCACTTGCGCCGTTGGCTCGCACGCCCATGGCACACGGCTCAAGGTGCCGGGCACTGGCAGGCAAATGCCATCCGGGTCGCCTTTTTCCAATGCAATGCCCACCGCTGGCACATCATCGCCCCAGATATCCAGCGCTGCGGTGGAGCGTGGCATACGCACGCCCCCCTCTGCCAGTTTGGTCAGCGCCTCGACAGGCAGCCATTTGCCCATCAAGGGACCACAAAAGCGCGGCAGCAGGATTTCGACTTTGACGATATCAGGATTTGCCGCCAGAAAAGCCTCGGCTTCTGCTTTGAACTGGTCTGCCAAATTTGGCTCTCTATTGGTGGCGAGCATTGTATCCTCGTTTGTTGGTGACGCCCTTGATGGGTGTTCGGTCTTTTATGATGATGTCAGTTTATGATCCGGGAATTGCGATGCATAGAGGCAAATCAGATCCAGCGCCAAGGTGGCCGCAGCCAAAGCTGTGACTTCTCCCACATCATAGGCGGGGGAGACTTCGACCACGTCCATAGCCTTGATATTGAGGCCTTGCAGGCCACGAATGATGGCGCGGACATCGCCGGTATGCATTCCGCCGACCACCGGCGTCCCTGTTCCCGGTGCGAAAGCCGGGTCCAGTCCGTCAATATCAAAGGTGATATAGGCGGGATGCTGGCCAACGATTGAGCGGACGGCTTCGATTGTTGCTGTGACGCCCTTTTCGCGCACCCAGTCGGCACTGAAAATGTTAAAGCCATGGCTTTCGGGATTGTTGGTACGGATGCCAATCTGGGCAGATTTTTCTGGCAGAATGACGCCTTCGCGCGCAGCATGATAAAACATGGTGCCATGGTCCAGCCTGTCACCATTGTCGCGCCATGTATCGGAATGGGCGTCAAACTGGATCAGAGCCAGCGGGCCATGCTGGTCTGCATGGGCCTTGATAGCGGGATAGGTGCAAAAATGGTCACCGCCCAGCATCAGCGTTGCAACATCATGCTCGGCAATTTCCCGGATTTGCTCTTGCAACCGATCAGCAATTTCTCGTGGATAGCCGGGGTCAAATTGCAAATCACCATAATCCACCACGGCAAGGCGTTCAAAAGGATCAAAGGACCATCCCCAGGCCCGGTCCCATGCCAGCATGGAAGAGGCTTGACGAATGGCGCGGGGGCCAAAGCGACAGCCCGGCCTGTTGGAGACGGAAATATCAAATGGCACACCAAAGACAGCGACATCGGCCCCTGTCAAATCCTTGCTATATTGGCGGCGCATGAAAGACAGAATGCCTGCATAGGTCGCCTCGGCCAAGGTGCCATAGGGCGAGCGCCGGGTGATGGCCAGATCCGCCTCGCCATATTCATCATGAATTGGCGGCTCATCCGCTGTTTGATCTTTTATAGTCTTTGTCTGTTTTGGTGTCTCAATCATTGGATTGTCCGCTTTTGCCGCTTTAGGCACGGTTTTCGCTTTAGGCTTCGGCAATCGCTGCCTGTTCCTCTCGCTTGCGTTTAAGCTCCTGATTTTTGGTCACGAGAGAGGCAATGATCACGCCTGTTGAGACGAGGATGACAAGGATGGTGGACAGAGCGTTGATTTCAGGCGTCACACCCAGCCGCACCTGCGAATAAATCTTCATCGGCAAGGTGGTGGCACCGGGGCCGGAAGCAAAAGAGGCAATCACCAAATCATCCAAAGACAAGGTGAAGCTAAGAAGCCATGCAGAGAGCACCGCAGGCAGAATGATTGGCAACGTCACCTGAAAGAAAGCCGAGAGGCGCGTGCAGCCCAGGTCCAGCGCGGCTTCTTCCAAGGATTGATCAAAGGTGACAAGGCGAGAAGAGACGACCACCGCCGCATAGCACATGGAAAATGTCACATGGGCAATGATGATGGTCCAAAAGCCACGATCCAGCCCCATAGAGACAAAGAGCAACAACAGGGAGAGACCGGTAATGACTTCGGGCATCACCAATGGGGCATAAATCATGCCAGAGAAAAGCGTGCGGCCTGTAAAGCGCCCTGCCCTTACCAAAATCAGTGCGCCCATGGTGCCCAAGATGGTGGCAATGGAGGCTGAGACGAAGGCCACACGCGCCGTTACCCAAGCTGCATCCATAAAGCCCTCATTCTGGAAGACGGCGCCATACCATTTGGTTGAGAAACCGCCCCAGACGGTGACCAATCTGCTTTCGTTGAAAGAGAAGATGATCAACAGCAGGATGGGCAAATAGAGAAAAGCAAAGCCGAGGGTCAGAGATGTGACATTGAAGAGGGAAATGCGTCTCATTTGCCTGCCTCCGCATTGCGTTCCTGCATTTTCTGGAACATGACAATTGGCACGATCAGAAGCAGCAAGAGAATGACGGCAACAGCCGAGGAAACCGGCCAGTCACGGTTAGAGAAAAATTCCACCCACAGGGTTTTGCCAATCATCAATGTGTTGGAGCCACCGAGCAAATCGGGAATGACAAATTCTCCGACCGCTGGAATGAAGACCAGAAAACAGCCTGCAATGATACCGGGCATGGATAAGGGAATGGTGATGACCCAGAAGCTTTTTAATGGTGGGCATCCAAGATCTTGGGCGGCCTCCAGCAAGGAACCATCCATTTTTTCCAAGGCGGCATAAAGTGGCAGGATCATGAAAGGCAAATAGGAATAGACAATGCCAATATAGACGGCACTATCGGTATTAAGGATGGTCAGAGGCTTGTCAATGATACCAAGAGAGGTGAGCAGGAGATTGAGCAATCCTTCTTTTTTCAGGATGCCAATCCAGGCATAGACGCGGATCAAAAAAGAGGTCCAAAATGGCAGTATGACCAGCATTAACAGCGTGGGCCGCCATTCATTGGGCGCGCGGGCAATGGAATAGGCGATGGGATAGCCAATAATCAGCGTCAAAAGGGTGGAGATACTGGCAATCTTGAGGCTGGAGAGATAGGATTTCCAATATAAATCATCCTCTGTCAGCCAGATGTAATTTTCCAGATCAAAGGCGGCAATCATAGCCTTGAGCCCATCCCACCCGGCTGCCGGATCCCAAACAGGGATATATGGTGGCTTGGCGATGGCAATATCAGAGAGCGAAATTTTCGTGACAATGAAGAAAGGAGCCAGAAAGAAAACAAGCAGCCATAGATAGGGAATAGCCACCAAAAGGCGCTTTCCCCATTTGCCGCTCAATGCCAGTGATGCCTTGTCCGTCTGCGCTGCCATTGCTCCTTACCTTTCCAGCAAGACGCCAGAGCCGGCGCGCCAATGGATGAAGACCTCATCCTCCCATGTGATGGGACGTTTGGACAGATGCTGGACGTTGGCTTCCTGACTTTTGATGATTTGGCCATTTTCCAGTTGAACATGATAGGTGGAAAAGGTGCCGGTATAGGCAATATCAAGCACTTTGCCTTTGACATAATTATGAGCGTCAAAGGGCTCTTCCTTTGTGATGCGGATTTTTTCTGGCCGGATGGCCAAGCATGCTTTGCTGTCTTTGTCTGGATGGGGGTCATTGTTGCGCAGCCGGATACGGATATCTTTTTGTCCCTCTGCCCATGTGAGCAAGGTGATATCGTCTTCGCGCGCGCATCCCCCCGATGTGCGCCCTTCAATGATATTGATATCACCCAGAAAACTGGCGCAATAACGGCTGTTTGGATGCTCATAAATATCAGAGGGAGTGGCCACCTGAACGATTTTGCCGTGATCCATCACCGCAATACGGCTGGCTACCGTCATGGCCTCTTCCTGATCATGGGTGACGATGACAAAGGTCATGCCCAGTTTTTCCTGAATATCCATCAGCTCGAACTGGGTTTGCTCGCGCAATTTTCGATCCAGAGCACCCAGGGGCTCGTCCAAAAGCAGCAATTTGGGCCGTTTTGCCAGCGAGCGGGCCAGAGCCACGCGCTGACGCTGTCCTCCGGACAATTGGTGCGGTTTGCGCTTGGCAAATTGCTCCAATTGCACGAGCGAGAGCATTTCCTCCACTCTGGCGATGATTTCGCCTTTGGGACGCTTTTCCTGTTTCAGGCCAAAGGCAATATTTTGCTCGACACTCATATGCGGGAAGAGCGCATAGGACTGAAACATCATATTGACAGGGCGTTCATGAGGGGCAGACGCACTTAACGGCTCCCCGCTTAAGGTAATGGCGCCTTTGGTTGGCGTTTCAAAGCCTGCAAGCATACGCATCATGGTTGTTTTGCCGCAACCAGAGGGACCCAATAGAGCAAAAAATTCCCGCTCATAAATATTCAGCGTCAGATCATCAATCGCGGTGAAGGAGCCATATTGTTTGGTGACATTTTCAAATTTCACCAAAGGATTTTCATCTGGTTTGTCCCAAGGGGCAAACACAGATTCAGACTCTGCGGCAGGGGAAATGGTCATGATCGTCTCGCTATGGCTTGGCTTTGAAAACCCGAAGGCAACAGCAAACCGGCGGCAAAAGCCACCGACTTGCCTTCATCAATCGCGCTTTACTGGCCGGACTTAATCGATGTCCAGGAGCGGGTCACAATGCGCTGGGTTTTGGGCGGATAAGGCATGTGAACAAACAGCTTTTCTGCCGTTTTTTCATCTGGATAGACTGCCGGATCGTCCAGAACCGCTTTATCGAGCAAAGGTTGGGATGCCTTGTTGCCATTGGCATAGACAACATAATTGGATGCCTTGGCGATGACTTCCGGGCGCATGATAAAGTCGAGGAATTTATGCGCCCCTTCGACATTTTTTGCATCTGCCGGAATGGCCATTTGGTCAAACCACATTTGCGCCCCTTCTTTGGGGATGATGTAATTGACCTCTACGCCATTGTTGGCTTCGGCGGCGCGGTCCCTTGCCTGAAAGACATCTCCTGACCAGCCAACTGCCAGACAAATATCGCCATTGGCCAGCGCATTAATATATTCCGAACTATGGAATTTTTGCACATTTGGGCGCACTTTTGCCAAAAGATCGGTCGCGGCTTTCAAATCTGCTTTGTCATGGCTGTTGGGGTCTTTGCCCAGATACATCAGGGCAGTTGGTATCAATTCGGTTGGGGCATCGAGAACGTGAATGCCGCAATCCTTGAATTTGGCGGCAATTTCAGGCTTGAAGATGATATCCCAGCTGTTGACGGGCAGATCACCCAAGCGCTTTTTGGCCTCGCCAACATTATAGCCAATGCCGGTTGTCCCCCAAAGATAATTGATTGAATGCGCGTTTCCGGCATCATATTTGGCCGTTTGGGCGGAGACCACATCCCACATATTTTTCAAATTGGCGAGTTTGGATTTATCCAGCTTTTGAAAGACACCAGCCTGAATTTGGCGCATCAGGAAGGTGCCGGTTGGCACCACCACATCATAGCCAGAGGAGCCAGCCAGCAATTTGGTTTCAAGCACTTCATTGGAATCAAAAACATCATAAACAACTTTTATGCCAGTTTCTGTCTCAAATTCCTTGATAACGCTTTCGTCGATATAATCAGACCAATTATAGACATGCAGTATTTTTTCATCCGCTTTGGCAACCACGCCTGTTGCCAATAAAGCAGCAGTGATCACACCAAGCCCGGTGCCAAACTTCTTTGCTTTTTTATGCATATTTTCTCCCCATTCCCCGGCCATTCCCGGAAATTCATAGTCAGTCAATGATTGCTTCACGGCCTCTGACGGGCCTCTTATCCTTTTATTTTATAAAATTTGATCACAATTTTTTCCCCTTCGCAAGTCCCTTTCGATCAAATTGCCTTCCCTCTTTTGACGCAAGCCGCTATAACAAAAACATGAAACAAGAACAGCCCACCCCCCAAACCTCGCCTTTGCAAGAGGATACCCTTCCCAACACAACGCATGAGCGCATTTACCGCGCCCTGAAGGGCAAATTGTTGTTTGGAGGCTTTTTACCGGGCAAAGCCGTTACCTTGCGCGGATTGGCAGAAGACTTGAATGTCAGCCCTATGCCTGTACGTGAGGCGGTTCGCCGCCTGATTGCCGAAGGCGCTCTTGAAACCCATGGCAATCGCCGGGTTTCCATCCCGCAAATGGGCGAACAAACTCACCGCGAAATCCTGCTTGCCCGCTCTTTGCTGGAGCCGGAACTTGCTGCAATGGCCCAGCCTCATGTGCGCTCAAAAGACATCAAGGATTTGATTGCAATTGATAAAGCCATTGATGTTTGCTTGGAAAATGGCGATGTTGAAGGCTATATGCGGGGCAATTACAATTTTCATTTTCGTCTTTACAACCTTGCCGCATCTCATGTTATGAGCAGTCTGGTTGACAATCTTTGGATGCAATTTGGCCCTTTTATGCGCATGGTTTATGGCCGCCATGGCACTGCCAATTTGATTGATCATCACAAACAGGCCATTGACGCCCTGCAAGCCAAGGATGTGCCCGCCCTTCGCCACGCAATCACAGAGGATATCCGTCAGGGCATGACCTTCATTGGCGATCAGATCCAGAATTGACTTTGCGCATCCTTGCATTTTGGCGGTTGACAATGCGCCAAATGTGATCACAAAATATATTAGAATGTGATCACAGATATGTGGCTTTGAAAGTTTGAAACAATCTTGGTCACATATGATCAATCAAGCCTGCAAATCAGTTGGATCTCGCTATGTGCGCAACATCGAATGACAAAGATGCCACGATCAGGGACGCCTTGGGGGTCTTGCCTTCGACGCCTGAGGAAATGCGTGAATGGATGCGCCTGCGCCATATTGACGAAGTGGAATGTGTTGTGCCGGATTTTGTTGGAGTGGCGCGCGGCAAGGCGATGCCCGCGTCAAAATTTTCCGGCTTCAATCCGACTTATCTGCCCACTTCAATCTTTTTTCAGACCATCACTGGAAATTATATCGAAATGGACCATCGTGATGATTTCATGATGGAAAAAGATATTCAACTGGTGCCAGATCTCTCGACCTTGCGGGCGGTGCCTTGGGCCAATGATCCGACTCTTCAGGTCATTCATGATCTCTACACTCTGGAAGGTGAGCCGGTCGAGTTGGCACCGCGCAATGTTTTGAAGCGGGTTTTAAAGCGCTTTGAAGAGAAAGGCTGGAAGGCGATTGTCGCGCCGGAGCTGGAATTTTATCTGACCAAGCGCAACACCAATCCAGACCATCCTCTTGAGCCACCCGTTGGGCGGTCCGGGCGGCAATCGGTCGGGCGGCAGGCCTATTCTATTGCTGCTGTTGATGAATATGATCGAGTGATTGAAGACATTTATGATTTTGCCGAAGCGCAAGGTCTGGAAATTGATACAGTTATTCAGGAAGGCGGCGCGGCGCAGCTTGAGATCAATCTCATCCATGGCAATCCGCTTGATCTGGCTGACCAGATTTTTGTTTTCAAACGTCTGATCCGTGAAGCCGCTTTTCGCCATGATTGCTACGCCACATTCATGGCCAAACCGATGGATAATGAGCCGGGCAGTGCCATGCATATTCACCAAAGTCTGGTGGACGCAAAAAACGGGTGCAATGTCTTTTCCAACGAGGATGGCACGGCCAGTCAGATTTTTTATCATTTCCTTGGCGGGCAACAGGCTTATCTGCCTGATGCCATGAGCATTTTTGCCCCGTATGTCAACAGCTATCGGCGTCTGTTGGCAGGCGATTCTGCCCCTATCAATCTGGAATGGTCGATTGACAATCGCTCCGTTGGCTTGCGTATCCCCAATTCCAACGCCAAAAACCGGCGTATCGAAAATCGCCTTGTGGGGGCCGATGCCAATCCTTATTTGGCGATTGCGGCAAGTCTGGCTTGCGGATTTCTTGGCATTGTCAATGAAGTCACACCGCGCGATGAATTGAAAAGCCATGCCCATGATCAAGAATTTAGCCTGCCGCGCTCCTTGCATTTATCGCTGGAGCGCTTGGCGGGCAATCATGATTTGCATGGGCTGTTGGGTCCGGATTTTGTGACCATTTACAGCGAAATCAAGCATCATGAATCGGAAGAATATATGCAGGTGATCAGCCCTTGGGAGCGTGAGCATCTTTTGCTGACCGTCTAGAAAAGCGGCGAAAATCTAACAACACACCAAGACCAAAGCCCCATTGAGGGCCCGTCACCGGCCTTTGGCCGTCAGGAAAGGAAACGTCTCATGAGCTTTATGGCAAACCTTCCTCCGACCGCAGAATTGCAAGAGAAAGATGCAGCTCATCATTTGCATCCCTTTACAGATACAGCGGCGCTGAATGCCAAAGGAACCCGGGTGATTTCCCACGCAGAAGGAGTTTATCTTTGGGATACGGATGGCAACAAAATGCTGGATGGAATGGCCGGGCTTTGGTGCGTCAATGTTGGCTATGGCCGTCAGGAAATTATTGATGCCGCCGCGCGACAAATGCAGCAATTGCCCTATTATAACACCTTTTTCCAGACTTCTCATCCGCCGGTCATTGCCTTGGCGGAAAAGCTGGCACAATTGGCGCCAGAGCATATCAATCATGTATTTTTTGCCGGTTCCGGCTCGGAAGCCAATGACACGGTTGTGCGCATGGTGCGCCATTATTGGGCCAGTCAGGGCAAACCGGACAAAAAAGTGATCATCTCTCGCAAAAATGGCTATCATGGGTCCACTATGGCCGGGGCCAGCCTTGGTGGCATGACTTTTATGCATGCGCAAGGTGGCTTACCCATTCCCGATATTACCCATATTGACCAGCCCTACTGGTATGGGGAAGGCGGCGATATGAACCCGGACGAATTTGGACTGATGCGCGCTCGCGCTTTGGAAGCAGAGATTGATCGCCTTGGCGAAGACAAGGTGGCAGCTTTTATCGCCGAGCCCATTCAAGGGGCTGGCGGCGTGGTTATTCCACCGGACAGCTATTGGCCAGAAATTCAGCGGATTTGCGATGAGCGCGAGATTTTGCTGATTGCTGATGAAGTGATTTGTGGCTTTGGCCGCACGGGTCAATGGTTTGGATCGCAGACTTATGGCATCAAGCCCGATTTGATGCCCATTGCCAAAGGTTTGTCATCCGGTTATCTGCCCATTGGCGGGGTTTTGGTATCAGACCGCGTGGCTGAGGGCTTTATTGCAGATGGCGGCGAATTTGCCCATGGCTATACCTATTCCGGCCATCCGGTGGCCTGTGCAGCGGCTCTCACCAATCTGGATATTTTGGAACGCGAAATGATTGTCAGCCATGTGGCCAATAATGCGGCGCCTTATTTGGCAGAAAAATGGGCACAATTTGCCGATCATCCCCTGATTGGGGAAGCGCGCTCCAAGGGGCTGGTTGGAGCGCTTGAGCTGACGCCGGACAAGACCGCTCGTGCGTCCTTTAGTGCCCCAAGAGGCACTGCGGGTCTGATTTGCCGCGAGCATTGCTTTGCCAATGGTCTGGTGATGCGCCATGTGGGTGACAGCATGATCATTTCGCCGCCTTTGGTGATTAACAGGGACGAAATTGACGAGTTGATTGAGAAAGCAGGCAAATGCCTTGATCTCACCCTTGCAGAATTAAAGGCAGAAGGGCTTTACAAATAGGTCTCAAAAAGCCGGGCCTTTGGCTCGGCTTTTTCTTTAAAAATCCTCTCACATAGGTCTGCCATGAGTTTTTCCGGATCTTTTCTTCATAGCAATGATCAGCAGGGGTGCTATCCCCTCTCCTATTATGCTGCCAGTGCCAATGCTCATAGCTCTTTGCCCGCAGCAAAAGGGGATCTGTCTTGTGATGTCTGTGTGATTGGCGCGGGCTATATGGGGCTGTCTTCTGCGCTGCATTTGGCACAGAAGGGCTATGATGTTGTCTTGTTGGATGCCCATCGAGTTGGCTGGGGCGCATCTGGTCGCAATGGCGGACAAGTTGGCTCTGGCCAGCGCATGGAACAGGATGATCTGGAAAAGCTGGTTGGTCATGAGCATGCCAGACGGCTTTGGAATTTGGCGGAAGCGTCCAAAGCTTTGGTCAAATCATTGATTGCTGATCATGGCATTGCGTGTGATTTGAAGCCCGGTATTTTGCATGCAGATCACAAGAAGAGCTATGTTGCGCACAGCAAGGCCTATGCGCAAAAGCTGCAAGACGATTATGGCTATGACGCCATCCGCTTTGTTGGTCGCGATGAAATTTGCACCATGCTGGGCAGTGAGGCCTATTATGGGGGGACGATTGATTGGGATGCGGCGCATTTGCATCCTCTTAATTTTGCGCTTGGCCTCTCTCTCGCCGCGCAAAAAGCTGGAGTGCGGCTTTTTGAAAATAGTCAGGTTCTAGACATTCAAAAAGGCGCCAAAGTCGGCATCACCACTGATGAGGCGCAGATTACGGCCTCTCATGTGATTATGGCCTGTAATGGCTATATCGAAAAACTAGCTCCGAAGATTGCGGCACGGGTGATGCCGATGAATAATTACATCATCGCCACCGAGCCTTTGTCAAAGGCTGATGCCAAAGCATTGATCCGCGATGACGTGGCCGTGGCGGACAGCAAATTTGTCATCAATTATTTCCGTCTATCAAATGACAGGCGTCTGTTATTTGGTGGCGGGGAGAGTTACAGCTTTAAATTCCCCTCTGATATAAAAAGCTTTGTTCGCAAACCGATGTTGGATATTTATCCGCAACTTAAAGACATTAAGCTTGATTATGGCTGGGGCGGCACACTTGGTATCACGCTCAATCGAATGCCCTATTTCTGCAAACTTGATGAGAATATCTTCAATGCCAGCGGCTTTTCCGGGCACGGTGTTGCCATGGCTACTTTGGCCGGAAACATTCTTGCCGATGCCATTGACGGGCAAGCCAGCCGCTTTGATGTGATGGAAAAAGTGCCGACTCATATTTTCCCCGGCGGGCGACATTTGCGCTGGCCTCTGATGGTGTTGGGGATGCTCTATTACAGCCTTCGGGATCGGCTATAGTATGGCTATCGCCCTGCCTTGAGCTTTTAAATTATCTTTTCTTTCAAAGACATATATTTCATTATATCACAATCTAAAGATTTACACGCCTTTGGCGCAATATTGTGTAAAACTCATTCACATTTTCCTTCATATCTTTATTTCTCGATCAAATCGTCGCAAGCTAGCCCCTATACTTTTGGCTAGATTATTGCGGATGGTTTTCTATGCGTGGAGATGATTTTGCCATTTGTTTTGTATGCACTTTATCGATAGATCATTCGATTTTTTGATTTTGTGCGTTAGGGAGGAAGAATTATGACAAGAAAAATACGTTTCATAAGTATGTTGATGGCCGGAGTTTTTGGCTTTGCCGGGGCCTCTGTTGCGCAGGAAACCATGCAACCGGAAAGCACCATTGCCATTGCAGAACGCAGCTCTGTTAGCGCAGAAAAGTATATGGTAACCTCTGCCAATCCGATTGCCAGTCAGATTGGCGCTGAAATTCTGGCCAAAGGCGGCACGGCAATTGATGCCATGGTTGGCGTTCAGATAGCGTTGAATCTGGTTGAGCCACAAAGCTCTGGCATTGGTGGCGGTGCTTTCCTCGTTTATTGGGATGCAAAGACAAAAAAACTCACAACCTTTGATGGCCGTGAAAAAGCTCCAAAAGCTGCAACACCGGAATATTGGTTTGGCCCTGATGGCAAACCGGTCAAATGGTTTGATGCCGTTGTTGGTGGGCGCTCTGTTGGGGTTCCCGGCACTTTAAAGCTGATGGAAAGCACCCATAAGAAATATGGTAAACTGGATTGGGCCAGCTTGCTGGAGCCAACACGCGCCTTGGCCGCTGGCGGATTTCAGGTCTCGCAACGTTTGTCCGGCTCTATCGAAAAAGCCATGGGCAAGCGCAAGCTGGAGCAGATGCCAGATACCCGCAAATTCTTCTTTGATGCGGACGGCAAGCCTTTGAGAGAAGGGTTCTTGCTGCGTAATCCTGAATTTGCTGACACATTGGCCAAAATCCAGAAAGACGGCTCGAAAGTCTTTTATGAAGGCGACATTGCCGAACAGATTGTTGAGGCTGTTAAAACCGAGAGCAATGCCGGTATTCTGACCATGGATGATATGAAATCCTATGACGTGGTCGAGCGCCCGGCTGTTTGTGTTGACTATCGTGGTCATGATGTCTGCGGCATGGGGCCTCCCTCCTCTGGCGCTTTGACGGTTGGCCAGATCCTCGGCATTCTGGCAAATTATGATTTGGCTGGCATGGAAACAGGCGCTGACAGCGAACATCTCTACATTGAAGCGGCAAAACTGGCCTATGCTGACCGTGGCCTTTACATGGCTGACAGCGACTTTGTTGATATGCCAGAGGGTATGCTGGATGCCGGTTACCTGAAAAGCCGCGCGGCTTTGATCGACAAAAGCAAGACCATGGAAAAGGCAAAAGCAGGCACACCACCATGGAAAAATGCTGCGTTGCGCGCCCCAGACAGCCAGCTTGAGCGTCCGGGCACCAGCCATGTTTCCATTGTCGATTCCATGGGCAATGTGGTGTCTCTGACCACCACCATTGAAACCGGCTTTGGCTCGCGCGTCATGGTTGGCGGCTTTTTGCTCAATAACGAACTGACCGATTTCTCGCGCAAGGCAGAGAAAGACGGCAAGCCGATTGCCAACCGCGTAGAAGGCGGCAAGCGTCCTCGCTCTTCCATGTCTCCGACCATTGTCATGAAAGATGGTGAGCCTATGCTGTCCATCGGCTCTCCTGGTGGCTCACGCATCATCAATTATGTTGCCCGTTCCATCATTGCCATTCTCGACCATGGTATGGATCCACAAGATGCAATCAATCTGCCCCATATCGTCAACCGCAATGGCAAAACCGATATCGAGCAAAATACCTCTGCCATGGCTTTGATCCCGGCTTTGGAAGCCAAAGGTCACAAAGTCAATGTACGTGATCTCAATTCCGGTTTGCACGCTGTTCTGATCAAGGATGGCAAGCTGATTGGTGCCGCTGACCCACGCCGCGAAGGCATGGCAATTGGCGAATAAACGCTCTGACAGAGATGAATAGAGACGAATAGAAAAGGGCCTCTCATGATTGGGAGGCCCTTTTTGTTGGCTTTGGCTCTATGGACTTTGATCTTATGGTCTTGAGATTGCCTTGATTTCCAAGAAATCATCCATACCGAAATGGCCGCCTTCGCGGCCATTGCCGCTCATTTTATAGCCGCCAAAGGGGCTGCCCCAATCAATGTCCGAGCCATTGATGCGCACCATGCCTGCCCGCAATTGATTGGCGACACGCTCGGCGCGTTTTTCGCACCCCGTATCCATGTAAGCTGCCAGACCATAAGGGGTGTCATTGGCGATTTCAATGGCTTCTTCTTCGCTATCGAAGGGGATTATGGAGAGGACGGGGCCAAAGATTTCCTCGCGGGCAATGGTCATGTCATTGTTCACATTGCCAAAGACAGTTGGTTTGCAGAAATAGCCAACATTGCGACCTTCTGGCTTGCCTGTGCCACCAGCCAGCAAGGTTGCCCCTTCTTCAATCCCTTTTTGGATGAGGCTTTGGACCCGCTCATATTGCAACGCGCTGACAAGCGGGCCGATATGGCGGCCTTCTTCTGCCGGGTCACCCACTTGGGTTTGCTCGGCCACTTGGGCCGCAATCTGCATGGCTTCTTCATAGGCAGCACGTTCGACCAGCATACGTGTCGGGGCATTGCAGGACTGGCCGGTATTGGCAAAGACATGGCGGGTGCCGCGTGTTACTGCGGCCTTTATATCGCTGTCAGCAAAGATGATATTGGGGCTTTTGCCGCCCAATTCCAGCGCCACGCGCTTAACGGTCTCTGCTGCATCTTTTGAGACGGCAACGCCGCCACGGGTGGAGCCAGTGAAGGACATCATTTGCACATCTGGATGACGCGAGAGCGCACTGCCCACAACCGGGCCTTCGCCATTGATCAGGTTAAAAACGCCCTTTGGCACGCCCGCCTCATGGAGAATGTCGGCATATAGCATGGCTGAGAGTGGGGTCAGCTCGGATGGTTTGAGCACCATGGTGCAACCGGTGGCAAGAGCCGGGGCAATTTTCAGCACCATTTGGTTCATGGGCCAATTCCACGGGGTGATCAGGCCGCACACGCCGATGCCCTCGCGCTGGATGATGTCACCATTTGGCAGGGTTTGGCGGAACTGATAATAGTTAAGAGCATCAATGAAGCCTTGTAGATGGCCAATGCCGACTGCGGCTTGGGCATTTTCTGACAGCAGTTTTGGTGCGCCCATTTCTTTGGTGATGATGTCGGCCATTTCCTGATAGCGCTTTTTATAAACGCTCATAATGGCTTTCAGCAGATCAATCCGCTCCTGTTTCGAGGTTTGGGAGAAAGATGGGAACGCCGCTTTGGCCGCAAGCACGGCGGCATTGGCATCCTCTTCACTGCCCATGGAAATGGTGGCGATGGGCTGTTCTGTTGCCGGGTTGATGACCTCGCAATCTGTTGCCTTGATCGGGTCAACCCATGCCCCATTGATGAAAAACTGACGCTTATCCAGCATGGATGCTCCTCTCGTTGCCTGAAGGCTTTTCAGCACGGCTTATCTGATGGGCTTTTAAAAATTCTATGACGGCCTTTGCCAGCAAAGGCTGATCCAAAGGTGTATTTTTTGTTGCGATGGCCGCATCTGCTATCTCGTCCGGCAAACTGGTGCCTTTGCGCAATTCAAACAGATCACTTGCATAATCAGAGGCAAATTCCGGGTGGCCCTGAAAGGAAATGGCTTTATCCTGATAGGCCAGAGCGGCATAGTCACAAAAGTCTGACTGTGCAATGACCTTCGCTTCTTTGGGCAAGTCCACCACCTGATCCTGATGATAGGCTTGAATGGCAAAAGACTGCTCGTTTGACATGCCGCTCTTTTGTGCTTCTTTCAGCCATTGCGGCTGTGTGCACCACTCATAGCGATGCGCCCCGCATCCCCAACCTTTTGGGGATTTGATCACTTTTCCACCCAGGGCCTGCGCCAGTAATTGATGCCCAAAGCAAATACCGATGATTGGACGGTCTTTCGCATAGGCTTCGGCCAGAAAGGCGCGCAATTGGTGGATCCAGTCAATATCCTCATAAACACCAAATTTGGAGCCGGTGACCAACCAAGCATTGCATTGGCTTACCTTGTCGGGAAACTCTCCCTGAACGGGCGAAAATGTCTTAAAAATCCAGTCTTTAGGCATATTATCTGACAGCAAATGCCTAAACATATCCGGGTAAGATTCATAGTGTTCGCTCAATTCATCGGGAACCAACCCGGTTTCCAAAAGACCGATTGAGAAAGGGGCATCTGTCATATGTAAGCTCCTGCAAGATGATCCGGCTTTTGAAAGGACTCGTTGCGCTTCTTTTTTGTGATCACAAAATAGAAAATGGTCTGTTCCATGTCAATCAAAAGACAAGAGTTTGATCTTGCAATGGATGGGCAAATCGGGTCAGTCTTTGCGCATTCAATATCAGTGAACAGGACATGACCATGAAACAGCTCTTGATCCATGCGCGCCTGTTTGATGGGGATGTCTTTCATGCAGGCAAAGCCGTCTTGCTGGACGGTATGTCTATTGAGGATATTATAGATAGTCCGTCAGATTTAAGTCCTTATCTTCGTCAGCATGTGGTTGTTCATGATTTGAAAGGTCTTGTTCTTTGCCCCGGATTTGTGGATCTGCAAGTCAATGGTGGCAATGGTGTGATGGTAAGCCATGATTGTGATTTATCCGCTCTGGAAACCATGACAGATGCGCATCGTCAGTTTGGCACCACCAGTCTGCTGCCCACCTTGATTAGCGATCATTGGCAGGTGATGGAGCATATTTCCTCGCTCATTCGACAGGTCCATCGGCATTGGGGGGAGAATAGTTCGCTTTCTGCGATCAAAGGCGTGCATTTTGAAGGGCCTTATTTGAATGTTGTGCGCAAAGGTGTGCATGATGCAGGCATTATTCGCCCGGTTGATGCAGATGGCGTGCAAGCCGCTCTGGATTTGCTGGGTCACCCTGATCTTGGGGTTCGGCTGGTGACATTGGCACCGGAAATAGTTGATACGTCCTTCATTGCTGATCTTGTTGCGCGGGGGGTGCTGGTCAGTGCTGGTCATAGTGCGGCCAACTATCAACAAAGCAATCAGGCCTTGCGGGCCGGGGTCAGTGCTTTCACCCATTTGTTCAATGCCATGACGCCCTTGGACAGTCGTGAGCCGGGCATGGTAGGGGCCGCCCTTGATGCGACAGACGCCGCTTGTGGTTTGATCGTTGACGGCTTTCATGTGCATCCGGCCAGTTTGCGCATGGCTATTGCCGCCAAAGAAATACGGGCCGGTAAGGGTAAGATGTTTTTGGTGACAGATGCCATGGCCAGTGTTGGTATGCAGGCCAAGGAGGATGGCAGCAAAAGCTTTGACTTGCATGGAGAGCAAATCACTGCCCGCCATGGCATATGCAAAACCCATGATGGTGTTTTAGCTGGCTCAGACCTTACCATGATAGGGGCGGTGCGCAATTGTGTTGAGTTGTTGGATCTTCCCTTATCGGAAGCGCTGCGGATGGCTTCGCTCTATCCTGCCCGCTATATTCGCATGAATAAAGTGATTGGGCGCGTGGCCTCTGGCTTTGCCGCTGATCTGGTGGCATTTGATCCCACCAATTGGTCTGTTCGGCACAGCTGGATCAATGGCTATGAACGCCGCTATGCCTAAGTGACTAATTTAAAATTAGTTGAGCGATATCAACAAGTTGTGATTCAATCGTCTTTGTCTGAAAGATGGAGGATCACATGCCTTGGGATGATATCGCTCGGGTTCAATAGAACCGCGACACGCTTCGCTATCCAACAGATTTACCGACAAAGAATGGGAAATAATCGCACCCTTC
>JAOXSH010000114.1 GCA_025800145.1 Cohaesibacter sp.
ATAGATGCCTACAACTTTGCACGAAGGCTGAAGACATTACGCGGCCTAACGCCTTATGAATTCGTTTGTAAACAATGGACAAACGAGCCAGAAAAATTCATCATAAATCCAGCCCATCAATTCCCGGGACTAAACACCTAGTCTACTGCCAAAATTGCTGCGGCGACAGCTCGCTCTTCTGCCAGCAAAATATTGAGGGTGCGGACCGCTGCGCCGGTATCCATCACATCGCTGATTATGCCAGCCTTCCGAAATTTGGCTTTTAACTCTGGCTTTACGGGCACCAGAGTCGGGCCGGATCCGATGAGCAGAATTTCGATATTGTCAGCCTCAGCAAAAACTTGCGCAAAAGCTTCTTGCGAAAAGTCATCGGGAGAGATGATATCCCAGCGGCGCGTGCCGCTGGGAAGAAATATGAGGGATCCTTGATGGGAGTAATCCCCGAAGCGAAAGCCGCCATTTCCATAATAATCAATGGGGTCATGGCCGGGATAATGTGCATCCACAAGCGACAGACCGGTCGCCATCGCAACAGCATTTTCGACAAATCCATCCGGCTTGTCATTTGCTATATCAGGCTTTGGCGCGTCTGCCTCTGACTGAGTCTCAGACTGATCGGCAGAAAGGTCTGCTTTGCCAGAGGACTGCGCCTCTTTATGATGCGGCTGGTTATCCTTGTCTTTTTTGCCCCATTTGAAAATCATGGTCAGGCACTCGCCTCTTCACCTTCTTTTTGCACCTGCATTTGCTCTGGACGCAAT
Organism: Cohaesibacter sp.; assembly: GCA_025800145.1. Taxonomy (GTDB): domain Bacteria; phylum Pseudomonadota; class Alphaproteobacteria; order Rhizobiales; family Cohaesibacteraceae; genus Cohaesibacter. The sequence goes on from JAOXSH010000114.1 coordinate 762, forward strand.
TTCAGGAAAATCAGCAAAGGAGCCGCCATGAAGACAGAGGAATATGTGCCAACAAACACGCCCCAAATCATGGCAAAGGTAAAGCTTTGAATAACCGCGCCACCAAGGAAATAGAGCGAACCCAATGCCAGCAAGGTGGTGACCGAGGTCAAAACTGTACGGGACAGGGTTTGGTTGATGGAAAGATCGAGAATATCTTTCAGCTCTTTTTTCTTATATTTGCGCAAATTCTCACGAATACGGTCATAAACCACCACCGTATCGTTCAGCGAATAGCCGACAATGGTCAGAATGGCCGCAATTGAGGACAGGTTAAATTCCAGCCCCAGCACGGCAAACATGCCAATAGTCAGGATCACGTCATGGGTGGTTGCCATAACAGCGCCCAAGGCAAACTGCCATTCAAAGCGGAACCAGATATAAACCAGCACGGCAAACAAAGCCGAGAGAACGGCAATGGTACCGGCGGAGGCCAGTTCACCGGAGACGCGTGGCCCTACAACCTCTACCCGGCGATAGGTCACCGCGTCGCCCAAAGTTGCCTTGACCTGATCAACGACATTTTGCTGGGCTTTCTCGCCGCCTTCCTGCGTTTCAACACGAATCAGCACATCATTGGGCGCACCAAATTCCTGCACTTCCACATCGCCCAAGCGCAGCTCGCCCAGCTTGCTACGGATGGCACCAAGATCGGCAACCTCTTCAGCAGTCTGGATCTCAATCAGGGTACCGCCTTTAAAGTCGATACCGAAATTGAGGTTAAAGAGGCCATAGAGCGCCAGAGATGCCACAATCAAAATAGCAGAGAGCGGGAAGCTCAAACGGCGGTGGGTCATGAACCGGATATTTGTTCCATCCGGGACCAAACGAAGTGGTTTCATCTTTATGATCCTTCCCGACGTTTAAATGGGCAGCTCAGACGGACGGCGGGATTTGATCCAGCCAGCCACCAACAAGCGGTTGAAAGTAAAGGCAGAGAAGACCGTGGTGACAATGCCGATGGCAAGGGTCACAGCAAAGCCGCGCACAGGCCCTGATCCCAGAGAGAACAGGATAATAGCGGCGATAAAGGTCGTGATATTGGCATCCAAAATGGTGCCAAGCGCCCGGCTGTAACCGGCATCAATCGCGGCAATTGTCGAGCGACCGAACCGGTTTTCTTCACGAATGCGCTCATAAATCAGCACGTTGGCATCCACCGCCATACCCACAGTCAAGACAATACCGGCAATGCCCGGCAAAGTCAGCGTTGCACCAAGAGCAGACAAGGCCCCCATGATCAATGTGATATTCGCAGCCAAGGCAAGATTGGCAAAGATGCCAAACAGGCCATAGCTCAACAACATAAAGACAATCACGGCAAGCGCACCGATGATCCCGGCAATTTTGCCCGATTCGATAGAATCTTTACCCAAGCCCGGACCGACGGTCCGCTCTTCAATGATGGTGAGATCCGCGGGCAAGGCCCCTGCCCGCATCAGAACCGCCAGATCATTGGCGCTCTCAACGGTGAAAGACCCGGAAATGATGCCCGAACCACCCAGAATAGGCTCATTGATGCGTGGGGCGGAAATCACTTCTTCATCTAGCACAATGGCGAAAGGCAGGCCTACATTTTGTTGGGTCACGCGGCCAAATTTGCGGGCACCGGATGTGTTGAAGCGGAAAGAAACCACAGGTTCGTTGGTTTGATGATCAAAGGTTGGCTGGGCATCATCCAGCTCGTCACCAGAAATCAGCACACGCTTTTTCACCAGATAAGGCACCGGCGGATCATCAGCCGAATAAAGCACCTCACTATCCAGTGGCGGGCGACCTGCAAGGGCCTGATCGACGCCCATGGAGCTGTCAACAAGGCGGAATGTCAGTTTTGCAGTGGATTGCAAGATGGTTTTCAAACGGTCTGAATCCTGCAAGCCCGGAACCTGAACCAAAATACGGCTATTGCCCTCGCGCTGAATAGAAGGCTCGGTGGTGCCAAGCTCGTCCACACGGCGGCGGATGACTTCAATCGACTGGGACACTGCCGCATTGACACGCGATGTAATACCCTCCACAGTCAATGTCAGACGCAAAACCCCGTCCTCACTGGCTTCGAGGCTGGTCTCCAGCGCGCCACCACCGCTTAAAAGCGATTGGGTGACCGGCTGAACCAGCGTGCGCACTTTTTGACGCGCCTCTTCCAATTTTGTCAGATCGCGAATGCGCACCTGAACGGAATTGTCTTTGATCGCAAGACCGGTATAACCGATTTTGTCTTCTCTTAGGACCGAACGCACATCGCCGCGCAGCACTTCGAGACGCTCTTTGATTACGCCTTCTTCTTCCACCTGCAAGAGAATGTGAGACCCACCCTGCAAATCAAGCCCCAGAACGAGCTGACTTTTCGGCAACCAGTCCGGCAGACCGGCAAGTGTTTTTTCAGAAAACAGGTTTGGCAAGGAAAACAACAATCCGCAGACAATTGTCATCAGGATCAAGCCAACCTTCCAGCGAGCAAAATGTAACATACAGCCATCCGTTCAGGAAGAAAGAGCGACCCGAACCGGGTCGCGCCTATCAGTCTTAAAAATCACAAATCCGGCAATTAAGAGGCATCACCAGCTGGCTCGCCCTTGGCGTTCAGCTCGGCAATGGCCTTGCGCATGATTGTAACTTTTACGCCTTCGGCAATCTCTGCCTGCACTTTGGTGTCATCAACCACTTTGGTGATTTTGGCAACCAGACCGCCAGAGGTCACGATTGTGTCGCCACGACGTACAGAGGCGATCATTTCTGCATGTTTTTTCATCTGCTGGCGCTGCGGGCGAATGATTAGGAAATACATGATCACGAAGATCAGAATGAAGGGGACAACGGATACGAGAAAGTCGGACGTACCGGCTGCGCCAGCGGCCTGTGCATATGCGGGCGTTATGAACATGATGTGCTCCTTGCAAGGGATCGGCGCAGTCTTGGTCTTGGCTGATCCGAATTATGGTTGAGCGGACTATAGCGGCCCCGCACAGCTTTGCAAATAGTGTGCTGGACTCTGCGCCCATCTCTGGTAATCAATGGATACAAATAGTGTTCCTTTGGCAAAGTTGAAAGGTCTTTCAGGCTCCAAAAGGTCTGATTTACAGAGTTTTTCAGCATTTATCAGCCAAGAAAAGAATTAAGGGGGCGACATGTCTTCAAATGAGCTGAAATCCATCACCAAGGCTTTGCGCAAAATTCACAAAACTTTGGAGCGGGCAACACCAGAAAAAGCCCCAAAAGCCAAGCTGGATGGAGCTGATGGCTTTGTCTGGCATACTGAACCCAGCCCTCACCTGTCGCCAGTCAAGCAGATCAATCGGGTTGATTTGTCCCTTTTAAAAGGCATTGATCGCAACCGGGATATGGTTTTGGAAAATACCCGCCGCTTTGCCAATGGCTTTCCGGCTAATAACGCGCTTTTATGGGGTGCGCGCGGCATGGGCAAAAGCTCGCTGGTCAAAGCGGTCCATGCCAGCATCAACAAAGAGCGCGCGGAAAATGTGACACCGTTGAAGCTGATCGAAATTAGCCGCGAGGATATCGAATCGCTGCCCGTTTTGATGAATATTTTGCGTGATCGTGAGGAACGCTGCATTCTATTCTGCGATGATCTGTCTTTTGACAGCGGAGAAAATGCCTATAAATCCCTGAAAGCGGTTCTGGATGGCGGCATTGAGGGGCGACCTGATAATGTATTATTCTATGCCACGTCCAACCGCCGCCATTTGATGCCCCGCACCATGATTGAGAATGAAAGCTCCACAGCGATTAATCCCGGCGAATCGGTGCAGGAAAAAGTCTCGCTTTCAGACCGCTTCGGGCTTTGGATCGGCTTTCACAATTGCTCGCAAGATGACTATCTGGCCATGGTCAATGGCTATGTGGCCGAATATGACATCAAGGTCGATGCGGACGAGCTGCGCGCCAGCGCGTTGGAATGGGCCATGACCAGAGGATCACGTTCAGGCCGCGTGGCATGGCAATATATTCAGGATTTGGCAGGCGAAAAAGGCGTGATTCTGCGATAAGACACGTCCAAAAAGAGCCGATCTGATATGAGCAGCTCGGCTCTCTTCTCTCAGCTATTGTCAGCAAGGCAATCTTGCCATCCACCAAATTCGCGTTTCATATCACGCAAAATATGAAACAGCTTTTCATCGATGATATGCAGATATTCCGTCCAGTCAGAGACATGTTGTAACTCTTTCTCTCCATCAGAAATACCACGCAAGCCAATCATCGGCAAAGAGAAGTTCTCACAAGCTCTCCAGACAGCGAAACTTTCCATATCCACCATATCAGCATCTATGGCGTCATATGCCTCGCCAGAGACAATATTGGCCCCGGTTGATAGCGATGCCTTTGGCACAGAACCGATAAAATGCTGCATTGGCACAATCGCAGGCATGTCCAGAAAAGGTGTCACCCCCTTCTCAAACCCCAAAGGCGATGCATCCATATCCCGATAAGAAAGGCTGGATGCCTGATAAATTTCGGTTTGTTGCAAATGTCTGGCACCGGCAGAGCCAAGCGAGACCACTAGATCAGGCTTTTTGTTCTGTACTGTCAGGTCTGCCAATTTGGCCGTCAGATTAACAGCTGCCTCAACCGGCCCGACGCCAATCATCAAAGGCGTGATCAGCTTTTGCAATTGCACGCCATATTCCGCTGGCGCTGCCATGACAAACAAAATTTTGGGATTGGAAAATGTCATATCCTACCTTTGAGCGTAGCGCTTATTATATCACCAACCTTGTCTCAAGCCTTGCTCATTACGGCAATAAATTTGATGATACAATTATACGAGATGGTCTTTAGCTATTACATATTAGAGCATATTTTTCGAAAAGTGTGTGTGGTTTTCGGACAAAAATATGCTTAGAAACAAAGACTAGGGTCTGTGGACATTCATCGTGAGTTAATGATCGCGGCACATAGGCAGATCATCGCGCCATAGGATGCGTCTGTCTTATCCGACCGCATAGCTATGCGCCTGAATTCTTTCAGCTTCTGGAAGTAATACCAACGGCATAAAACTCCCCTGGACTGCGCAGGAAGGAACTTCGCTTGCCCGACTGGCCGGAGCGGCCGGACTGCGCTGGACCATCGAGGAATACTTCTTACGGGCTAAGGATGATCTGGGGCTTGATCATTGCGAAGCGCGCTCTTGGCACGGCTGGTACAGGCACATCACATTGGTTATGGTCGCAGCAGCCTTTCTGGCCAAAATCGCAGCCGATCAACGGCGAACGGCATGGAGAAAGGCTAAAAGTCAACCCGGTGATATCGGCAAACGGGACAAAAGGAGTCCAAAACAAAAAAAATGCTCAATCGCTGAATGCCTGACCACACCAGAAATACGCCGTCTGTTTGCCAAACTCATCCTGACAGTTCAAATGCAACCGGCTTTCGTCTGGGCATGGTTGAAATGGCGAAAACATCATCAAATCATCGCGGCCCTATGCCATAGAAAGAAACAAATAAATGCGCAACTGTAGTGCTAGAGCCTTGGTCAAGTCTTGCAGAATGTCATCTTTGCCAAACAACTCTTCAGGCTTGCGCCCTTCCATCAACTGATCCAAAAGCTCTTTGTCTATGCTCATAAGTCGGTCTCCTCATCTTAGAGATAAGACGATAAAGCACAAAATTCAGAATAGTCCCGGGAGAAAATTAGCCTCTACCAAATACATCACATTTATGAGTCTATGTCCTCAATTAATGGGTCCTGAGCCTAAAGCCTTTTGACGCCAAGAAATTGAGGATTTTATCAGTGATAATCTCCTCATTTTTTGACAATGGCCGGAAATGACAAAAGCTTGTCCGGTTCGAACATTCTGATACAAATTTATAAGTGGCAAAGTGTCATCAGATCGTCACACTGTTTCGTGACGTCAAACCAGTTCATTCCCTATGGAGACCGCCATGCCCGCTGATACTGTTATCCAACCCAACAGCATTCACTCTGACTTGCAGCATTCTTTGAATAAAATGCGCAATGCCTTCAACAAGGCCCCTAATCCCAGCCGTCAGGAGAGAATTGAGCGCCTTGATCGATTGCATAACGCTCTGCTCAATTATAAAGAGCGTCTGATTGAGGCAGTGGATGAGGATTTTAACGGGCGTGCCCATGCAGAAACCCTGATGAGTGAAATTCTGCCAACACTGGAAGGCATTCGCTATAACAAAAAGCATCTCTCCAAATGGATGCGCCAATCAAAACGCCATACGCCTTTGATACTTTTTGGCTCGAAAACCAAAGTCCATTACCAACCCCTTGGTGTGATTGGCATTGTTGTGCCTTGGAACTTTCCGCTTTTTCTGGGCCTCTCGCCATTGGTAGGCGCCTTTGCCGCTGGCAACCGAGCCATGATCAAAACCTCGGAATTTGCCCCCAAAAGCGGTGAAGTACTGGCCGAAATGCTCTCCAACTCTTTCACAAACGAGGAAGTGCTGGTTGTCAATGGCGATGTAGAGGTCGCAACGCAATTTACCAAACTGCCCTTTGATCATCTGGTCTTTACCGGCTCCACTCAAGTGGGCCGCATTGTGATGCGTGCCGCAGCAGACAATCTAACCCCGGTAACGCTGGAATTGGGCGGAAAATCTCCCGCTATTGTGCATGACACATTCCCCATTGAAGAAGCGGCAAAGCGCATCGCTTTTGGTAAAGGGCTGAATGCAGGTCAGGTCTGTGTTTCCCCCGATTATGTGTTGGTGCCACGCGCAAAAATCAATGCCTTTGTCAAAGCCTTTGCCAAAGCCTTTTCAACATATTATCCGTCTCTAAAAAGCAATCGGGATTATACTTCCATCATCTCCGAACGCCAGCGCGACCGTCTGCTCGCGACAATTAAGGATGCCAAAGAAAAAGACGCTATTGTTACCGAAATCAATCCCTCAAATGACAATTTTGAAGGATCACGAAAGCTCCCCATGCATGTAGTGACCAATGTAAGCGATGATATGCGGGTGATGGAAGAAGAAATCTTTGGCCCAATCCTGCCAATTGTGCCTTATGAGACGCTGGGTGATGCCATTTCTTATGTGAATGAGCGTGATCGCCCCTTGGCCCTTTATTATTTTGACTGGGATCATGCCAGAGCAGAAAAAATCCTCAATGAAACCCATTCCGGCGGTGTCTGCATCAATGAAGTCATGACCCATGTGATTGTCGATGATATGCCCTTTGGCGGCGTTGGCCCTTCCGGCATGGGCCATTATCATGGCCATGAAGGCTTTCTGAATTTCTCCAAAGCCAAGGGCGTTGTCCGCAAAGGAAAATTCAATGCAAGCGAGCTGATTGCAGCACCTTGGGGCAATAAATACTTCAATTTTTTCTTAAATTTCCAACTTCGCCGGTTTAGAAAACCCTGATCATCTATCAAGTCTGACATATGCTTGTAATGATCCAGACCTAGCTCACTGCCCGGCACCCCAGTCACCGAAAAAATGATATAAATTATCAACAGGTTCGCATCATGTTTGTAACACCGATTACCTTCGCCCTTCCCTTAACGTCAAGATTATTTCCACCACAAAAACCTTTGCTATTTTCAGGGGCCAACTCTTCCCTGAAACTCGCCGATTTCATGGTCCGCAATGGCTCCAAACGCCCTCTTGTGGTCACGGACAGCTTCCTACATGAAAATGGTATGTTGGATGATTTGCTGGCTTTTCTGAAACAATCAGGGTGCAAGGTTAGCATTTTTGACGAGATCATTCCCAACCCGACCTTTGCTGTTGTAGAGGCAGGGCTTGAGGCAAGTCGGGCCAATCAGTGTGACGCCGTGTTTGCCGTGGGTGGCGGCTCTGCCATTGATGCCGCCAAGGTTATGGCAGCGGCCAGCACCAGCAAAAAATCTATTGCACAACTTGCCGGTATCCTGAAAGTCGATCAGCCCCTCTTGCCTTTCTATGTCGCCCCCACCACATCCGGCACAGGATCGGAAGTGACCAGCGCAGCCGTGATCTCTGACAGCCAGACCCACAAGAAGAAATTCTTTGTTGATCCCAAATATATTCCAATTGCAGCAGCACTTGATACAGAGCTTTTAAAATCCCTGCCCGCCCCCATGACCGCCGCAACAGGCATGGATGCCTTAACCCACGCGATTGAAGCCTATATCTGCCGCAATCGCTTTGAGGATACGGACCGTGATGCAGCGATGGCAATCAAGCTTCTGGTGGAATTTTTACCCATTGCTTGTGCTGACGGAGAAAATGAACAGGCCCGCGAGATGACAGCCCTTGGCTCTTTCCTTGCCGGATTTGCCTTTACCAAAGCAAGCCTTGGCTATGTGCATGCCATTTCCCACCAAATCAGCGCCCATTATAATACGCCGCATGGTCTGGCAAATGCCGTCATTTTACCGCGCGTTTTGCGCTTCAACAAAGTGGTCTCCAAGCAACGCTTTGCCGCATTGGAACACATGTTAAGTCCTGCCAGGCCCCAGATGGATGACCATGCCCTAGCAAATACTTTTATCGATCGCATAGATGCCTTGTCAGAGACTGTGAACATTCCACCGCATTTGGAAGAGCTGCAAAGCAAGGATTTTGACGCCATTGCATATGATGCCATCAGCGAAGCCCGCTGGTCTTATGCCGTTCCAAAGGTGATGAGCAAAAAAGATGTGATCAAAATTCTAACATCTGCTTCCAATGGCAACCGTTCTGTCTCTTTTTAAGGCTCAACATAAAAGGCCCCATCATGCTTCCCGTTATGTATATTGTGCAGGAAAGCCAGATCTCTGGCCAAATCGCAACTGCGCTGAAATAGGACATCAATGACTTCACGCTCAAAGCCTTTGGCACTTGGTCTGATATTGACTGGATTGAGGTCCCTTGTCCGCGGTTTTACTGCTGCCAAGCCCTCTACAAACCTGATCACCTCTCTTTATGCCAACCGATCTATGCATCAGCAGGAGCGCGTTGCCTTGCTCCGCGAACAGCATTCGAATGCGTGTGGGAGACCAAGAGCTTATACCAACGGCATGAAAGATTGACCCATAGGATGCTTTATGTGGCTTCTGATATATCTTCAGTCTGTTTCGATATGTTTATTTCATAACAGATAATACAAAATTCTTTTTGGTGTGCTGCTCTATTGCCATATTAACTATTTGCAAAGCAAGAAATTGATTTCTCTTTTCTTTTCCAGCTGACAGCCAGACTGGTGAGAGTCTTTTTACATCTCATGGTTAAGGTAGGGCATCCCAACCGGTAACTATGAGACTTTGGCTGTGAAATCCGCACTGATTTTGGGCAATTATCGCCCTAGCTACATTTTGGCAAAAGAACTGAAAGCCCGCGGCTATCGCGTCATCTGCGGTATGGATGGCTATGAGCGCGGTGCAGAGGTCTCGCGCCATGTCGATTGCCTATGGCAGCACCCTGCCCTTGGCGACGGCATTGCAGACTTCCAACAGGCCCTTAGCGGCTTTTTGTCAAACCATCGCGATATTGAGCTGGTCTGCCCGGTCACAGAACCTGTTATCAAGGCTTTTGCCAAAGGCGATCTGTCTCTTCCCTCATCTGTAACACTGGTTTCCATATCGAATGCCCTTGTTCAGACATGTCTGGATAAGCAAAAAATGCTGGATCTGGCAACAAAGCTTGATATTCCCCTTGCGCCCTTTGCCGCGACCCATAATGAGCAGGATTTATTCGCAAAAGCTGAGGAGATCGGCTTTCCACTTGTTGTCCGCCCCTTGAATGCACAAATTCGCTTAGATGGCCAAAAAGCCCAAACAATTGAAAGTCTGGACCAGCTCAAACAAAGCTGGAAAGTCTGGACAGACTGGGATTCAGGCGCCTGTGATCTTCTGATACAGGCAAAAGCTGCGGGCAAACGCGACAATATCTATTTTGCCGCCAATCACGGACAGATTGTTCGCTATCTTCATGCAAAAATTACACGTACCGACCAACCAGATGGCGCAGGTCTTGCTGTTGAAGGCAAGACTGTATCCCCCTGCCCCAAGCTAAAAGACTTTACAGAAAAGCTGGTTGCAGATCTCAATTATCACGGCATTGGCTGCGCGCAATATCTGGTTGATGAGCAAAGCGGCGATATTTGCTTTCTGGAGCTGAACTCACGCATTGCCGGCAATCATGCTTTGCCTGATCATTGTGGCCTTGATTTATCTGGCAGTCTGCTTGATCTGTTGACAACTGATACCAGTGTCAAAGACTTGAAACAAGGCCAGACAGACCTCAGCTATGGCTGGTTGTCAGGCGAGTTGACCGGTTTAAAACAAAATTATCTTAAAGGCCTTGTCTCATGGCGCGACATACCCGCCGCGCTTTATCGTGCTTTTCACTGTTTCTGGCGATGTGATTTGGACATTGCTTTTCCAAAACAAGACCCGATGCCAGGTGTGTTCACCTTAATGGACAGTTTACCCCTGATCGGTCGTCTTACCCGTGCCCGCTTCCGAGGCGGCTGGCAGCAGCGCTTATTCATTCGCAAGGAGTGGCTTTCATGAAACTGGTTCAATCCATGAATGATGCATCAAAACCCGTTACTCAAGACACTGGCACGTCGCTTCAGGCCTGTTTTGTGAACGAACAGGACTGGGATGAGATGCTGGCTCCCTTTGTTGATGTCCTGCATGAACAAACACAAATTTTCAATGCTCACCGCTGGCAAGGCGATTGTCTGGAGCGCATTGCTTTTTACCAAAATGGCAAACTTGTCGCAGCCGCTGCTGTGATGTTGAAGCATTTGCCACTGCTCAAAAGCGGTTTGGCTGTGACCAAATGGGGGCCATTATGGCGTCGGGCAGATAAAAAGCCCGACCCGCAAATCCTGAAACTGGCGCTTGAGCATCTGGTGGATCTTTATGCCCATCAACGCGGTTATATCTTCTCGGTTTTTCCCTTTGCTGACCCCGATTTTGCGGATATTGCCGAAGAGACCTATCAGGCCTGCGGCTTTGAAGCCGGTGAAAGTCTGACCTCACCCAACCGCTATTTTGTTAATTGCCAACATAGCGAAGCCGATGCCCGCGCCAGCTTGCTACAAAAATGGCGTTACAATCTCAAAAAGGCCGAAAAGAACAATCTGACCGTGCGCGAATTAAAGGGCGCAGAAGGCTTTGAGGCTTTCATGCCGCTTTATGAAGCCATGCTGAATCGCAAGAATTTTCATGATGCCTCGGCCATTGATACCCTAGAGGCCCTTTCCGTTACCAAAGAGGCCTATTTGCAACCCGATTATGTGATGGTTGAAAAAGAGGGCGAGCCCGTCGCCTGTGCTGTTATTGATATGTCTGGCGATCGAGCCGTCTATCTCTATGGAGCGACATCGGATCGTGCTTTGCCGCTGAAAGCTGGCTATGTCATGCATTGGGCAATCATGAAGCTTTTGCTCAAAAATCCGCGCATTGACTGGTATGACCTTGGTGGTGCGGATGAAAGCAGCCCTTTGCATCAATTCAAGCGCAGTTTTGTCGGCAAGGAAGGCAAGATTGCTATCACGCCGCCCTATTACCACTATACCGCCACGTTAAAGAGCAAAATTTTATGCAAATTGCTCTATTTCATCCGCCGCTATCAAGGGGTGATCCGCTATAATCTGCACGGGTTTAGGGTGCGCCTTATGGAGCGACTGGGTTTGGGGGCGCATGGTCAATGACGCAGACAGCCGAGCCGTCTGCCTTTCATCAAGTGCAGCACTTCATGAGAAAACATGATTGGTTGACACTGCTCTTGTCGAAAATGGCAGTGCTAACCATAGCGCGCGTCCTTGGTGCCAGCCTTGTTTTTCTGCTCTCGCTGTTTATCACCCGCCAAATGGGCGCGGATGCCATGGCGCGCTTTTCGCTTTTTCTGGCCATGGTTGGGCTGTTATCGGTGATTTTTCCGCTTGGTTTTCCCGCAATTGGCACCATGATGACAGCGGAATATCGTTCGGCCAATCAAACAAGCTCCCTCTTTCTCTTTGCCCAATATAGCCAGCGGCTGATCTTCCTTTGCGCGCTTGTGCTGTCCCCTTTCCTACTTTTGGGCGCATGGCTAGTGCCAGATACGGGCGGCTATAATTATCCGCTCCTTTTGTGCTTTGCTGTCCCAACGGCCATTGCCATGGGTATCACCTATATGAGTGGCAGCATTCTGGTGGGATTGGAGCGCCCCTATTGGGGGCAATTGCCTGACATTCTCATCCGCCCCACCCTGATGCTCACATCAACACTTGTGGTCTGGTTCATCTGGCCGCAAACAAGCCTTTATATCTTGTTTGCATTGGCGCTTGGGATTTATGGCCTTACTGCTTTTATTCAGATCCGGGCACGACAGACCACCTTTCAACAAAATGGCATCATACAAGGCGATACCAACAAAAGCATTCGAAAAGACTGGTGGTCCATCACTCCCAACTGGATGTTAATCACGCTTTTGTGGGATACTTTCATCGAGGTTCATATGCTGCTTGCAGCTTGGCTCGTCAGCCCTTTTGAGGTTGCCATGCTGCATATCGCCTTTCGTATTCGCCAATTGGCTGGCTTTGGTATGCGCGCGCTCTATTCGCTGTTGCTACCAAAAATTTTTGCCGCCAATCAGGCAGGCGACAAGCAAGAAGCCCAGTCACTTGTACGCCTTGCCACACGCATCACCTTTATTTATGCGCTGGCCGCATGGCTGGGGCTTGCAATCGTGGGGCCTTATATTTTCGCCCTGTTCGGCAAGGATTTTGTGCAAGGCCAAACTGTTTTGCTGATCGTCATGGGCACAATGGTGGTGCGCGCCATTTTTGGACCAACACCAGCCATTTTAGGCATGGAGCGCCATCAGGCCTTTGTCTCCAAAACCCTGATTGCCTCGCTAATCCTGTCCATTTTGCTGATTTTGGCTGGCTTTGAATGGGCACCATTTGGCCTATCCGGCCCAACCATGATTGCCCTTGGCTATCTTGGCGCAACAACATTCACAGCGGTCTTTATGTGGTCCGCCGCTCGCAAAAAATCCGGCATCAATTGTGCCATTTGGAGCTAATAGTCATTCACAGTTCTTTTATGTCACTTCCATCCAATCCATTACCCCTTCGCACCAGACTGAAAGTCAGCTTTGTTTTTCTCCCCCTGACTGTGCTCTATCTTGCAGCTATCTTTCTTCAGCCATGGGCCGAACCCAAATGGATGTTTCTGGACAGTCTGGCCGCCGCTGAATATGCGCCAACCTGTTGCAGTGTCTATTATGGCTTTGTCTCCAATACCGGCATCTTGCTCTGGGTGATCACGGCAACCACCTGTTTATTTTCCGCCCTGTTGTTATTCGCGACCAAGCAAAATAAGGCCTTGATGAAACTGGCCCTTACCGGGGGATTGCTAACCGGATGGATTGCACTGGACGACTTATTCCTACTGCATGAGCGAGCCTTTCCAAATCTGGGCGTGCCACAGCTTTTGGTCATCTGTCTTTATGCCGGTCTTGCCATTGCTTATGTGTTGGCCAATTGGCGCTTTATCTGGCGTCAGGACTGGTGGCTTTTGTTTCTGGGCGGCGGAGGCCTTGCCTTCTCAATTTTTATCGATATCGTCTTCCATTCCCTTGATGACCTTCTGATCTATATTGAAGACAGCGCAAAATTTTTCGGAATAGCCTGCTGGACCCTGTTCCATCTGCTGACCCTCTATGGCCATTTATCAGCTCATCTAAAACAGAAACCCACAGATTAGGACGTTCAGATAATTTCTTGTGATATTTTTCAAATATCCCTATAATTTTCTCATAGAAGGGGTTGGCAAGGTGCACAAACTGGATTAGAAACCACTTCACCGACGCCAAGTCGATATAAAACGTCTTGGCAGTTCAAGAGTTTTCCCCAGTAGCTCAGTTGGTAGAGCAAGCGACTGTTAATCGCTGGGTCGCTGGTTCGAGTCCGGCCTGGGGAGCCATATTAGGGTCTTCTGATTAAGTTCAGAAGGCCCTTTTTTGCAGAAATCTCTCGATCCTATTAAAACCCATTTCTGTGGCGCGACTTTTTTCTTTGCATAGGTGAGCTTTAGACTTTGCACAGTTCAGCTCGTTACAAGCCCACTTTTAGCGGGCGTTTTTGTATCTGTTTGACGGTATCTTTTTTAGGCGTTTAAATGGCTCTGATGGATGGTCTTCTCTTCATCGTGGTGAACTGATCCGCAATTTTATCGAATGCTGCCTCTGTAATACCAACGGCATAAATGCACATCCAGTTTCAAAACATCTGCACCAGCTTCAAAAACAGCTTTCATGGACGGCAGGGTGTTTTCCAGCATCATATGATTGGAAGCACTGATCATAGGCGCAGCGCACTGCTCGTTGCTCTTCTGTTGATCAGCGACAGACGCAATCTGATGCACCCCATGATAGGATAGCAGCGCCTTCTGAGCAGGGGGATATTCCGCCCGCATCAAAGGGCTGTTAAAGCCCCAAACAGCGGCGCAAAGGAGAAGCAAGATCGGGATAATTCGTTTTACAAAAAGCATAGAGTGAGGATCCCGACCGAAAGAAAAAACATAAAGACTTACAGCGCTGCGAAAATATGTAACTTACAATCAAGAATCAACAAGATAGGCACATACGATTGGACCTAGGCTCAGGACTTTTAATCAGGCTCTAAGCTTTTTTCTCCCATCCACCGGCCCCGGTTTGTTGCCAATAGGTGACGGGAAAGTCTTTTTCTTTCAAATGTTTCCAACATAGACGCGCCGCTTGCAGGGCATCATCATTCTGGCCATCAAACATCAAAATAGCCCGCTCCAATCCTTCCAACAAAGACAGATCTTCATGGGGTAAAGCTCCATCAACAAAGAAGCGGACTTTGGCACCATTGCCAGCTGAAATCGCTTGGGACGATAACAAAACCGGCTGTTGATCGTCATGACCCTGCCCTGCCAAGCCATGGGCCAGAAAACTGTCATCGCGAAAGGTCCAGAGCTGGGCATCCAGCCCTTTCAAGCGTTCCGGGTTGCCCACTTGCACAAAGGCACGCCATTCCCGCTCCAAACATTTTTCCAACAGTCTGGGCAAGGCCACTTCCAAAGGTTGACGCTGCAAATGATAAAAGAAAATCTCGGCTGACACGCTGTTTCCTCATGTTCAAGGCCTTCTCACCATAGAAAGCTACAGACAGGAAGGCAAAAGAAAAGGCTGGCACATGCCAGCCTTTTGCAAAAATCAACACAGAAAAAGCTTATCCTTCATAGTGATCTGCGACCAAGCGGTCGAGCAAACGCACCCCATAGCCAGATGCCCAGCTCTGGTTGATCTCGTTTTTGGGCGAGCCCATGGCAGTGCCTGCCACATCGATATGCACCCAGTCGGTTTCTCCGACAAAACGCTTTAGAAATTGTGCCGCAGTGATGGATCCTGCCCAGCGTCCGCCGGTATTTTTCATATCCGCAAATTGAGAATCGATCATTTTGTCATAATCTTTGGAGAGCGGCAGACGCCAAACTGTCTCGCCCGTTGCCTCACCGGCTTGTGACAATTGTGCACACATCTCGTCACTGTTGGAAAAGATGCCCGCATTCTGATTGCCAAGGGCCACAAGCACAGCACCGGTCAAGGTTGCCAAATCAATCATGAAACGCGGCTCATAGATCTCTTTCACATACGTCAGGACATCAGCCAGCACCAAACGCCCTTCCGCGTCTGTATTGATCACTTCAATCGTCTGGCCGGATTTGGACGTCACAATATCACCGGGGCGCTGGGCATTGCCATCTGGCATATTTTCAACCAAGCCAATGGCGCCAATCACATTGACCTTGGCTTTGCGGGCAATCAAAGCGTGCATCAGACCAGTCACGGCGGCGGCACCACCCATGTCACCCTTCATTTCTTCCATACCACCTGCGGGTTTGATGGAAATACCACCGGTATCAAACACAACCCCTTTACCGATAAAAGCAATGGGCGCATCGCCTTGCTCACCGCCATTCCATTTGATGATAGCGACACGCGGCCCGCGCACAGAGCCTTGGGCAACACCGAGCAAAGCCCACATATTTTCGGCTTCCAGTTCCGCCTGTTCCAGAATTTCCACTTCAGCCCCAAGCGCTTCCAGCGCTTTTGCCTTGGCGGCAAATTCTTCCGGTCCCAAAATATTGGCCGGTTCATTGACCAGATCACGGGCAAGCAATGTCCCGTTAGAGATAACGTCATCGCGCTCCCAAGCCTTGGCCGCCCCTTCATGATCCGCAAGCTGTATGGTCACATGAACAGAGGGCTTGTCTTCTTTGGGTGCGCCTTTCTCGGTCTTGTATTTATCAAAATCGTAACTGCGCAGCTTCATACCCATGGCAAAAAGAGAGGCATGCTCGGCACTTACCTCTCCCTCAGCCCTTTGCAAAATCATCGAAGATTTTTCAAAGCCCTTAACAGCTGCCATACCCGCACCGCCAAGACGCAGCCAATCTGTATCCAGCAGATCTTTTTCACCTATACCCAGAAGAATAACCCGATCCAGCTCAAGACCGTTTGGAGCCAAAATCACCTGGCTAGCAAACAGATCCCCCTTGAAATCAGCAGCTTTGATTGCACGAGACAGCGCACCTTGTGAAGCTGTGTTCAACTCTTCTGCCATTGCACAAAGGCTTAAATCCTTGCCCAAAAGAACCAGAGCATTGCCTGATTTGGGCGCAGTCACAGGATGAAATTTGATGACGGGTAGCTTTGCCATACGGAACAGTCTTTCGTCTGATAGAAGGGCCTTCGCCTGACAATAAGATCAACACAGGCAGGCGGGCCAGATAAAGAAAAGCAATAGGTTGTGAATGTGGAACCTTTGCCCCCTGACTTCAAGACCAGTGGTTGGCAATAGCCTGATAAAAGCAACCCATTTTGCCCTTTTGCACAAACTCTTATACACATCCCCCTTAATCAGGGAACAGCACAGCCTTGCATCCTCTTATCAAGCCTTGAAATCGCCAAAGAAGTGCCGTAGTTGACGATACATGCTTAATTAGACAAATAAACGGACCCACAGATGAACCTGATAGAACGCTATATCTTTGTGCGTGCCTTCGCTGCGTTCATCATGACTGTAACCGTTCTGTGTGGTATCGTCTGGCTCACACAAGCCTTACGCGATCTGGATCTGGTTACCGCCAAAGGCCAGACAATTCTGATTTTTCTTTCTATGACCTCGCTGGTTCTGCCAACCCTTGTCATGGTCATCGCCCCTTTTGCCATTCTGATTGCCGTTGCCCATAGCCTTAATCGACTGAACGCTGATAGCGAGCTGGTCGTGATCAACGCCACCGGTGCCCGACCATGGACGGTCGCCAAACCGCTGGTCATTCTGGGCATCATTGCCACAGTGCTGGGAGGATCCATCAGTCTCTATTTCAGCCCCAAAGCCTTGGGAACCTTACGTCTGTTCATCACACAAGTGCGGGCTGATCTGGTCTCCAATATTGTCAAGGAAGGTCTTTTTACCGAAATTGAAGACGGTATGACCTTCCATATCCAGAAACGAGAGCCCAATGGCATTATGCATGGTCTTTTTCTGTCAGATGAACGAGACCCCAAAAAGCATATTGTCTATTCATCAGAGCTGGCACAAATCATTGAAAATCAGGATGGCACATTCCTGCGCATGACCAATGGCATCATCCAACAACGCCACCCTGCGGATTTGGCACAAGCAACCAATACGCAAAATGCATCCACAAACCAGCCAAGTGACCTGCAAATGCAAGGCCTCATCGCCGACGATTTTGGCTCGGTTAACATCGTAAAATTTGATTCTTACATCATTGATTTGTCAAAATTTACCGGCATTGACAGCAGCAAGCCGCAATTTTTCAAGCCAAGAGAGCGACCGACCGATTTTTTCTTCAATCCTGACCCGGACGACTTTTATTTCAAAAATAATACAGGCCATGTTCGCTCTGAATTGCATGATCGCTTTTCCAATCCCCTCTATAATATGGCGTTTGTGACCATCATCATGGCATTTTTGATGCAAGTGCGCACCACAAGAGAGCGGCGCAGTGATGCCATCATCATTGCGGTGACCTGCGCGGCGGCTTTGCGCCTTCTTGGTTTTGCCGCCACATCTCTTGCCATCACCACCCCTCTTGCCATCCCTTTCATGTATGGTTTGCCCCTTTTGGGCATCGTCTTTGGCTTGTGGATCAGCCTGACGGGAAAAAGAGTAGAAGCTATAGACAATCTGATCCAGCTCATGGAATATGCTTCTGAACGCATCCGCCAAAAAGTTAAAAAGCTCAAGGCCCAACCCTCTTCCAGCCAAACGGGATAAGTCTTAAGGCATGTTCACCACCATCATTTCGCGCTATATCGCCAAACGGCTTTTGGGGACAATTCTGACCATTTTTATGGGCATTTTCCTGTTGGTGCTGTTGGTGGATTTTGTCGAGCTTTTGCGCCGGGCTGGTAGCAAAAATGAGTATGAAACATTTGAGCTGTTCTTGATTTCCATTTTTCGGGTTCCAGAATTGATGGAACGAATCCTTCCATTTGCAACGCTTTTTGGCGCTATTTTCGCCTTTTTGAATCTCTCGCGAAAACTGGAATTGGTTATTATCCGCGCCTCAGGCATGTCTGCATGGCAATTTTTAACCCCTGCGATTCTGGTTGCGCTGGGATTGGGGATCTTCTCGTTTGTCATTTATAATCCCGGCTCGGCTTTGCTCAAAAACCGCTCGCAAGAGCTGGAGGCAAAAATATTTGGCGTTAATTTTGCCAGTGCTGGCCAAACCAGCAGCCAGGACTGGGTTCGCCAAAATGGCAAGGACGGCGATTCTATTTTGCGCGCTCATACCAGCTTTGATCAGGGACGAAAAATTGGTGGGATCACCGTTTTTTCCTATCACGAAAATGGCGATTTTCTGGAGCGTGTGGATGCCAAATTTGGCGAATTGCACAATGGTTACTGGCTTTTATCCGATGCCATGGTCACGTCTTCTGATGCCGCCCCCAGACGATATGACACCTATATCATTTCAACCCACATGACGCCGCAAGAAGCCAATGAGGCCATTGCAAAACCCGAAGCTGTACAATTTTGGGATCTTCCTACCATCATTGGACAGGCAGAAATTTCGGGTCTTCCCGCCCATAAATATCGCTTGCGCTATCAAATGTTGATGGCCCAGCCCTTGCTTTTGGCCGCCATGACGCTGATCGCCGCAACGGTGGCATTGCGGTTTTTCCGCTTTGGAAGTGTGGGAAAGTTAATTCTGGGTGGCGTTCTGGCTGGCTTCATGCTTTATGTTGTGATTGAAATTGCAAAAGATTTGGGTAATACAGGACTGGTTAACCCAATTCTGGCAGCATGGCTTCCAGCGATTGTAGCATCCGCGATGGGATTCACAATTTTATTGTATCAGGAGGACGGATAAGTATGTGGCGTACCGTCCAAGACGCTGACAACAGATTGACAGGCAAACGCTCTGGCTTACAGGCTGGATTGCGTTCTTTTTTGCTTGCCTCTGCGGCTGTGGTTCTTCCACTCACTGCATGGATGGCAGCAATCAGTCCGCTTGCCGCTCAATCTCTGACCGATTCTGTTAAATTTCAGACGGATCCAAATGCCCGGATGCTCGTTGAAGCCGATCAAATGGTCTATGACTATGATCGCGAGCGCGTCTCTGCTGTCGGCAATGTCCAGATCTATTATGACCAATATGCCCTGCAAGCGGACAAGGTGACCTATGATCAGGCATCAGCCCGTCTGATTGCCGAAGGCAATGTGCAGATCACAGAACCGGACGGCAATGTGGTCACCGCCAATCATGTGGACATCACCGACGATTTCCGGTCTGGCTTTGTGCGCTCCTTGCGTGTCAAAACACCACAAAATGCCCGTTTTGCAGCCGATCGCGCAGAACGCAAGGATGAGGATATCGTTGTCTTTGACAAGGGTGTCTATACCACGTGCGAGCCTTGTCGCGACAATCCGAACAAATCACCCGTTTGGCAGATCAAGGCTTCAAGGATCATCTATAATTCCAAAGACAAGATGGTCTATTACAAGGCTGCAAAGCTGGAATTTTTGGGTGTGCCGCTGCTTTACACCCCTTATCTGGCGCATCCCGATCCGTCCCGCCAAAGAAAATCCGGTTTCCTGACGCCCTCTGCTGGCTATGACAAACAACTTGGCTATCATGCAACCATCCCTTATTTCTGGGCCTTGAGTGATAGCTATGATGTTACATTCTCGCCAACCTATTACACCAAGCAAGGGTTGCTCGGCAAAGCCACATGGCGCCAGCATCTTGGTACCGGCACTTATTCTATGACGCTTTCGGGCATCAATCAGCTAGATAAAAAAGAATTTACCGGCACAAGTGGCGAACAGCGTTTTCGAGGAGCCTTGCAAAGCAAGGGACAGTTTAATCTCAATCGACAATGGAAATTCGGCTGGGATGTCTCGCTGCTCTCTGACAAACGCTTCTTGCGCGACTATAAGCAGGTTGATCGCAATCAAGAGGATATCCTCTCCACGATATATCTGATCGGTCAAGGCGAGCGAAACCATTTCGATGCGCGCGCCAATTATTATAACATTATGACGGATAATCTCAGCCAGTCCGAGCAAGCCATTGCTCATCCGGTGATTGATTATAGCGCCTATGCCAAAAATCCGGTTTTTGGTGGGGAAGCACGTTTACAGGTCAATTCCACCAGCTTGACCCGTGATGATGAAACATCGGCAACCATTGGCGGCATCAAGCGCACCTATGGCGTCTCTGGCACCTATAACCGCACAAGTGCCGAAGCCAGCTGGAAACGCAAAATCGTCACCAAAGGCGGACAGGTAATCACACCCTTTGCCTCTTTACGTGGTGATTTTTACTGGATGCCCAGCAAATCTGGGGCTCCTGCTGCTCTGGTTAATAATTCTGTTGCTGCGCGCGGTATGCCCACACTTGGCGTTGATTATCGTTTCCCGATCCTTGTTCAAAGCGAGCAGACCTCTCATATCATTGAGCCAATTGCACAAGTCATCGTTCGCCCGAATGAGGCAAAAATCGGTGAATTGCCCAATGATGATAGCCAAAGCCTGATTTTTGACGATTCCATTCTGTTCGACCCCAATAAATTTTCGGGATATGATCGTTTGGAAGGCGGAACGCGCGCCAATGTCGGCTTCCAATATCGTATGCAAATGGCCAATGGTTGGTCTGTCAATGCGTTGGCCGGACAATCATTCCAGATTGCAGGAACCAATTCCTTCTCAAAGCAGGATTTGACCAGCACAGGACTTGAATCCGGGCTGGACCGCAAAAAATCTGATTATGTGGCACGCGTGGGCCTGAATTCAGGTCAGGGCATTCAGGCAATTGCCAGAGGCCGCTTTGATTCACGCAATGGCAAGCTGAAATATGCAGCCGTTGAATCCAGCGGTGCCTATAACCGCTATTCCGGCACATTGGGCTATAGCTATACCGACAAGCGTCCTTCTGCTGGCATCAATGAAATCCGTCAGGAAATCACAGCTTCCGCAGCCATTAGGCTGAAGAAAGACTGGAGCCTGTCTGGTGCGATGCGCTATGACATTAAAAATAAAGGCTTGGTCAGCAGCAAGATTGGCCTGAAATATGATGATGAATGTTTCACTGTCAGTCTCGCCTATGAACAAACCAGAGGCAGCTATTCTGATCTGTCCGCAGAAAAATCCATTAAATTCCGCTTCAATTTGAAATCCATCGGGGGAGCGGGCATCGGCAGATCTTTTGATTAATGGCTGGCAGGCTGGATCACGCTCTCTATATGGCCCAACTGTAGCCGCATTCTGCCCTATAACATAAGAGGAACAAGGTGGGAAACTCTCCCGCCCCGCGTCAGGAAGCACTATTATGGCTAAATCTGTCTTGAACCATACACTATTCCTCTCATGTCTCAGCCTTCTTCTAGCTCTGTCTTTTCTGATGACAGGCCAACATGTCCATGCCAGTCGCATTGCCGCTGTCGTCGATGGAGCAGTCGTCACCGATTATGATGTCTCTCAACGCCAAAAGCTGGATCGACTGCTGTCTGGCGGCAAAAAAAGAAAAGGCCGCACAGCCACCTTGCAAGATTTGGTGGATGACAAATTAAAGCTGTTTGAAGCACGGCGCATTGGCACAACGGCAAGCGATGCAGAAATCAACCGTGCCATGAAAAACATGGCCTCTAATGTGCGCATGAGCAAAAAGCAAATGGTCTCGGTTTTACGCCGCTCTGGCATTGTCGAGAACACCCTGAAATCATGGCTCAAAGTCCAGATTTCATGGAATGCCCTGATCCGCGCTCGTTTCAACGCCCAAGTACGCATTGAAGAGGCGGACATTGCCCGCGCAATCGTCAGCCAAAAGAAAAACAATAAGGATATCAAAGCTGCCATTCGCTATACGCTGACGCAAATCACCTTTGTTGTGCCAAAGAAAGTGTCCAAAACCAATGCAAGACGGCGCTTGAATGACGCCAACCGATTTCGCACTTCCTTCAAATCCTGTGCAAAAGACATCAATGTTGCCCGCCGTTTGCAAGATGTTGCCATTTCCCGTCTTGGCCGTCGCCTTTCAACAGATTTGCCAGAGACAATCGCAAAGGAACTTGCCAACCTGCCTTTAAATGGCCTCACGAAACCGCAGCGCGGCGAAAATGGCTATGACATGTATGCCATTTGCGAAAAGAAGGAAATGGGCAAATCCATCGCCATGCGCAATGCCGCCGAAGGGGAATTGCGCTCAAAACGCGGTGAAGCCCTCTCGCGAACCTATATTCGTGAATTGCGCGCCAAGGGTGTGGTGGACTATCGCTAAGTTGAAGAACCACAGCTACTGACTACCCGCAAAAGCCTGTCTCTGATAGCGCAAATATCATCATATCAAGAGATCACGAAAAGATAATCTAGCTACATATCGAAAAGAGCCTCGAATCATGCAAGCTTAAAGGCCATACAGGCTATCTGTATGGCCTCTATCTTCTTTTCCTATCAGCTTTTTGCGCAGGTATCTTATGCATATGCACACTCCTCTCACCCCCTTAGCCCTTTCTGTGGGAGAACCGGCAGGCATAGGGCCGGAACTGGCCCTGAAAGCGTGGCTAGCAAGAGAAAGTGCGGCTCTGCCTCCTTTTGTTGTGCTTGGTTGCCCAAAGCTTTTAACAGCGCGTGCGCAAGCGCTCGGCCTTGCCATACCGATTGAAACAACCAATTTTGAGCAAGCAAGTGATCTCTTTCATCAGGCTTTGCCGGTTATTCCCCTCAAAGCAGCAATGAAAGACAATGCCGGGACGCTTGATCCGGCCAATGCCCCCGCAGTTATTGAAGCCATTGAAACGGGAACGCGGGCCGTTTGGGCAGGTCATGCTTCTGCCTTGGTCACCTGCCCCATTCAAAAAAGTAATCTTTATGCCGCTGGCTTCTCCCATCCCGGCCATACAGAATTTTTGGGCGCTCTGGCAGAAGAATTAAGCGGAGAAAAAGCCAATCCTGTCATGTTGCTGGCAGGGCCAGATTTGCGTACAATCCCCCTCACCGTGCATATTCCGCTAAAAGATGTGAGCAGCCAACTGACCGCAGAACGCCTGAAAATTGTTGCTCGCATTGCCAATGCAGATTTCAAATCGCGCTTTGGCATAGAATATCCCCGCCTTGTTGTTGCAGGTCTGAACCCCCATGCAGGGGAATCTGGCACCATGGGCAAGGAAGATGATTCCATTCTGGCCCCCGCAATCAGGGACTTGCAGCAAGAAGGCCTTGATATCCGTGGCCCATTGCCGGGCGATACGTTGTTTCACGCCCGCGCCCGTGAAAGCTATGACGTGGCTTTGGCTAGCTATCATGATCAGGCCCTGATACCGGTGAAAACACTGGCGTTTGATGAAACCGTCAATGTCACATTGGGGCTGCCTTTCATTCGCACATCTCCCGATCACGGCACCGCCCTTGATATTGCCGGACAAGGCCTTGCCAACCCACAGAGCCTGATTTCTGCCATTGCACTGGCTGGCGAATTGAGCCAAAAAAACACGCAAGCATGAAACAGGACAAACGGAATTTCTGATGGCACAAATTGACAATTTGCCCCCTCTGCGCGATGTGATTGAGCATCATGGCCTCAAGGCTATGAAGAGTCTGGGTCAGAATTTCCTGTTTGATTTGAACCTGACTTGTAGGATTGCGCGCACCGCAGGCGATTTATCCAATCATACCGTGATTGAAGTTGGCCCCGGACCGGGTGGACTGACACGAGCACTGCTCCATGAAGGAGCAAAAAAAGTCATTGCCATTGAAATGGACCGTCGGGCTTTGGGAGCCTTGCAGGAGATTGCCGATCATTATCCCGGAAGATTGGATGTCATTGAAGGCAATGCTCTAGAGATTGATATGGCCAATCTGGTGCCAGAAGGGCCGGTCAAAATCATCGCCAATCTGCCCTATAATGTTGGCACAGAATTGTTGCTTGGCTGGCTGCGCGGCGATCAATGGCCGCCCTTTTATGACAGCTTGACCTTGATGTTCCAAAAGGAAGTCGCCCAACGCATCACAGCAACCCAGCAAGACAAGGCCTATGGCCGTCTTGGCGTCATTGCTGGCTGGCGCACACATGCTATCAAAGTCTTTGATGTTGCAAAAGAAAATTTCTCTCCGCCACCCAAAATCACCTCTGCCATTGTGCATCTGACTCCAAAAGATAATCCGCTTTCTTGCGAGCTGAGCTATCTTGAGCAAGTCACCGCCGCAGCCTTTGGACAAAGACGCAAAATGTTGCGCCAAAGTCTGAAAAGCCTTGGCATTGATCATCTTGCTCTGATTGAAGAGGCAGGATTGGAGCCAACCCAGCGTGCAGAAACGGTTCCCATAGACGGGTTTGTGGCGCTGGCCAATGGTTTGAAAGCAGCCCGGCAAGGATAGACAAACAATAAAAGGCGTCAGAACTCAATCTGACGCCTTTGGTATAATACCAACGAGTAGAAATAATAACCCATAGGATGCCTTGAAATGGTTTACTGACAAGGCGTTTTTCGACGGACAATGCCGGGGCATTTTCCTAGAAAGACAACGCCGCTCAGTGAGCCATTTCAAGGCATCCTATGGGTTA
>JAOXSH010000136.1 GCA_025800145.1 Cohaesibacter sp.
CTTAAACTGACGCCAAAAAGTGTATCCAAAATTGAAGCCATTTTTGGCTTCAGATTTCTCTTTGCTGGGCTGGTTCCTTGGCACCAATATTTTTGTTGAGACGTTATATTCCGTTTTTGCCTGCACATACAAGCAAGCAGAACTGATTGGACTTCCCCCAGCCAACTGAACCACAGACAGGCTTCGATATGTATGCTTCTGAGATGCTCGAAGAACACAGGGGGGGTACTGGAACTGGTCCGCAATTTTACAGACGTTTTGCGAAGCTGATTGTGGCGTCGGAATCCGGTGCAATGGCTGTGGTCCTATGAATGCATCGGTTGCCGGCATTTATTGTTTTGGGAGTTTGTTTTGAGAGGCCTTAGGAACTTAGCGCCCAAGATTTTGAAGCTTGTGTCAGGTCAGGTTGCTGTGATTTTCACATGTCAATGGCATGTGGGGCGGTTGCTTGAGGTTCTGGCAGGATGTTTTTGGGTGTGGTATTTTCCTGCCGGCCCAGCTGTTGCTGACGCCCTGGTCTGTTTGAGCTTTGGCGTGGCAGCGTCTGGGCTTTTTGAATTTTGCCTTCGCTGACTCGTAGCAGCGTGGCAGCCTTCTAGGATTGGAAATGATTGTGTTTGAGTTTTTGCATGGTGCCACTCTTCCTGTCATCTGCAGATCCGTGTAATTCATGATGACCTGAATGTT
>JAOXSH010000137.1 GCA_025800145.1 Cohaesibacter sp.
AGGAGTTTGCCATGCCTGATTTATTTCTTCTGTCTGCCGATCAGATGTCGAAGATTGAGCCCTTCTTTCCCAAGTCTCACGGCATAGCCCGGGTGGATGACCGTCGTGTCATTTCTGGCATCATCTACGTTTTGAAGAACGGCCTTCAATGGAAAGATGCCCCCAAGGCCTATGGCCCTCACAAGACGCTCTACAATCGGTTCCGGCGTTGGACGGAACTTGGTGTTTTCGACCGTATTTTCAGTCATTTGTCGGCTGCGGATGGACCGCCCGACACACTGATGATTGATGCAACCCATTTGAAAGCTCACCGCACCGCGTCGAGCCTGGTAAAAGGGGGCTTCTTCCCCGTCACATTGGCCGCACAAAAGGTGGATTGAACACCAAATTGCATGCCGTGTGTGATGGCGAGGGGCGACCGGTGGCGATGTGTCTGACCGCAGGACAGGTCTCGGATCATATTGGAGCCAAAATCCTGTATCCGGTTCTGCCAGAAGGTACTTGTGCGACGATGATTGCTGACAAGGGGTACGATTCTGATGAATACCGTGCCGCTCTTCAAGCCAAGGGGATCACGTCTTGCATCCCGCCGCGCAAAGGTCGCAAAGCCCCTGCATCTTTTTGCAAAACACAATACAAACAACGCCATAAAATCGAGAACATGTTTGGGCGTCTCAAGGACTGGCGTCGCATCGCCACCCGTTACGATCGCCGAGCCGATATCTTCATGGCCGCAATTACAATCGCGGCCATCGTCATATGGTGGATTCAATGAGTCCTGAGCCTAGAGGATGGGAAAAACATTATCGATGTTGGGGCAAATATCGGCAATCACGTCGTATATTGGGGCAACAAGAGTTCCGTAAACAAAATCTGGGCATTTGAGCCAATTCCAGAAACCTTTGAGATTCTTGCAAAGAATGTTGAACTCAACGATCTGCAGAAAAAAGTTGAATGTTACAAAGTGGCCCTTGGGTCAAAGCGGGCTTCGGCTAGCATTGATCGCACAAAAGATCATAACATTGGCGCAACAAGCATTAAGCAAGATGATCACGGAGATATCTGCATTGATTCTGCGGAAAACTATATCAATGAATTTGAGAATATTGGCCTGGTTA
>JAOXSH010000148.1 GCA_025800145.1 Cohaesibacter sp.
AAACCAGAATGTCTGTTCATATTACCATGAAACGCTGCCAAATATAACACTCAAAGCAGGTTGATAGAGGTTCTCAGATCACTTAAAGCATCTATGAGAGCCTGATTTAAAAGTCCTGAGCCAGCCCTCTCCCCCTTTTCAGACCGCTCATGAGGGTACCATGACGGCTGGTCTGCCAAGGGGAGAGGGCTGGATATGCCGCCTAAAAGTCTCGGTACGAGACTTTTAAATTGGGCACTCAGAAATATCAGAGCTAAGATGTCATATTGTTGCAGCGTTAGAGGCAATCATGCCGGTTCAAGGTAAGATTGATAATAGCGGATGGCCTCTTCAAGGCGTGATTTAATCGCTTTTGCAACACGATTATAACCCATTGCATGCGCTAACGCGTAAACGGGCTCATCTACTTCTATTAGCCCAGGATTATCCCTAAGAAGACCGGCAATTTCCGCAAGCGGTATATCATTGATGGAACGTCTGAAATCAGGATCCAAGGCAGGACGAAAACAAATGATCTCAGCCCGTGTGCCCTTAAGCCAAATGAAGCGACCGGTCGCCTCAATTGTTTCTTCATAATGCGTTAGATGCTTATCAATTTCCTTTTTTAGCAAATTGCCAGTTCGGCTCCAGCCATGTGCCTTTGTGATCCTCTGGGCCAAGGATGTATCCTTGATGGGACCTTCTTCTTGGACAACTTTTTCAATCATCTGTGCCAGTGTATCGGCATAGGATGCATGATGAAAGCGATCAGGATCCGGTTGGAAATCAGCAAAGTTTGTCCAAACATATAGCTTGGTTTGTTGGGTTTCATTGGTAGAGTTTGAAGCAAAATGAGATGTTAACTTGGCCGGACTTGTAGAAACCGCACTTCCCGCATTTACAGTTTGCTGTGCTTGCTCCTGCTCTTCAAGCTTTTCCAATTCTTGCTTTTGTTCTCTGTTTTTTCTTTCTTGTTCTGCAATGGCTTCTTCTTCTGCTCGCAGTGCTGCTTCTTGCTGCTTGCGCTTGTCTTCCTCACGACTGATTGCTACCAATTCACTCAGCTTTTGGTCAATATCATCTGCAACACGCGTTGCGTCATACCACCAATCAGGAGACCAAATGCGCAGAATTTTCCATCCCAAATTTTGCAATACCTGTTCGCGGACCTTGTCTCGGTCCCTCGCTGTTGCTGACGAGTGATAGGTCGCGCCATCACATTCAATCCCGGCCAAAAATGCACCTGGTTTGTCGGGATGGATAACACCCAAATCCACTCTGAAACTGGAAACACCCACTTGTGGAACGATGGTCCAGCCCCGCGAAGACAAAGCCTCTGCAACGGCTTCCTCAAATGGGCTGTCATAATCACCAACAGATCCCTCAATACTGGCCGCCAGTGAAGAAGGTCCTTTCTCTGCGAAGGCCAGAAACTCCTTCAAATGCTTGACACCGAGGGCTTTGGAGCGAGAAACATCAATGACATCAGCGGTAATGGCGCTGAAAATCAACAATTCTTCACGGGCTCGAGTGATGGCTACATTCAAGCGACGTTCACCCCCATCTTTGTTGATCGCCCCAAACGACATGGACATTTTACCAGCAAGATCTGGTGCAAATGTGATCGAGAACAACATCACATCGCGCTCATCCCCTTGAACATTCTCCAGGTTCCGCACGATGACAGGTTCGATCCGTTCGTCGGAAAAGAACCATTCCAATTCTGGATTGTTCCGAAGCTCGGCATCAAACAAATCCTGAATGAGAGTTTGCTGCTGTTGATTGAAGGTAATGATACCAAGCGTTAGGCGGCTGTCTTCAGGCAGCTTTAGCCACTCCGTTAACCGCTCAACCGCTTTCTTTACAATGGCCTGCGCTTCCATTTTGTTGGTGCGGCTCTTACCGCGATCATAAATCGCATCCGGCGTATGAACCAAACTGACGGCCTGATCTGTAACGACTGGAGAAGGGAATGTGATCAGGCGATTGTTGTAATAATGCCAATTGGAGAAAGCAATCAGAGATTCATGACGACTGCGATAATGCCAATTCAATTGCAATGTCGGTAGACCCGACGCTTTTGCTTCCTCAAGAATGCTCTCCAGATCTTTCTCATAGATTTCCAAATCGTCATCATCATCTTCTTCGGTGCGCCCGAAGAAATTCGTCGGTGGCAATTGCTTGGGATCTCCTACAATGATTGCCTGCTTGCCGCGCGCGATAGCGCCCACGGCATCCCAGGTCGTGATTTGTGATGCCTCGTCAAATATGACCACATCAAACTGGGACTGGCCTGCAGGTAGATATTGCGAAATGGACAAAGGTGACATCAACAGACACGGGGCCAGCTTGTTGAAGCTGTCAGGCATCGCTGAAATAACGTCTCGAATGGACTTGCTGGGGCGTTTCAGTTCCATCTGATGACGAAGTTGTCCCAATTCGGATTTCTTCGGAACGCCTTGTGGTACCGGGAGGCCATGATTGAGTTTCCGTTGAACATGACGTGCTGCGGCAGCACGTGCCTTGTCGTCAAGTTCTTTGAATTCTTCTAGCATTTCCTCATGCTTGAAACGCTTAAACCTGCGCAACGTAGGAGATCTGTCAATCGCATCAGGAAGCCACCAATTGGCAAATGAAACATTGAAACGATCCATTAGTTTGTCATGCGGGATCAATCCATCTTCAATGGCATCGACAAAACAGGCAAGTTGCTGATTGTTCGCCTTTGCCTTCACCTTCTGCCATTCAGTCCAGACTTGAAGCTTGGTTGCGCTATCAGTCAACTCACCAAGTGTCTTTTGAAGATTTGGCAAAAAACCCGCTTCGTCAAACTCGTCACGCCCAATCTCTGCCAGAGTGCAAAAGTTCTCATGCCGCCTTTGAAACTCGTTCATCATTGCAATCAGCTTGTCCGCTTGCTGACGCAAGGGATGATCACTCTCACCTTTAGAGAGGCATGATTGCAAATCTGTATTGCCAAGAAGGGAAGCCTCACTGAGATGGCCAATCTGCTCAAATGAAGCTTTGATGTTTTCAGCCAGATAGAAATAGGCCTTGAGCTTCTCAGGATCGGTCTTTGTGCCTTCCCAGGACGGATAGAAGCGCTTGTCCTGCTGAGCGTTCAAGGAAGTCAAAGCGGCTTGCATATCCCGCAGATGGGAGATTTCTAACTCTGGATTGGCATTTCCACCCTTTGTGTAGGTTTGAAGCAGTTTCCGGACCTTACCCTTGGCAAAAACCGAGAAAGGCCACATCTTTGTGCATGCTT
This sequence comes from Cohaesibacter sp., assembly GCA_025800145.1. Classification (GTDB taxonomy): domain Bacteria; phylum Pseudomonadota; class Alphaproteobacteria; order Rhizobiales; family Cohaesibacteraceae; genus Cohaesibacter. The sequence continues at coordinate 3,248 of JAOXSH010000148.1, forward strand.
CTCTCCAATGGCGATCTATCTCATCAATAGGAAGCCGCAACACGTTATCTTGGTCATAATCAGCATGCAGATTGGTTTCAGCGGAGTGAAACAGTTTCAGGTTTGTCTCAAGTTGCTCTACCGACTGCTTGATCTGATTAAGCCGACTTTCAAATACGACATATAGCGGGTTTTGCGTGGTCGAGATAAGTAACTTGGCCAGCCAGAACACCTGATCCAAATCAGCCAGACTGAGCTCCTGTGCCGAGCGCAGGTTAAGCGTGCGAACGAAGTATTGCACCTGCGGGATCAGGCTGGCAATTGCCTTGGAAAGAGCATGTGCACTTTCAAGCAACTGACTTTGCCAGCGGTTGGACCAATCCCTGGTTCGGACCAGTTTCAACGCCTCAATAGGGGTGAGCTGTTTGTGCACACTAGCTAGATCACTGATTGTTTGTCGTCGTTGCGCCAGTGTCTCGGCACTTGGTTGCTGTGTTCGATCCCAATCAAGTCGAGGGGCATAATTATCCGCATTGCGAACCGCCAGACCAAGGGCGTCAAATATGCTCCATCCGCAAGGGAAAGCTTGATGCAAAGCCGTAATATAGTCATTGAGGTGATCACGATGGACTTTCAATCGACTGTTCAAATCGATCCATTCGTCGGCACCTGCTCTCTTGCCTTGCTCCCAGGAAGCCTTCAGTTGAGCGAGGAATTGCTTTCTTTCAGCCTTGTTGGAGTGTAATTCCAGACAGAAATCACCAAGGCCATTTTCGCGCAAACGACGATAGACCACGTCCAGGGCGGCCGTCTTTTCAGCCACAAATAACACACTTTTGCCGTTGGCAAGACATTGGGCGATCATGTTGGTGATCGTCTGGCTCTTTCCTGTTCCCGGAGGACCAACCAAGATAAAATCATGCCCCTCCACAGAGGCCATGACGGCACTCAATTGCGATGAATCCGCTGGTAGAGGGGTAACAATATCCTTGGGTTGATATTTGACATCCATGTCTTTTTCGGATGGAAAAGCGGTGCAAGTGCCGGATTCAAACACTTTATCGGGATTGTCGATCAAATGGCGTACGACGCGATTTTTGCGCAGATCATCAGTTCGATCGACAAGATCCTTCCACATCAGATATTTGGCAAATGAGAAGGTGGATAAGGCGGTTTCGTTCAGAACCTCAAACCCGGGTACATCGCGAACCGCTCGCCGAATTGCTTCAAAGACATAGGGAACATCAATACCACTCTCATCAGTCGGCAAGCGCACATCAAAAGACGGTAGAGAAAGATCGAAATCCTTCTTGAGCAACTCCATCAATGTGGCATTGAACCTTACTTCATCTTCGTGATGTTCCAGATGGAACCTGGAGGCAGCGCTTTTGCGCGTCAGTTTAACTGGCAGAAGCAGTAAAGGGGCTTTGTAGGATTTCTCATCGGTCTCACTTCTTTTCCAACGCAAAAAGCCGACTGCAAGAAATAACGTATTTGAGCCGCCCTCATTAAGATCATTCTTGGCCCGTCTGAAAAGCTCTATAAGACGCTTGTTCATATCGTCTTTTTCAAGCATTGAAGGTAACTCGTTTCGCTGCAAGGATTGTGCTGCAAATTCTTGATCAAGATCCCGCCCGGTTTTCCTTCGATGCAAATCTTCATCCCGGTTCCCATGCGGATTTTCTTCCGGCAATGAAATCAGCCGAAATCGCTTTCGGGCCGCGAGCTGGTCTTCTAGAAATGGAACATCTGAGCAAAGAAATGGGACGGTCTGCTTGCTTGTCTTGAAATTCAACAAGCGATTTCTCAGCGAGAGATCCAGCAGCTTGTTTTGCCAGCGGGCGATGCGATCTTTGGGATTATTTGGCGCTTCCTCTCTGTCATCGATTGGCAGATCTTCAAAATTGGGCACTTGGGGCAGAGGTAAGGCCGTCACTTCAAAGCTTGGGTCCTCAAAGGAATGGTCCGTATGATTCAACGGCTGATGAGATGCCATTGGGCGGATTTGCGATGCGCGGGCCCGGGCAATATCAATCGCCCCGATAAAATTGGGTGAATTTTCCTCGGAAGTATAGCTTCTGCCAATTGTAAGTGCCTTGTCGAACTGATCAGCAGGCCTGCTGGTCACGCCAGTCGTTTCGAAAGTAACCAACTCTCTGGCTGCCAATGCCTTTCGAATTTCAATCGGATCCGTTTCGATAAGTGTTGAAAGCGTGGTTTCTTTCAGCCAGAATCCACAATAGCTATGCCCCTTTGTCAGCAACAGAACCGGGTTCAGGCCTACCGCCTCCAGGGCGGCAGCAAAAAGGAGCGAGCTGTCAAAACAGGTCGCAAGCCCCTGCTCTTTGATCGTAGAAGGTCGCCGTACCTTCTGCCCTTGCAATTCAAAACTTTTGGGAGGCTCTGCATAGAGCAATCCCATACCAGCAACGGCTGACCAGATGGCAGCCCCCAACATATAGACCCGTTTTGGATCACCACTCTGATATCCATCTAGTGATGGAATATGCCCGTATTGACTGAGGATTTCGCCGGCATCTCGAAGGATTTGAGCGATGGCCGGGTCATTGGGCATTACAAAGGCCGCTGCAATTCCTGCCATTTCTTCAAATCCGCCCCATTCATCTCGGGCCAGCAGCTGTAATTCATGCCTGGTTTCCATCAGTTTGCGGCCATTCCCGTCTTGGAGCGTAAAATGGGCCATGCCTTTCTCTGCTTCATCCAGCGTGTTCAGATAATCGGCATCAAGAACAATATCCAAATTGGAGAGCGAAATGGTGTCTTTGGATGGAATCCTATCAATTTTCCAGCTTGTGGTTTGCGCAAATGCAGGAACGAAAGAGAGGCTGAGGGTTAAATCATCTGTATTTTTTTCATCATTATTACGCAGCTCTAGCGATGAGATAAGCGGAACGGAGTTTTGCCAGCTTGCGTAATTTGCACGGGATGCCATTTCAATAGAAATTTCAAATGCTGCAATGTCCGACGAGGTATTTTCAGGGGACGTAAGATCGGACATGGTTCGCTCGCTTGGTATGATAGAGGTTTAGATGAATTAGTTCATTATACAATTTATGGGCGAATTAGATGCATATGCAATGGAAATCATTTAAAAATATAGTAAAATTCACAAGCAGTCGCTAATGAAGAACACGGACTTTATATATTTTATGAATCAACAAGTTCTCAATCACGGCTAACTCACCTTTGCATTGCAACATCAAACAACCATTGAATATCCGCACTGGGACTGCGATCGTTGTAAAGCACCAGGTTGCTTGGGGTCCAAGAACAAATAATTTCCCATTCAGCACGAAAGTCCATTTTAGTTTGATACCGATAGTTCAACCGTTCAAGACGCACCCACAAAATCTTCCACGTGTCACCAGAAACGGAGCTATGTTCGAGCAAGCTAAGAGCCTGATTTAAAAGTCCTGAGCCAGCCCTCTCCCCCTTGCAGACCACCCGTCATGGTACCCTCTAGGTGTTTAGTCCCGGGAATTGATGGGCTGGATTTATGATGAATTTTTCTGGCTCGTTTGTCCATTGTTTACAAACGAATTCATAAGGCGTTAGGCCGCGTAATGTCTTCAGCCTTCGTGCAAAGTTGTAGGCATCTAT
>JAOXSH010000043.1 GCA_025800145.1 Cohaesibacter sp.
TTGAAAAGCACCATCTTTTTTCACAAGCCTGGCGTTATTGGTCGCCAGAGCTTGCTTCATCATATTGATCAGCTGGTTCTGTGTAATCGGTTGGCTAGTTCTGAGTGTAATCGCCCCCTGCAGGTTCGAATCTATGACGTAATTACTTTTCAGAACATCCTCAAAAACGGCTCTGGCGAATTCCTGCAAAGGAGTATTTACAAAATTGACCTGAAGAGTTTTTGAATTGCCTATATGTGCTATTTGAGAGGATGAAATGCCAGCTTCGCTTGCGACGCGGTCCGTGCCGAGTTCAAAGAATTCCTGGATTGCACGTGCATCGCTGTGATTAAGCGCTTGAGTTTGTCCGTATCTGTCAATGATCATTCAAAACTGACCCGCCTTCAGCATTTAAAATTGACCCACCCTTTTGCTGTTTAATGCGGCCATTTCAGGCCGCGTTTGTTGCGAAGGCTTGTCCATAGCCCCGCGTAGTGCAGTGGCCCCCACAGCAGACGGAGCGGAGCGGGGCTGTGGTCAAGCCGGGGGCTTTGCTCTGGAATTTTTTCTTCTGCTCTGGGCAAACCGATAAGATTTGTTTCCGGTCTCAACGATTGCGCAGTGATGGGTGACGCGATCCAACAATGCGGTTGTCATTTTGGCGTCGCCGAAGACCGAGACCCATTCACCGAACTCTAGGTTTGTCGTGATGATGACGCTTGTCTTCTCGTAGAGCTTGCTGATCAGGTGGAATAGAAGCGCCCCGCCGGATTTGGGGAATGGAATATACCCCAGTTCATTGATGATGACGCAGTCCAGAGCCGTCAATTGCCGAATGAGCTTGCCGGTATTGCCATCGGCCTGTTCCTTGATGAGGGGGTTGATCAGATCGACGGCGTTAAAGAAGCGTGCCTTCTTGCCATTGTTGATCAAGGTTGTTCCCAATGCGATGGCAATGTGTGTCTTGCCCGTCCCGGTTCCGCCGACCAAAATCAGATTATGAGCTTCTTCGGTAAACTGTCCCGTGCAGAAGGTCTCGATCTGGGTTTGGGTAACGGCGGCAGCGCCATAGTCGAAAGTGGCGAAGTCCTTGTGGTGGGGGAACTTCGCGATCCTCATTTGATACTGGATCGATCGTACACGGCGTTCTACAGTCTCGGCGTCGATCAGTTGCTTTATCGCAGTGGTCAGACTTGGTGGCTTGCGCGCGGACAGCAAATCATGGGCGCAAGCTGCCATACCGTGCAGCCTTAGTGCGGTCAGTTGGTCGATCAGAGCATTCATGCGGCAACCTCCTGATCCGAGCACAGCGTCTCATAGCGTTTACAGTCCGCTTCGGGCGGCAAGGTCAATTGCGGATAGGCATAGGCCTCACTCAGAGGCGTGATGACCGGCTCTACCAGTTGGTTGATCAGGTTGATGATGGCAGGAAGGCGCAAGGTATTTTGTTCCACTGCCATCTCGCAAGCTGCCTCGACAACTTCAATTCCGTGATCCTGTGCCAGCAAAAGCAGGTCGACAAATTCCCGATCACCACCTTTGCCAGCCATGTAATGCTCCCGAATGTGATGCATAGCCTCAGGCAGTTGCCAGCCTATAAAGGGCGCTCCATTACGCAGGGCACCGGGCTTGCGATCCAGAAGAGGAACATAGTGCCAGGGCTCAAAATAGCTGATGTTCCGGGTGAAGTGGCGCTTGTGCTCGGTAATGACCTCTTTGCCCGACACCAGCACAATCCGGCCAGCATAGGCACGTAGAGAGACGTGCTGCCCTGCAAATCGCGACGGCACGCTATAGCGATTGCTGTCATAGTGGACCAGACAGGTAGAGCGGACACGAACCGTCTTCTCAACGTATCCGTCAAATGCCCGCCCCAGTGGGCGTAGCTTGGCGCAATCATCTTCGAACATCTGGGTAATCGTGCAATCCTGACGCTCTGGATGGGGGCGATCTGCCAAACCTTCACACCGTAAGCGCAACCACTCATTCAGCGCATCAAGGTCATCAAAGGCAGGTTTGGGAGTGAACAGCCGGCCCCGCAAGAACTGGACCTGGTTCTCAACCTGTCCCTTCTCCCAGCCCGAAGCTGGTGTGCAGGCAACTGGCTCCATCACATAATGGTTCATCAGTGCCAGGAACCGGGGGTGGAATATTCGATCCTTTGAACGTGACACATATACCACCATGGTCTTGGGATTATCGATGATTACCCGGCGAGGAACGCCGCCGAAGAAAGACAACGCCTGCACAAAGGCATCCAGAACCATCTCCTGGGCTTCACCGTGATAGGCAATCACAAAGGGCTTGCGGCTGTGGCACATACGGAAATGGGCCAGCTTGATCTTCTGCTCGACGCCGCCAAGCACAACCCACTCTTCGCTCCAATCAAACTGCAGCGCATCACCCGCCGGAAAATGGAGCGGGATAAATGCCTCTCCAGAACTGGCACCGGCCCGCTTCAGGTCGCGAATATACCTCTGAACCGTCGAATACGAGCCAGTGTAGCCTTCGGACACGAGCTGCTCGTAAAGCTTCTGGGCCGTCCGGCGCTCCCGGCGCGGGCGCTTCTGGTCTTGTTCAAAAAGCTCCTTGAGCCGAGTATCAAACCCATTGCATAGCTTGTGCCGAACTGGCGGTGCCTGGCGATGATAGCTCGGCGGGCTGTCATCCTTCAGATACTTCTTGATTGTGTTGCGCGACAAACCAGTCTGGCGCGCGACAGATCGGA
>JAOXSH010000045.1 GCA_025800145.1 Cohaesibacter sp.
GGAGTGATCAGCAGTTTGACAGATCAACCCAATTAGCAAAATCCAACTAGATATTTGAAGAGAGAAACCACTGGGCATAAAAAACCTGGTCTTTTGAGATAAATAACCCATTCACAAAACCGCAACAAAAATGCTTGTAGCGCAAACAATGACCACAATTGAAAGCTTTATTCAACGGAGAAACCCAACCGCTCCCAACCATCAACAAATATTGAATTCAAAATACACAAAACGCAATCGCCCGGTTGGCACCGCCTTTCTGAGCTCGGGGATCTGCTTTAAGACACGTGCATAACGACGTCGTTAATTATACCAACGGCATGAAAGATTACCCGATTGATTTCAATCATAAAAGCGATACCCAAAATAACATAAGAAAAACGAACTCGACATTTCTTACTATTCCAAAAATATCAGAAAATTTATTCAGTGATTATTTCAAAAATGAAAAAACCACCTTGCCATTCAAGACATTAGGTGGTTTCGATACCCTTGCGGGTAAAATGGTGCGGCCGAGAAGACTCGAACTTCCACGGGAGTTACCCCACAGCGACCTCAACGCTGCGCGTCTACCAATTCCGCCACGGCCGCTAATCCGTATTGCGTCAAGACAACTTGTCTTGTTGGTGGCGTGTACGTACCAAACTGTTTGACAAGGCACAAGTATTTTCAGTGCCAGATTAACAGCTTTGTGCAAAAGAAATGCTATCCGGCCTCAACCCTGTTAAGACCCCGCAAAGGCCGCCAAGATGGGCTGCGCATCAAAACGCGGGTGATGGAAATACCAACTTTTTCTCCGCGCAGAATAACCTGCCCATGGGCAACCGGCACATCATTGGCCAAAATCAGGCAATCATCCTCTTCGAAAGCATCAAGCTCAATCACCGCACCACGGCCCATGCGCAACAATTGATGAATGGGAATCATCGTCTCCCCAAGCTGCACGGAAATGTCGATTGCAATATTGTCCAGATTTGTCACGATTAACCCTTCCGTGAACGCCACGGATCGCTTATGTCAGAGAGCAGGATCCAAAATCCTAATAGAGTGTTACCTTTTAAAGTAAATGAAACCTTAACGAAAGCGTCACAATCGACCATGACCACGGACCGTTCCACAACCGCCCGCCAATCCATGCTCTCCAACCACACCGATCCCGTGGAATGGCTGATCAGCGATATCCCGGTCCCCTACCCCGATGCCCAAAGTTTTATGGAAGATCGCGTCAAGAGAATCGCAGAGGGAACAGAGGCGGAATGCATCTGGTTGTTGGAACATCCCCCCCTTTATACGGCAGGCACCAGCGCCAATCCGCAAGATTTGATTATTCCGGACAAATTCGACGTTTTTGAAACCGGCAGAGGCGGCGAATATACCTATCACGGCCCCGGCCAGCGCATTGCTTATGTGATGCTGGATTTAAAGCGCCGCTCGCAGGATATCAGACTGTTTGTGGCCACTTTGGAAGACTGGATCATCAACACATTAGAAGCGCATAATATCAAGGGGGAGCGCCGGGAAGACAGGGTTGGCGTCTGGGTGGAGCGACCGGACAAAGGGCAAGGCGTGGAAGATAAAATTGCCGCCATTGGCATTCGCTTGCGCAAATGGGTCACCTTTCATGGCATCAGCCTGAATATTGAACCGGACCTGACACATTATAGCGGCATCGTGCCCTGTGGCATCGCACAACATGGCGTCACATCGTTTGTTGATCTGGGCTATCCCATTACCATGCCAGAGGTGGATATGACCTTGCGTGAAGAATTTGAAAAGCTCTTTGGCCCAACATACCGAGCAAAGGATGCTTAAAGGGTAAGCTTAACAAAATCTATCTGCGGACAGTCAAAGATATCAGCTAGACAGAGATACAATCTAAAGTCATGGTCGGCTTACATAAGCCATTTTAAAGATCAAGACCATGTTAAGATATAGTTCCAAAGCCTTTTCTAAAAAAAGCAAAACACTCCAAACATTCGTGAGGGATGAAAGCGGCGCCATCACCAGCCATGCTTTGATGATGATGGTGTCCCTCTCCTTTGCTTACCATTTCGCGCTTCATATCAGCGATGCCATAAATGATCATTTCAGACAGATCAGCACCATTTTGGCATCCATTGCGCGATAGCAAACAAAAAAACCCGGATCCTTTGACCCGGGTTTTATGACTCTACGTCCTAATATCAAAATGCTGAAACAGCCACCTAAGCATCATCGCCGCTGGCAAATTCCATGATCACCGCATCAACGGCCAAACTGTCTCCCGGCGCAGCATTGATCTTGGAAACCACCAGATCACGCTCGGCACGCAGAATATTTTCCATTTTCATGGCTTCCACAGTGGCCAGAGCCTCCCCTGCCTGCACTTGCTGGCCTTCCTGAACAGCAATGGAGACAACCAGACCCGGCATTGGGCAGAGAAGCAAATTAGAGGTATCTGGCGGAATGCGAACCGGCATTAAGGCTTCCATTGCGGCCACGTTGGGGCGCATCACCTTGGCAGACACCTGCACACCGGAATGGGTGAGCTGATAAGCATTCAGACCATTGCGCACCTGCACCGTCAATTTTTTGCCACCGACCGTACCGGTCCAGAGCTTGGCACCGGGCACCCAGTCAGAGACCACAGAAACCCGCGTACCATCGTCATATTGCATATCCATCTCAATAGGAGTGGATGGCATACCAGCAACAAAATCAACCGCCACGCGGTTTTCTTTAGAAAGAGCCACAACCCATTCCTGCCGCGTTTCACCAGAATGCGGTGCCATACGATCAATCAAATCATCAAGACGATTTTTACGCACCATTTCCATGGAAAGCGCGACAGCAGCCAAAGCCTTTTCGCTCTGCTCATCAAGGGATACCCCTCCAAAGCCGTCTGGATATTCCTCGGCAATGAAAGCGGTGGTCAAATTGCCAGCTTTCCAGCGTGGATGATCCATCAAGGCCGCCAAGAACGGCACATTATGCTCAATCCCGTCAACCACAAAGGCATCCAGCGCAGTGGACATATGCGCAATCGCAGCCTCACGCGTATCAGCATGGGTGCAGAGCTTGGCAATCATCGGGTCATAAAACATGGAAATTTCAGAGCCCGACACAACGCCAGTATCATTGCGTATTGTCAGCCCATCCACAGTTCCCTCTTCTGGTGGCATATAATTCACCAGACGGCCAATGGATGGCAGGAAATTACGAAATGGATCTTCCGCATAAATACGGCTTTCAATCGCCCAGCCATTGAGCTTGATATCATCCTGAGAAATCTCCAGCATCTCGCCATAGGCAACGCGGATCATCTGCTCAACCAGATCAACACCCGTGATCAATTCAGTGACCGGATGCTCCACCTGAAGGCGGGTATTCATTTCAAGGAAATAGAAATTCTTGTCCTTGTCGACAATAAACTCCACCGTACCGGCAGAGCAATAATCAACGGCCTTTGCCAGAGCCACAGCCTGCTCGCCCATGGCTTTTCGGGTTTTCTCATCTAGGAAAGGCGATGGTGCTTCTTCAATCACCTTTTGGTTACGGCGCTGAATGGAACATTCGCGTTCGCCCAGATAAACGGCATTGCCATGCTTGTCGGCCAAAACCTGAATTTCAATATGGCGCGGACCAACAACAAACTTTTCAATGAAACAACGATCATCACCAAAAGACGACTTGGCCTCGGACTTGGCCAATTGAAAGCCTTCGCGAGCCTCATCTTCATCCCAAGCAATACGCATTCCCTTGCCGCCGCCGCCAGCAGAGGCTTTGATCATCACCGGGAAGCCAACATCCTTGGCAATGCGCACGGCATGTTCGGCATCTTCAATCACATCCATATGGCCCGGCACGGTCGAAACCTTCGCCTCATTGGCAAATTTCTTGGATTCGATCTTGTCGCCCATTGCCTGAATAGCGCCGGGAGGCGGGCCAATAAACTCAATCCCGGCATCCGCCAATGCTTTACAAAAGTCGGCATTCTCGGACAAAAATCCATAGCCCGGATGCACAGCTTCTGCACCAGTTTCCACACAAGCCTGAATGATCTTGTCACCCAAAAGATAGGAGTCTGCCGCTGGCGGCGGGCCAAGATGAACCGCTTCATCCGCCATTTTCACATGCAGAGCATCCTGATCCGCATCGGAATAGACAGCAACGGTTTTAATGCCCATCTTCTGAGCTGACTTAATCACGCGGCAGGCGATTTCCCCGCGGTTAGCAATCAAAATCTTTTTGAACATGACAATCCTGCACATGCGTTGGTTTTCTTCTATTCCCATGTTGTAAGACGAGCCAGAGAGATAAACAACTCGGACGAACGGCGGACGTCGGACAAAAAGCCGTAATTCTGCCCAGGAAAGGGCAAAAATGCGCCTTTGGTTTAAGCCATAGGCCCAAAAGTCCGACCTTTTGACACCCTCAGCTTGAGGATAACTAGCCCTCAAAAGCGCTTTTCTCGCCTTTGGCTTGATCTTTAGCCCGCCTCTGGTCACAAAGAACCAAAGGCAAAAGATGACAAAGCACAAAGCACAAAGCAAACCTGCATTGCAAAGCCTAAATGCCCGATTTAAAAGTCTCTTGATGAGATTTTTAGGCCGCATATCCGGCCCCTCTCCCCCTTTTTCAGACCACCCGTCGGTTATACCCTCATGGCGGTCTGAAAAGGGCGAGAGGGGCGGCTCAGGACTTTTGAATCAGGCTCTAAAAGAAACAAAACCAAGGAGTGAGATCGTGAGCATATCTCTTGCCCCCCGCCCTCTGGGGCCAATCCAGTGGCAACCGGACCATATGCCCCTGATCATGGGCATCATCAATGTAACGCCTGATTCCTTTTCAGATGGCGGACAATTCGATAAAGAAGAGGCAGCCCTCGCCCATGCCAGACAATTGGCGCAGGAAGGCGCACATATTCTCGATATTGGCGGAGAATCAACCCGCCCCGGTGCGCAAGTCGTAGGATTGGATGAAGAGCTGGCCCGCATCAAACCGGCCATACAAGCCATCAATGCCGCAAAGCTGGACACCGCCCTGTCCATCGACACTTACAAAGCAAAAGTCGCAGAAGCCGCCCTTGAGTCTGGCGCCCATATTGTCAATGATGTCTGGGGTTTACAGCGCGAGCCGGACATTGCAAAAGCCGCCGCCGAGCATCAGGCCCCGGTGATCATCAATCACTGGGAAAAAGCCATCCCTGCCGATACAGATCTGCTTGATACGATGAAAGCTTTCTTTGATCGCTCCATCGAAATTGCCTTGAAAGCGGGCCTGTCCGACCACCATATCATTCTCGACCCCGGCATCGGCTTTGGCAAAAGCTTCGAGGACAATCTGGTTATCTTAGGCCGTCTGGAAGAGATTTGCGCTTGGGGCTATCCGCTCCTGATGGGAACATCGCGCAAAAGCTTCATCGGCAAATTGCTGGATAAAGAACCGCAAGATCGCTTGTTCGGAACCATTGCCTCCAATGTCATTGCACAAATGAAAGGCGCGCATATTTTCCGCGTCCATGATGTGGAAGCCCATCTGGACGCCCTGACCATTACCAAGGCCATTCAGCAGGCCAAATAATACCAACGGCCCACCAATCAAGGATATATCATGGACAGAATCATCCTGCGCGATTTGGCTTTCTTTGCCTATCATGGCGTCTATCAGGAAGAGGCCAATCTCGGCCAGCGCTTTTACTTTGATCTTGATTGCTATCTCGATCTCTCCATTGCCGGTATCAGCGATGACGAGAACCAGACAGTCCGCTATGACCATATTGCCAAACGCATCGAAGATATTGTCACCGGCCAACGCTTTAAGCTGATTGAAGCTTTGGCAGAAGCCGTTGCCAAAGATTTACTCACCCATATGGACAAGCTCCAGAGCGTGCGCCTCAAGGTGCGCAAGCCAGAGGCCCCGATTCCCGCTATCATTAAGGATATCGCGGTCGAAATCACCCGCAAGCGCAAGGATTATGGCCTATGATTCGCGCCTATCTGAGCCTTGGTGGCAATCTGGGCGATCCACGGCAATCCATTCGCACAGCTGTCACCACGTTGGACCAGCATTCCAAGATCAAATTGATTGCTTTGTCACATTTTTATAAAACCCCACCTTGGGGCAATGAAAATCAACCCCCTTTCGTCAATGCCTGTGCACAAATTGAGACAGATCTGGCAGCCGTTGATCTGCTGGCTCAATGCCTGAAAACAGAGCATGATATGGGGCGCGAGCGTCTGGAACATTGGGGACCACGCATCATTGATATCGACATTCTGACCTATGGCAAGGAAACAGTCGATCAGGATGCCCTCACCGTCCCCCACCCTTACATGATGGAGCGTGGCTTTGTTCTGGTGCCGTTAAAGGATCTGGAACCAGACTTTTCCCTCAATGGCCTTAGCATCGATCAGGCACTGGCCAAGCTTGATATCAGCGACATCGAACGTCTTGAGGAATGATAAAACAAGATAGGGGATCAGAAATGATCCCCTTCTGTGAAAGGGCCATAGCGCGTGCTGGCTGTGATCAAATAAGCCGTTGACCATCCAATATGGATGAAACCGGCAATCCCCTCCAAAGCCCCCAAAATACGCCAATCAGGCGACAGGATCACATCCCCATAGCCAAGCGTCGAAAAGGTCACGGTCGAAAAATACAGCGACATGTGAAAATCGGGCAACGCATCAATCAGCCAATAAGTAAAGGCCCAAACCCAAATCTGAAAAGCATGAATGCCAAAGATGCCCAAAACCGTGGCAACCATCAGCCACATCTTCTTATAATGAACAGAGATATGCCCACCAAAGCGGGCCAAGGCTTTGACCCGGCTGCTCAACTCAATCACACCAAAAATCTGAATGAAGACACAGGCGGTAATAACAAAACTGCCAACAATCAAACTGACTAACATCACACACGTCCATTCAGCAAACCCGGCCTCATTCAGCCCGTTGCCATTCTGTCCCCACCTTGCAACGAAAAAGGCTATATAAAAAAAATCGCGCTTCGGTTAACGAAACGCGATTTTTTAAATCCGGTCATTCAAAAGGAAAAAAGACACGCATTAAAGCGGAATATTATCGTGCTTCTTCCATGGATTTTCCAATTGCTTGTTGCGCAACATGCTCAAGGCACGCGCCAAACGGCGGCGGGTGGATTTTGGCATAATCACTTCATCAATGAAGCCACGCTCTGCTGCCACAAACGGCGACAGGAAGCGATCTTCATAATCCTGCGTATGCTGGGCAATCTTCTCAGAATCATCCATATCCTTGCGGAAAATGATCTCAACAGCCCCTTTGGCACCCATCACCGCAATCTGAGCTGACGGCCAGGCATAATTAACATCTCCGCGCAAATGTTTGGAGGCCATCACATCATAAGCCCCACCATAGGCTTTACGGGTAATAACGGTAACTTTGGGAACAGTTGCCTCAGCATAGGCAAACAGCAATTTAGCCCCATGCTTGATCAAGCCGCCATATTCCTGATCGGTCCCAGGCAAGAAGCCCGGAACGTCAACATAAGTCACAACAGGAATTTCAAAGGCATCGCAGAAACGCACAAACCGCGCCGCCTTACGTGAGGCATCAGAGTCCAGAACACCAGCCAAAACCATTGGCTGATTGGCAACAAAGCCAACGGTCCGCCCTTCAATGCGACCAAAACCTGTAATAATATTCTGGGCAAACGCTTCCTGAATTTCGAAAAAGTCGCCTTCATCCACCGTTTTCAGGATCAGCTCTTTCATATCATAGGGCTTGTTGGGATTATCCGGCACCAAGGTATCGAGCGAATCCTCAATACGATCCCAAGGATCATAGCTCTCGATTTCTGGCACATCCGCAACATTGGAAGAGGGCAGAAAGTCAATCAGACGACGCATCTGCAACAAAGCTTCCACATCATCATCATAGGCCCCATCCGCAATGGAAGATTTGGTGGTGTGAATAGACGCCCCACCCAATTCCTCAGAGCTGACTTCCTCATTGGTGACGGTTTTCACCACATCAGGACCAGTCACAAACATATAGGAGCGATCACGCACCATGAAGATAAAATCCGTCATGGCAGGAGAATAAACATCACCACCGGCACAAGGACCCATAATCACAGAAATCTGCGGAATAACACCAGACGCCATCACATTGCGCTGGAATACTTCGCCATAACCGCCAAGGGCAGCAACCCCTTCCTGAATACGCGCGCCACCCGCATCAAACAAACCAATGATGGGAGCACGATTTTTTAGGGCCATATCCTGAATTTTGATAATCTTCTGGGCATGTGTCCAAGACAGCGATCCCCCAAGAACCGTAAAATCCTTGGCAAAGATATAAACAACACGGCCATTCACCGTACCCCAACCAGTGACAACACCATCACCGGGCATCTTGACATTTTCCATGCCAAAATCAGTACAATTATGCTGGACGAACATATCATATTCTTCGAAAGAATCTTCATCAAGAAATGCTTCAATACGTTCGCGCGCTGTCAGCTTGCCTTTTGCATGTTGGGCATCAATGCGCTTCTGACCACCGCCAATGCGGGCCTGCGCCCGGCGTGCTTCAAGCTCATCTAGGATTTTGGACATGGTAGAGCCTTCTTCAAAGATTTATCATTGTTATGCTGGTAGCACGGATCAACGCGGCAACAAAGTTGGTCGATGGACGGACCCTATGGGAGAAAAGGCTAAGTCAGGGGATAAAATGCTACACTTTCGTCTTTTTCACCCACTTAAAGCGACAAACACACCCCATCAGCCCTTAGAGCCTGATTTAAAAGTCCTGAGCCGCCCCTCTCCCCTTTCAGACCACCCGTCATAGACCCTCATAAACCCTCATAGATCCTCATGAGCGACCTAAAAGTCTCTGTCTGAGACTTTTAAATCGGGCATTTATACCAACGGCATAATACCAACGGCACGAAAGATTACCCCATATGACCGGATTTTATTGGCTTTCTGGTAAGACGCTTTTGCTGCCATGGTCTGGTTGACCACAAAGCAAGAGCGACGCAGTCCACAAAGCCAATAAAACCGGCCTTCGGTGCCTTGAAATGGCTCACTCAGAGCGTTGTCTTTCTAGGGCGCGCCTCATTGAATTATCTTAACAATTCAATGCAAAAGGTTCGCATCAAACTAGGGCGCGCCTCATTGAATTGTCTTGACAATTCAATGCAAAAGGTTCGCATCAAACTAGGGCGCGCCTCATTGAATTATCTTGACAATTCAATGCAAAAGGTTCGCATCAAAAAAGAAAATGCCCCGGCATTGTCCGATCGAGCCGACGCCTTGCCAGTAAACCATTTCAAGGCATCCTATGGGTCAATCTTTC
>JAOXSH010000048.1 GCA_025800145.1 Cohaesibacter sp.
CCGATCATGAAAGAAATCAACCACACCCCGTCCACCAACAAACAAATATACACGCTCACCTTTCATCTCGATTGTGCCTTTGCACATCTCAATGAAATGCATTTCCCAACGCTTTATAAGGACCCACAAACCAGACAGGCCTATCATTCTTTGCAAAATAGCCTTGCTGAAATTCATCAGGATATCGAAATCCTATCCGCAACGCTCTAGAGCATATTTTCCGAAAAGTACGTGCGATTTTCGGAAAATATGCTTAGAAACAAAGACTAGAGCATTTTGAATAACGACGTGTTGATTCAAAATGCTCTCAGTGCCCGATTTAAAAGTCTCTTGATGAGACTTTTAGGCCGCATATCCAGCCTTATACCAACGGCATAAAATCCGGTCCTATGGATCAATATTTCATGCCGTTGGTATGACGTTCAAAGTCTGTCATCGATCCGGCGACCAGATGCCAGTCGAGTTTTTTCAGGATTTTGGCGATCCGGTCAAAATGCAGATTGGTGGCGCGGTCCATCGGCAGGCCCAGCGCATTGATGGCCTCTTTGAGCGGATAGATCTCGCTGGCAAAATATTGCTTGACACTGGCTGCAATCACCCCCTCCCAAATATCGCCTGCTGTTCTGGCTTGTTGTTCTTTTTGCACCAGCTCTTCCTCTTCTTGCTGTATCCACCAAGGATTGCCCAGCTGATACATGCTCACAGCCTCGGCCCAAATCTGGTCCCGGTCCGCCTCTATCCGGTCGCGCGCCACACGGTTGGTCATGACCGGCCAGAAACGCCGCGCCCCGGTTGGGTCTTTCAAATAAGGCGCCCCATCGGGATTGATGGTGCCAACCATCAGCGAGCGCCTTGGTGCGGTCACAAGATTGCGTCCATAAGGCGGGCGGAATCTGTCCACCTGCTGCACCATGAATTTCTTCACCGCATTGGCTTCTTTTTTGTTGAAGGAATGCATCTCCCCCACTTCCAGACACCAGATGCCTTGTTGCTCCATCATCGCATCTTTGCTTTCCACATCCGAGATATGATCAGAGAAAAAATCCTCGCCAAACAAAGCCCGAATGCCTGATGATTTCATGGCCCCTTGCGGCCCTTCCAAAATCAGCATCGTGTCCATTTTGCAGCCTGGTTTGAGCGCCCTTGCGACGGCAGAAATGACAAAGCGCCGGGAAATGATGGCGGCATAAGGCGTCTCAGCGCAGCCAAAATAATCACACAACAAACGCGCCGCCCGTGGCACCCCATCCCATTTCAGGCCCAGCAAATAGCCCCCCAACGGATCATAAGCATTGGCCTTGGCAACCGTCTCTACCAAAATTTCAAGCGCCTTTGGCTTGGGTGTCAGGCGAAACGCCTGCTCCATATATTGGGCAAGGCGGGGATAGTCTGCATCCTCAATGGGGCGAGGCTCAAAGCGAGAGCCAGCAAGCCAATCCCAAGGCGGGCGCTTCAAAACCATGGTGCGGTGTGCAAAAGAGTTAAAGCCGATAACACCCTTCAGATCAGGGTGATGCTCAAGAAAGGAAAGATGATTGTTGTTTGACGCTTTGATCAACGCCCCATCCTGATTAAGACTAAGGCGTTGCATCCAGTCCTCATCAGGCTGATGAAAGACCTCTGCTGGCTGTTCCTGAACAGGCCCAAGATCTTTGTCTGATGATGAGGGGTCTGGGCCTAGGTCTGGCAGCGACCACTCGCTAACACAATCTTTCATGAGCTGATCAATCTCAGCCTTGCTCCAATCAAGGTCAGCTGCATCAAACCCGCTTTCCAACGGCTCAGGCCATGATCGTTTATCCAGATCAATCCAGCGCACAGAACAGCCCAAATCCTTCAAAATTTGCGCAACACCTGGCACACTGCGCCGCTCCGTTGCCTCTCCATGCACCATGGCCTGATAGCCCGGCTCGTCATGGTCCGGCCACAGAATCACATCTTTGCCCTTCAGCGGGGACCAATCCACATGACGCACGCCATTGGTGCCGCCGGGCCATGTGACAACGCAACGCCCCGTCACCCGGTGCAAATGGTCTCGCGCCTTCTCGCCTTCCACAACCAGAACCTGCCTCACATCTGGCTCAAGGCCATCCAGCCCATATAGGGGGCGCGGCTTGGCAAAGGAAAACCGGGCCCAGACCTTGCGCCCATCGGGCAGGCGCACATGGCGCACCATCGGCGTTTCCTTTTTGCCACCGGGCAAATCGGCCCGCAGCACCAGCCCGTACAGCTCGCCTGTTGCGTTGCGATATTCATGAATCAGGCTTGGCTTAATCTTGCCCTCTGCCTTGCCCTCTTCTGCCCGTTTGGGATTGTAAAGATCACCCCATTGCCCAATGACAAAAGGATGATCCAAGACGGGGTCAGGGTCTATGCCTTCATAGATATTTATGCGCTTATATTCGATGGGGGGTCGGTTTTCTGGGGCATCCTTTGTGCCGCCCAAACTCTCACACGCGTCCTGAAATGATACGCCTTTAATCTCTTCGACAAATTTGATGACATCTCCCGTCGCCCCACAGCCCTTGCAGTGGTAAAGCTGATGGCCTGCCGAGCCGACAAAAATCTGAAAAGACGGGGTCTTCTCACTATGAAACGGACATAGCCCGACATATTCTTTGCCATTCTTAAACAGCTTCACACCATAATGTGACACTGTGCCTGAAAGGGAAACAGATCTCTTTATGCTGTCCGCATCATAGCTCATAACCAGCTCATCTTAATGTTGTGATATTCACAATAAATATACAATTGATCCATCAAAACAGGAAACAAAAAAGATCAACACCTAAAATAATTATTTTAATTGTTTAGCTTAGGACACAAGCATCATAAATGTGATAGATACAACAAAATTAAATATGAACATCGGGGATCAGGTCTTCTTTTCGAAGATCAACGCCCTTTTGTTGAGCAAGGCGCAAAAGCCGCACCTGCGTATAAGCATCAATCAATCCGCGACCATTGGTGCGGGCGCGGGAGATTTTCGAACGGTGCAAATTCAACAACAGGGACAATTGGCTCTGATTCATCGCAAATTTGCGTAACACCACATCCCAAGGGGTTTCTGATTGGAGTTCACTTGTCATATTGATTATATCTCATTATAGTTGCGATAAACACAACATATAACAAATACAACATAATCGTCAAGAGACAAGTCCGCTTCTTGCCATCTGTTGCGAAACATGCAACAGAATGAAACTATTATGAGCAATGATATCAAAATGAACAAAAGCTGGTTCATGTCCGCCTTTAAGGACAGAGGAACCAGTCTTCGTCAAACGGCCAAGCATTTGGATATTGATCCCTCTGCCATGAGCCGGATTTTGTCTGGGCAGCGCAAATTGCAAATGAACGAAGCGCAAGCTCTTGCGCGTTTTTTGAATATTCCCGTTGCAGATGTGCTGGCCAATGCGGGCATGGATATCAATCAGGTCCCGGAAAATTTCTCCATCCCCTTGTCAAAGCAGATTGATGGCACAGGGCTGATCACCGATCACAAAAAAAGCCGGTCCCCTGCCCTATCGCATCATCGCCAAGGCCAAAACCAGTTTGGCCTCTGACAAAGCTGTCATTGCGGCAGAGGTCAATACCAGCAAAGGGCCGCTGGAATTTTGGGACGGGGCAACCTTCCTTTTCCGCGATGCGATCGAGGTGGAAGGGCAACTGGCCGAAACCCTGTGCGCGGTTACCTTTTCCGATGGTACCCAAAGCATCGCCCATATCTCGAGCACCCGCCCATCAGGCGAGACCAATCTGATTTTGCCAAACGGCAAAAAAATCAAAGACACCCTAAAAACCGCCCCCCCATCCTTGCGACTATTCCATAACAAAAGCCCGCATGATGCGGGCTTTTGGTCTTCATTTTGAAGTCATCTATTCGATAAGCATCTCTGATAAAGATGCACCAAATTCATCATTTGCTTGCCGTAATTTATCAGATAAAGCCTTGTCGCTCATCAGGGCTATCAAAGCAGACAGATTCTTGATCGAAATCCTCCCATTCACTCTCTCACCGCTTACACGCAATGTCGTTATAACGTCGGATGATTGCCGAGAAACACCAAGCCTTTTAATAGAAGCATTATCCTTATCAGCCTCAAACTGAGACATAATATCAGGCAAGGCCCCCATCAAAACCCCTGCGGCCTCGAACAAATCCTCTGTTTGACGACGAGAAAAATTCACCGCCCGAACGGACCCCTTATCAGCCTGTATCTGCGCCATACCATCTCGTGAAAGGTCCAGCGTTATCTTACGCTCCTCACTTTCAACAGACCATGTCAATATAGATGGCCCACCCTCAGCAATCACTTCGACCACGGCAAAAAGCACCAACCCTGCAATTATAGATAGAAATAACTTCAAGACTCTTGCTCTAAGTCAGCAAGATAGACAGGCTTTGGCCGTGTCACTCGACAACAAGGAAGACTGGGAGCTGACAAAGACAACATAGCCAATAAACCAGAATCCGGAATGCTATAAGGATCCGCAGAGCTATAGTCGACCTCGTATCCCATGTCCTGTAATGCGGCAATGGTCATACGGCTAAGAGGACGACTCACGCCAGAAATAAATCCAGTCATCAATTCATGGGCAAAGGTTAATTCCCGCCAATGGCCTTCTCGCGTCCCCGGACCACCTGTATTTGCCAAAGGAATATCGGTGTCATGCTCATTCCCCAAAAGCACAGCATATTCGTGGCAGGCATGATGACCAGTATAAAGCGGGTCGTCTGAGCCTGAGTCTTTTACGAAATCAAAAAAGTGACTGCTCCAAAGTGTCCCCAGCCCCAGAACATGACCCATTTCATGAAGGATAACATCTCTCAGGCTGCCGTCAGCCTCCATTTGAGCCAAATCACCTGTATCAAACGACATCAACCCCTTCACTGGAAGATTGCTATCATTTCTCAAGATCGTAGGTCCAGCCTGCCCAAGTATGCCGCCAGAACCATCAATAAAAATGCCTTGCGCTTCTATTACCAGCCCGTCAATCTGCTGCCCATCCACCATAACAGGAGGCAATGCTCCAACAATTATCTCGCGCCAACGATCACGCGCTTCGGTAAACGCTGCCTGTTGTGTGACTGAAAGCCCTCCAATAAATTCGATTTTCAATGAGAAATTACTAGCCATTATCATCCTCCCGCAAAATGATGACCAAGCTCAAATGCTTCTCACTGAATCTATTCTGGCAAGTTGAAGATTTAGGACAAAATAAAACCAAAGAAAGACAATTCAAAATTCAAAATCTTTGTCTCGATGGATAAATTCTTCAGCACAAATACGAAGGAAAAATATTTTATATATAATGAAATACTAAAATAAATATCCTCTATAACAAATTCACTCCTTTCTATTAAGCAAAACCTTCGCACAGAACACATTTAATGAACAAGTTTCAAGCCGATCAAAGCTAACAGCAAAATTATAAATAGAAAAACCATCTTAAACTTATTTAGAGAAAATTTCAACAATCACATCCTATAAGTGTCTCCAGTCTCTTATTAGGATGCAAAAGCGTATGGCGCACGGGCTCTTTGAAGCAAAAGGCAAATAGGCCGATTTTGCCCTTTTATCGGCAAATCTTGATTCAGCAACTGAACCTCTTCACCCTGAATCAAAAAGCCAACAGAACCGGATAAGTGGCAGAATAGCCAAGACAAAACATCAGAGATACACACAAAAGGCGTCGAAAGATGGAAACTTGCAGCTGACGCGATGAAACATCTTGAGAACATGAAATGGTAAAATGTGGACCACGGACAAAAAATTCATGGCCCAAATTAAAGATAAGTCACTGATTTTTAAGTGAAAATAAAATTGAATGGTAGGCCCGGAGGGACTTGAACCCTATGATTTAGAACCCGAACCCGTTGAAAGGTCTGAGATCGGTTATTAATCGCGCCTATCCAGCTTCCTTTCAATCCTCGTAGTTGCAGATACAACGGCCTTCATATTGACCTCAAGTCGCGTGAGGCGTTCTGATTGATCAGAACGTTCCTGCATCTGCCTCTCAAGGAAATTGACCCTCTCACTCATGGAGGCCGCCCACCAGATCGCCCCAAAGGTCTGAATCATAAGTGTGACGATCAGGGCGACTGGGACGCGTTTGTCCAAGTGCCAAGGCTCTCTATTATTATTTGGCATTGCTTCTCTTCCAGCCGCATTGTTTAGCGCCATATTCATTCTGTTCCAATATCTGACGAACCAGACTGTCAGATATAATTCGCGCATCATTCACCGTAGGCCTGATCGGCTTAAACCCATCGCAATCAGTTGGCCCAGTCGTCTGACAGGCGCTTACGGCGCTCATCAGCAGGAAGGCGAGAAATAGCCTCATCTGTCTCGATCCTTGTTCTAAGGCGCGTCAGGGCCTGTTGGGTTTGTTTTGCCTGTTCTGCCTGCCTGCCCCGCGAAAACATGCGCACAGCGAACAGGGACAGGCTTGCCATGATAAGCAAGGCCAGCGCTAACCACCGGCCCGCTTTACTGCCTGTAAAAAAGGCAAGAATGCTCATCATAAGAAAATTTCTTTCAAGTTTGGCCGTCCGGCATCATCCCAGCGGGCATAAAGAGCAAGCCCTGCACCAATGACCACGGCAAGGCCAATGGCAACCGACACACAAGTCCCCACACTGATCTGATCAAGTCCATGCTGAACCTCGCCAGCCGCCTCAATGGCCGCATCAACAGTCATCCCAGCCCCGACAGTACCAGCCGTCCCGGCACCGGCTACAGTGCGTGAGCGTTTCAAATCGCTCTTTGGAACCGATGCAGGATTGCCCTTCAATGCTTCATGAATGGCCTTGCGTGTTTGTGGCCCTGCAACCCCGTCCTTCACAAGGCCCTTGCACGCCTGAAACTCGCGGACAGTGGAAAAGCCCAAATAAGCAAGGCCGAAATCAACGTACAGTCCCAACCGGTCATGATAACCATTCAAGCCGCCATTGATGCGACGTGTAAGCATCTCCATGTCGCCACGATCTGCATATTTATTCAGGTTGCGGCTCTGCCAGTACCAGACCGCCCCCAAAAAAGCCCAAGGAAACCTTTCCATTTCGGCGGGTGTCTTTTCAAAGTCCGGGCAATTGGGATAATGCTTGCGCGCCCATCGAGCAAATTCCCGCGTATTGGCGCGGCCCGTAACCTGAATAATGCCCCGCCCCCGGAATTTGCGGCCATCGCCTTTATAGACGTTGCCCAGATCTTTGCGACCCTCGTAATTCGCCCCGGAATGATATTCACGAACAGTCTTGAACCGATCCGCCTCATGGCCAGTTTGAGCAAGGAAAGGAATAAAGCGATGTGGCTTATCAAGTCCAAAACTCCCCCCATGCTCTTCTAACCCATTCAGAACACCGCCAATAATGTTATCACGGCCCTTCACTCCAACAACGCGCTTTACTTGGCTCATAGTCAGCATAGCCATTTCTCCATAAAAAAAGGCCCGCCTACGCGAGCCCATATTCTGTTTGATTTTGTCGTTCGAGGGTTATCGCCAGATCGGCGCTTTCCAACCCGCCCCCCCACAAGACCAACCACACTTACCCCCTCCTTTGCACTTCTGGCCCTCTTCTGGGGCATCAACGCCATGAAGGCGGTGTGTTACCTCACCAATTTTGATTGTGTCACCATCAATAACAAAGGCACTTTCTGCTTTTGAAAGAAATGGATATGTTGAGAGCAATACTGTAATTGTAAAAATTCGAAAGATGTTCATGAGCAAACCAATTACTGAAATTATCGACCTGATCAACCAAACTCTGAAACTAGCCAAACAAGAAAAAGCTGATCGACTTAACTATATACTGGAAATAGCAAAAATCGAAGCCGAGGATAGGGCAAAAGAGACCCGGGTCAAGCCGGGATAAGACTAGCCGATATACGACCTATGAACATACTGATTATCCTTTATATCACTCAAATTGGACTCGACTCTTGATTGTATTTGAACAACAATGCCTCCGAATTAACACTGGAGATTATTATGAAAAAAGCTATTTCTGTTGCGTTGATGATTGGTTTAGCAGGATGCGCCACCGCACCGAGTAAGGTAAAGCCGACATATGTCTCATCCTACCAATACAATTCTTACAGTTGCGCTGAAATCAGGCAAGAACTCACTACGGTAAGCGCAAGGGTCCAGCAGATCACAGGACAGCAGCAAAGTGCGGCAACAACTGATGCTGTGGTTATGGGCGTGGGCCTTATCTTGTTCTGGCCTGCTCTATTCCTACTTGCTGCAACAGATGACCAGAAAGACGAACTGGGAAGATTAAAAGGCGAATATGAAGCTTTGCATTCAGCCGCAAAAGCCAAGAAATGCAGACTCTGATAAACGCCTAGAAGTTGCAGAGTCAATGCAGTCCCGTAGTTAATGTTTATCTGAGGTTCGTCATGCCCTTGATTGCTGTTTTGCTTCTTTTAACTTCCACTATTTCAGCCATTGCAGACACCAACGAATGCTTGCCTTTAGA
>JAOXSH010000157.1 GCA_025800145.1 Cohaesibacter sp.
ATGGCGGCTTCAATCATTGGCGAGCAAGTGGTACCCAGATTGGTGCCGGTGTTGAAAATCGGCAAATTCCCGTCAAAGAGAAAGGGAATATGTGAGCGGATGGAATGACAATCAAACAAAATAGCCACACCATGGTGTGCACGCACCCGTTCCAGTTCGGCCTGTAACGCTTCATGATAAGGAGCGTGATAGACCAAGCGCCGCTCTTCAACCTCATCCTCACCCGGTTCCTGACCCTCAAGCCAAATAGGGGTTCCGTCAAAATCGGTCAAAGGCACCAAGGTCGTTGTATTCTGACCGGGATAAAGCGATATCCCTTCAGGATCTCTGTTGGCATCAATCACATAGCGATGAATATTGGATTGCACGATTGTCGCACTGGGCAACAAACCATCATAAAGCCGGCCAATATGCCAATCTGTGTCTGCCAATTTTGCGCCATTGGGGTTGAGCCGTGCGGCAATGGCGTCAGGCACATATGTGCCGCCATGGGGCTGACCCAGCACAATTGGCCCATCACCTGCTATGACATCAAAAACTTGCATCACATTAACTCCGGCAGCTCAGCACTGAGGGTCTCAAGCAAAATCCCTGAGGCAACCAGCTCTTTGGCCGCTTTCAAGTCCGGGGCCATATAGCGGTCTTCCTGCAAACTGGAGACATCCTGCCGCAGACGTGCAATGGTCTTTTGCAATTGTGGGCTGGTCTGCAAAGGCGCACGAAATTCTACCCCACGAGCCGCGCATAAAAGCTCCACACCCAGAATATGGTTCAAATTTTCCACCATACGGCTAAGGCGACGCGCACCATGACCTGCCATCGAGACATGATCTTCCTGATTGGCAGAGGTTGGCGTGCTGTCGGTCACGCAAGGATTGGCCAGATGCTTATTCTCACTCATCAGGGCCGCCGTGGTGACTTCTGCAATCATTAGACCAGAATTTAACCCCGGTGCCGGTGTCAAAAAAGCTGGCAGATCAAAGCTTAAAGCCGGATCCACCATCAAGGCGATACGGCGCTGACTGATTGCGCCAATTTCAGACAGCGCAAGGGCAATCATATCTGCGGCAAAGCCAACCGGCTCGGCATGGAAATTGCCGCCAGAGACGATCAAACCGGCCTCGGTCAGAACAAGCGGATTATCGGTCGCGGCATTGGCCTCAATCAACAGAGTTTGCGCGGCCTGCCGCAACACATCCATAGCCGCGCCGGTGACCTGTGGCTGACAGCGAATGCAATAGGGATCTTGCACGCGTATGTCATCATCACGATGGCTTTCGCGAATTTCAGATTGCGCCAGGATCGAGCGCATTGTATTGGCCGCATCAATCTGGCCACGATGCCCGCGTAACATATGAATCTCGGGTTGCAGCGGTGCGGTTGAGCCCATGATGGCATCGGTCGACAGGGCCGAGATGAGAAGCGCATTGCTGGCCGCACGCCAGACCTCAAACAGACCTGCAAGGGCATAGGCGGTGGAGAATTGCGTGCCATTGATAAAAGCAAGACCTTCTTTGGGGCCAAGTTCAATAGGGCTCAGACCCGCTCGTTTCAGCGCTTCAGATCCGGGCAGAATATCCCCTTGATAGTCCGCTTCCCCTTCGCCAATGACCACAGCCGTCATATGGGATAAAGGTGCCAGATCGCCGGATGCACCCACAGAGCCTTGCGCTGGAACAACGGGTGTGACGCCTTTTTCCAGCATGGCCTGCATCAGCTCCACCAGCTTCCAGCGAACCCCCGAGGCTCCGCGCCCAAAACTGAGCAATTTCAAAGACATCATAAGCCGAACAATTCGACGAGGCATGGCATCACCCACACCACAACAATGGCTCAAAATCAAATTGCGTTGCAAAGTGGCCGTATCGGCTGCATCAATTTTCAGACTCGCTAATTTTCCAAAGCCGGTATTGACACCATAAACAGGCACATCACCAGCCGCCGCCGCTTTGATGCGGCTGGCCGCCTTTTCCACGCCTTGGCGGCAAGAGGGATCAAGCCTGACAGAGGCTTCCTGCCAATAGACCATTTCAAGCTGTGGCAGGCCCGTTTGCCCCGGTTCCAGAGTGAGAATAGTCACACTTGACCTCCAAAAATACGTTTGTGAAGCGGGTTGAAGCCGATACGATAAGAGAGTTCCGCCGGATGCTCGACATTCCAAATGGCCAAGTCTGCCCGCATCCCTGCCGCAAGGACGCCGCGATCTGTCAAACCCAAAGCCTTTGCGGCATTGCGTGTCACGCCCGCAAGGGCCTCTTGGGGCGTCATGCGAAACAGGGTGCAGCCCATATTCATGGTCAAAAGCAAAGAGGTCAGGGGTGAGGAACCGGGATTGCAATCACTGGCCAGAGCCATGGGCACCTTATAGCTGCGCAGCAGATCAATCGGTGGCTGTTGTGTTTCGCGCAAAGTATAGAAAGCACCGGGCAAAATGACCCCTGTGGTGCCCGCTTTCGCCATAGCGGCAACGCCGTCTTCATCCAGATATTCAATATGATCGGCAGACAGCGCCCCATAAGAGGCCGCAAGCTTTGCCCCGCCCAGATTGGACAATTGTTCGGCATGTAATTTGACCGGCAAGTCCAGAGCCGTGGCAGCATCAAAGACCCGGGCAATCTGCTCAGGCTGAAAAGCAATGCCTTCGCAAAAGCCGTCAACAGCATCGACCAGCCCCTCTTTATGGGCTGCATGCAATGTCGGGATCACCACCTCGTCAATATAAGCATCTTCACGCTCTTTATAGTCTGGTGGTGTGGCATGAGCGCCCAGATAGGTGGTTTTGACCGTGACAGGGCGGCAGCGGGCAATCTCGCGTGCCACGCGCAACATGGTAAGCTCGGCCTTGCACTCCAGCCCATAGCCGGATTTGATTTCAAGGCTGGTCAAACCTTCAGAAATCATGGCATCAACACGCGGCAAGGCGCTGTGCAACAAGAGCGCCAGATCTGCCTCTCTTGTCGCGCAGACTGTGGAATTGATGCCGCCCCCGGCGCGGGCAATCTCTTCATAGCTCGCCCCGTGCAAACGCATTTCAAACTCTTGTGCGCGATCACCGCCAAAAACAACATGCGTATGACAGTCAATCAGCCCCGGCGTGATCAAACGTCCATCCAGATCCATCCCATCATGGTTGCAATAGTCTGGCGGAAGATCCTTTTGTGAACCAACCCATTGGATTTGCCCGCCCGATAACACAAGGGCGCCATCTTCAATCATGCCGTAAGAAGGCTGGTGAGAGGCCAGTGTTGCTATCTTTGCACCACGAAGAATCACAGTTTCTGTCATGAGTGTCGCTTCCAAAGTTGCATTCAGTGATTATTTAATATACTCATTATATATAAATGTATATACAAAAAGAAGATGAAAATGAAAATTTACGCCCATCACCTTCTCTCCAACCAGACATGGTTGAAGAATTGCTGTGTGACCTGTACTGACGGTCGCATCGTCAAAATTGAGGAAGAGGCGTCAGCTGCGTCTGCTGATCATTGCGTCGATGTTTTGCTTCCCTCTCTTGCAAATCTTCACAGTCATACCTTCCAAAGAGCCATGGCTGGCATGTCCGAATTTCGAGCCGCTGGAAAAGAAAGTTTCTGGACCTGGCGGACATTGATGTATCGCTTTCTCGATCATTTAACGCCCGATCAATTTGAAGCCATTGCCGCCATGGTCTTCATGGAGATGCAGGAAGCGGGATATGCATCTGTGGGGGAATTTCATTATGTCCATCATCAGCCCGGCGGAGAGACATATGCCAACCTGCCTGAATTGAGCGAGCGGATTTTTGCCGCAGCCAGCCAAACCGGGATTGGCCTGACCCATCTGCCCGTTCTCTACACCTATGGCGGCGTGCAACAGGAAGCACTGGCAGGCGGCCAATTGCGCTTTGGCAATGATGTGGATCGCTTTTTATCACTGGTTGAAGCCTGCAAGAGCAGTCTGTCTGATCTGCCTTTTGACGCACAGATAGGCATAGCGCCTCATTCGCTGCGTGCCACGTCGCCAGCCGATCTGTCCAATCTATTAGAGGCAATGCCAGAAGGCCCTGTGCATATTCACATTTCAGAACAGCTCAAGGAAGTGTCGGATGTGAAGACCAAGCTCGGTCAGCGTCCGGTGGCATGGCTTTTGGAAAATGCAGAGGTGAATGAGCGTTGGTGTCTGATCCATGCAACCCACATGACAGACGCAGAGACCATTGCTCTGGCAAAAAGCGGAGCTGTCGCCGGTCTTTGTCCTATTACAGAAGCCAATCTTGGCGATGGCCCTTTTAACGGCGCTTGCTATTTCGATCATGATGGCGTCTTTGGTCTGGGCTCTGATTCCAATATCCGTATCTCTCTGACGGAAGAATTGCGCCAACTGGAATATTCCCAGCGCCTTCGTGATATGCAGCGCAATGTGTTGGTGCGTGGTGAAGGATCGGTCGGCCATACGCTTTATACCGGAGCAGCCCTTGGTGGCGCACAGGCCCTTGGCCGTGATGCAGGCTCGATTGAGGTGGGCAAGCTTGCAGATCTTGTTGCAATTGATCGAACCCATCCCGCCCTTTGCGCTTTGCGTGATGATCAATTGCTCGATGGCCTTTGCTTTGTGGCATCCGATGATGTTGTGATCGATACTTGGTCGGCGGGCCGCCATATGGTCAAAGAAGGGTGCCATAAGCAGCGCGAAGCCATTGTCGCACGCTATAAATCCGCCCTCTCAGACTTGCTTGAGACGATATAATGATTATAGGTGCGTCAGAGTAACAAGGGCGCACCTTATACCAACGGCACGAAAGATTGACCCATAGGATGCGTTCAAAGCCAGCAAAGTTTGAAAATGGACCATCACTTTGCACGCTCGCAAGGCTCAATCGCCAGAGCAAATGTGCCCCAGAGGATTGGCTGATAATTTCGCGTGTTTTGCCCAAACCGTTTTTCCACGGCTTGAGCTCATAGTCTTCACATCGGATGATATGCATATTCTGCTTCACGGCTGTTATTTATGTCTATATATATGGCTATTAACGTCAATTTTTGAAATTGGGAAGTCTTATGGCAAGAAGTCATGCAACCATGAGCTATCGGGATATCAAACAAGTGGTGCTGGAGCGGATTCAAACCGGCATCTGGCTGCCTGATTCTCTGCTTCCCAGTGAAATGGAGCTGGCAACAGAATTTTCCAGCACACGCACCACCGTCAATCGGGCGTTGCGAGAACTTGCTGAAGAAGGCTATCTTGAAAGAAAACGCCGAGCAGGAACACGGGTCCTGAACTCTCCGATCAGAAAAGCCAATTTTTCCATACCCTTGATTCATGACGAAATTGCTGCAACCGGCGCGACATATCGCTATTCTCTGGTCGAAAGAAGCCTTCAGACGGCCCCTTCATGGCTGTCCGCACGGTTAAGCCTCAAAAAAGATCAGGACGTGTTGTATGTGCGATGTATGCATTATGCCAATAATGCGGCCTTTCAGTTTGAAGTCAGATGGATTGTTCCAGAGGTGGTGCCAGAAGTCATTGACGAATCCTTTGAGCAATCCGGCCCCAATGACTGGTTGGTGAGAAAAATCCCCTTCACCAATCTGGAGCTCAGCTTCATGGCAACCAAGGCGGATAGCGAAATCGCAGACTTTTTGGATGCCCCCGTGGGCGATCCGATTTTTACCGCCGAGCGCATCACATGGTTACGCGGCGCGGCAGTGACATATGCAAAGCTCTATTTTGCACCGGGCTATAGAATGACAACCCACCTGTAACGCTGGCAGGGGTCAAATTGTGCTGTTCTAAAGGCTAAAATAACCAAGAGAACGGCAAAATCTCTAGCCCGTTCAAAGCATTAGTACGAGTTTCTATGGAAGAAAAATGGCGGAGAGTGAAGAACGAAGTTCGAACCGAAGCCAAGCAGGTAGGGTTGGTGTGGCGGCTATCTGCAAACATAAAATGGCGGAGAGACAGGGATTCGAACCCTGGAGACGGTTCCCCGCCTACACACTTTCCAGGCGTGCGCCTTCGACCACTCGGCCACCTCTCCATACCAATTTGTGGGCGCACTATAGCCAAAATTTTTCTGAACGCAACCCGCTTTCCACTATGCTGTCAACAGAATTTGATTTGTGCTTTGTCAAACGCTTGTCTAGTTTGGTGCCAACAGATATCCATGAGACAAATCTGGATAGACCGGCTTTGCTAAATTTCGATCAATCAAAGGCTAACTTTATGAAATTTATTCTTTTTTCTCTAAGGCTTTTGGGCCTTTGGATATGTGCGCTGGCGCTATTGGGATTGGTGTTTGATGGCATATATTCCATTGCTGCGGACACATTGATTGTGAAATCACTTGGGGAAAGTTGGTTTGAATTTGATCATGAAAGCCTGAATTTGGCGCAGGCGGTGATTCAACGCAATCTGCATCCTTTGATTTGGGATCCAGCCATTCAAAGCATTTTGACAATGCCTGCTTGGTTGGTTGGGGGGCTGCTCGGGCTCTGTTTCATTTATCTGGGACGCAAGCGTCGCCCACGTGTGGTGCGTGTTTGAACTTTAAACAGGAGGCTTTGTCATGTTTGGATTTGAACGAAAAAAGGCTGCGATGCCAACGGCCAAGACCGCGCTCGCGGGCAGAGCCACTGCAATCGCCACTGCGTCTCATCATTATGTCTTTGATCGCCCTTTGAAGGAGCAGCCCCCAGAAGGCTATGAGCGGGCCATGTTTGGCCTTGGATGCTTTTGGGGCGCAGAACGTCTGTTCTGGAAGCTGGATGGCATATATCTGACGATGGTCGGCTATAGTGCAGGCTATACGCCAAACCCCACTTATGATGAAGTCTGCACCGGTGGCACGGGCCACAATGAAGTTGTTCTGGTGATTTTTGATCCCAAAGTGATTGGCTATCACGAGCTTTTGGTGCATTTTTGGGAAAATCACGATCCAACCCAAGGCATGAGGCAGGGCAATGATGTTGGAACGCAATATCGCTCTGGCTTGTATGTCTATAATGACGATCAAGAACAGGAAGCCAATGAAAGCAAACAGGCCTTCCAGCGTGCATTGACGCAAAGCGGTTTGGGCGCGATTACGACAGAAATCTTGCCGGCGCAAACCTTCTATTTCGCTGAAGGCTACCATCAGCAATATCTTGCCAAAAATCCAGACGGATATTGCGGATTGGGAGGAACCGGCGTCAATTGTCCGGTTGGGCTATCTGTGCATCTGGTTGATGGATAGGCAAAGCTTGAACCCTAACTTAGCTCAAAAAATAATCTCAATGATGGATCCAGCCAAGCCGTGCTCCTGCAAAAGCGGACAGATATTTGCGCATTGTTGCAGCCCTTTCTTGCAATCACAGACTGTGCCGCAAACAGCAGAACAGCTGATGCGCTCGCGCTATAGCGCATATGTGCTGCATGAAATTGACTATTTGCGGCAAACATTATGGCCAGCTTATCAGCCAAACTTTGATGCCTTTGGCACAGCGCAATGGGCGTACAACAATCATTGGACCGGTTTGAAAATTCTTGCCTGCGACAAAGGCGGCAAAGAAGATCGCAAGGGAAGCGTTCTGTTTGAAGCCTCTTATCTGGCGACTGGCATTTTGCAGACCCATCGCGAACTTAGCCTGTTCCGCAAAAAAAGCGGCCGCTGGTATTATGTGGAAGCCTTGCCTGAGGATGGCAAATGATGGGCATTTTCGCGCACGCGCGCCATCAGAGAAATCAGCGTGCGGATTTCTTCTTCGCTCAGACCTGAAAGCAACTGCCGCTCTACCTCTTTGACCCGTGGAATTAAGTCATGAAAGACCTTGCATCCTTCCTGTGTCAGACGTAGCACGGAGCGGCGGCGATCATCGCCATCAATATCCTGTTTCAAATAGCCTCGCTTGCGCAAACGGGCCACCGCGCGGCTCACATTGACCTTGTTCATCGAAGAGCGTTCAATGATATCCAGAGCGGACATGGATTGCGGCGGAGCCAGCACCGCCATAACGCGCCATTCCGAGACGCTTAACGCATATAAATCGCTGTAAATATCCCCGACAGAGCTGCTGACGGATTGATAATAGACCCGCACAAGATAAGGAAAGAAAGATTTGAGATCAAAGGCCTCTGCCATCAATTTTGCCTGTTGGCTGGACAGATCTTGGTCAGGATCTGGATCATGAAGCTCATCCATAATAATACGCGCCTTTCTCTTGTGTCTATGGTTGGCCCATATTCATCAAAAGTGCAAGACTAAGGGCGCTACTTTTCGCTTTAACCAGAAAAGAAAGTCAGCAATAGTTTCATCGAGAAAAGAATGAAATCAAGTCAAAATACAAAATTATTATAATAATATCAAATAGATAATTATATGAATAAGGAGGCAGTTGTAATCATATATAAATTTGGTTACAATTGAAACAAATTTCAAATCACGCCCCTATAATCTTATAACACACAGGGGATTTTGAGACTTTTATGGGAGGAAAAAATGCATTCTATCATGAAGAAAGGTTGCCTTGCACTGGCGGCTTTCAGCACCGTTATGGCCCTGCAATTGACAGGGGTGAGCGCACAAACAAAATTGGTTATGTCCTCTTGGCTTCCCCCAAAACATCCTATTGTGGCAAATGTCATGAAGCCATGGGCCAAGGAAGTGGGCAAGGTGACAGAGGGCCGGGTGAAGGTGCGCGTTTTGGCCAAGCCATTAGGGCCGCCACCAGCACATTTTGATATGGCTGTGGATGGCGTTGCCGATATTACATATGGCTTGCATTCCTTCACAAAAGATGACCGCTTTTTGCGCTCCCGGATTGGCCAATTTTCATTTCTTGGCGACAATGCAACCTCAAG
Organism: Cohaesibacter sp.; assembly: GCA_025800145.1. Lineage (GTDB taxonomy): Bacteria > Pseudomonadota > Alphaproteobacteria > Rhizobiales > Cohaesibacteraceae > Cohaesibacter. The sequence goes on from JAOXSH010000157.1 coordinate 8,818, forward strand.
CTCCAAAGCCTATTGGAATGTCTATAGCAAGGATCTGAAAGCGCAAGATGAGCATAAGGGCGTCAAATTGTTGGGTCTGTTTGTTCATGGCCCGGGCATGTTCCATAACAATCAGCGTGAAATTACCAAAATTGAAGATTTCAAAGGCCTGAAAATTCGCACCCCCGGCGGCTATATTGCCGATCTGGCAGGGGATCTGGGCATCACCACCCAGTTTATGGGCCCCGGACAGGTTTTTGAAAAACTCTCCCGCGGCGTCATTGACGGCGTGACTTTCCCGCTGGAAGCCTTGCAGGCCTTCAAGCTGACCAAGCATCTGACCCATAGTATGCGCATCCCCGGCGGCATCTATAATACCAGCTGGTTCTTGGTGATGAATGAAAAGAAATGGTCTGCTATTAGCGATGCAGATAAAGCGGCGATCTTGTCCATTTCTGGAGAAGTTTTTGCCGAGCGTGCAGGCAAGGCATGGGATGCAGCCGATCATGCAGGCATTGACTATGTGGCCAAAAGCTCGGTCAAGGTCAGTGATGCACCAGAAAAGGTTGTGACTGAAATCAAGAAAATGGCAGCAGGCTATGAGGCCAAATGGGCGCAAGCGGTAAAGGCACAAGGCATGGATGGCGCAGCAGCGCTAAAAGCCTTGCGCAGTCAGGCATCCCAATAAGGCGGCAACAATGTCAAAAGACCTCTATGGTTTTGAGGACCGGCCCATCAAGGGCTGGTCCAGCCTGTCCCGATGGTTGGGCCATTGTGCCATTTTGTTGCTAATGGGCCTGACCTTGCTGACATGCATCGATGTGGTGGCCCGGTATTGGTTTAATGCCCCCATAAATGGCGCATTTGAACTCACACAATTGATGTTGGCTGCCCTGATTTTTGTCGCTCTGCCGCTGACCACCGCTGCAAGACAGCATATAGAAGTGGATCTGGTGGCCAATATGCTGGGAAAGGGAGCCGATAAGGCAACGGCGCTTTTTGCAGGCCTTGCCTCCATGCTTGTGTTGTTGGCGCTTGGCTGGCGGCTGGCCCATCATATGCTCAAGCTGGCAGAAGATGGAGCGGTCACCAATTCTTTGGAGCTTCCCCTCTATCCCATAGGCATTCTTGCCAGCCTTTCCTGCCTGATCAGTGCCATGCTTGTTCTTGCCATCACCTTTAATTGTCTCAAAAAAGGCTGATCTGCCATGTTTGAATCCCTCCTTGGCTTTGCTGTGTTGTTGGGCATGATTTTTCTGCGGGTGCCAATCGCCTTTGCCATGATTTTGGTCGGTGTTGTGGGCTTCGCTTTGATGCGCGATTGGGGGGCGGCATGGTCCATGCTGGGCAACATCGCCTTTGATGCGGGCCTGTCTTACACTCTCTCCGTCATTCCACTTTTCATTCTGATGGGCAATTTGCTGACCATTTCAGGGGTGAGCCATGGTCTTTATGCCGCTGCCAATCATTTGCTTGGGCGCTATCGGGGCGGGCTGGCCATGGCCTCTGTGGTTGCCTGTGGTGGTTTCTCTGCAGTCTGTGGCTCATCACTCGCAACTGCGGCAACCATGTCCAAAGTGGCCATGCCATCCATGAGAAAATATGGCTATGCAGACAGTCTGGCCACCGGCTCTATCGCAGCAGGAGGCACATTGGGGATTTTGATACCGCCCTCGGTGGTGATGATCATCTATGGTTTGTTGACAGAATCAGACATTGGCAAATTATTCATTGCAGGGGTCATTCCCGGCCTGTTGGGGGTGCTGTTTTATGTCGGGGCTATCATCGTTGCCACACGTCTGAACCCCGATCTCGCCCCCACATCAGAAGGGGCAGAACCCTTTTCCAGCCGTGAGCGTATGGGCGTGATTGCAATCACCGGCCTGTTCGTCTTGATCATGGTCGGGATTTATGGCGGCTTTTTCACCCCGACAGAAGCCGCCGCTATTGGGGCAGGGGCAGCATTCCTGATCGCGCTTTATATGGGGGGTGTAACAAAGCAAAGCCTGCGCGATGCTGCCCTTGAAAGCGCCAGATCAACGGCAATGATTTTTGCCATCATCATCGGGGCTGAAATCTTTTCCAATTTCATCAATTTTGCAGGCCTGCCCGATGCTTTGGCCGAATGGGTGAGCGATAAAGAGCTCAATGCCTATCTGGTTATGCTGGGCATTGTGTTGATTTATATTGTGCTGGGCTGTGTGCTGGAAAGCCTGTCCATGATTCTGCTGACGGTGCCGGTTTTCTATCCCTTGGTCACAGAGCTGGATTTTGGTCTGGAGCTTTTGCAAGATCCTGAATTGGTGTTGATCTGGTTTGCTGTCATTGTCGTTGTGGTCACGGAAATCAGCCTGATTTCGCCCCCTGTCGGTATGAATGTCTTTGTCTTGCGCAATGTGCTGCCAGATGTAGAACTTTCAACAATTTTTAAAGGGGTGCTTCCTTTCTGGCTGGCTGATATTGCCCGCTTGATTGTTTTAATCGCGCTGCCCTATGCCTCGCTCTGGCTGGTCATACAAATGAGCTGATTGATCCGTCGTCTATGGCAAAGAGATTGGCGCTTGAGATATGAGCGCCAATCCATCAGAATAATGCTACCATTCAGCAACGGAGCCATCTTCATGACGCCAAACCGGATTGCGCCAACGATGCCCTTTCTCTGAGCATGCCTTGACATAGTCTTCGTTAATCTCAACCCCAAGACCAGGACCGTCAGGAATTTTGACAAAGCCATCCTGATAATCAAAGACGCTTTTGTCGGTCAGATAATCCAGAATATCATTGGATTCATTATAATGAATGCCCAAAGATTGCTCCTGAATGAAGGCATTATGCGACACCGCATCCACTTGCAAACAGGCGGCAAGCGCAATGGGGCCCAAAGGACAATGAGGCGCTAAAGCAATATCATAGGCCTCCGCCATAGCGGCAATTTTGCGACATTCGGTAATGCCCCCTGCATGAGAGAGATCCGGCTGGATGATATCGACAAAGCCATCATGAAGCACAGACTTGAAATCCCAGCGCGAATAAAGCCGTTCACCAAGGGCAATCGGGGTTGAGACATGATTGGCAATTTCGCGCAAAGCCTCGCGATTTTCCGATAAAACGGGCTCTTCAATAAACATCAGGCGGAATTGTTCCAGCTCCTTGGCCAAAACCTTGGCCATGGGGCGCTGAACCCGGCCATGAAAGTCCACCCCGATGCCCAGATCATAATCCACCGCATCGCGAATGGTGCCGATCACTTCAACCGCGGCATCAATCTTTTTGTTGCTGTCAACGATCTGCATTTCCTCGCAGCCATTGAGCTTAATCGCCTGAAAGCCCCGCGCCATGGCGTCTTTTGCATTGGCCGCCACATCACTGGGTCGGTCACCGCCAATCCAGGAATAGATCTTGATTTTATCGCGGCATTGCCCGCCAAGAAGGGCATGTACAGGCAAATTGGCCGCCTTGCCTTTAATGTCCCACAACGCCTGATCAATGCCAGCCAAGGCAGACATATGCAGCCCGCCTCCGCGATAAAAGCCGCTGCGATATAGCACATTCCAGTGATCCTCAATCAGCAAAGGATCTTTGCCAATCAGATAATCTCCCAATTCATGCACAAGGGCCTCAACACTGGCCGCGCGCCCTTCCAGAACCGGTTCTCCCCAGCCAAAAATGCCCTCATCGGTCTCAATTTTCAAAAAGCACCAGCGTGGCGGCACAAGATAGGTCGTCAATTTGGTGATTTTCATGCCTGTTTTCCTATTTCTGATATCATCATTGGCAAATGGCTGTATGAGAGTTAGCGCAACCGCTCTTCACTTTGTGCATCAAATAGCATGATGCGCTCTGACTGAAGGCTCAGTCCAACCCGCTCGCCATTGGCGGCAGGACTGTCTTCGCCAGCTTCCACCACCAATTGCTCACCCGAAGGCGCCCGCAAATACACATAGGAGACCCCACCCAGCGATTCTGACAATTCCACCAGATGGCTGTCCCCATCCCGATCAATCGCCATATGCTGCGGGCGAATGCCAACAATCACGCCTTGCTCCTGTCCTTCAAGGCTGGCAGGAAGCGACGCGTTTAAAGGCCCAAAGCCGTCACAGACCAAGGCGCCATCCCTGACATGCCCCTGACAAAAATTCATGGCCGGAGAGCCAATAAAGCCTGCAACAAATTTGTTATCGGGGTCGCGATACAAATCCATTGGCGCCCCCACTTGCTCAATGCGTCCAGCCCGCAGAACCACAATCTTGTCCGCCAGCGTCATGGCTTCAACCTGATCATGGGTGACATAAATCATCGTTGCGCCAATTTCCTTGTGAAGGCGTGCAATTTCTACCCGCATTTCCACCCGCAATTCAGCATCCAGATTGGACAAAGGCTCGTCAAACAGAAAAACATCTGGCCCGCGCACAATAGCCCGGCCAATCGCCACCCTTTGGCGCTGCCCACCAGACAAGGCTTTGGGCTTGCGATCCAGATACTCATCAAGCTTGAGAATTTGCGACGCTTTAGCGACTTTTTCGTCAATCTCTTGCTTGCCATGTCCGGTCATGCGCAAACCAAACCCCATATTCTCTTTCACGCTCATATGCGGATAAAGAGCATAGGTCTGAAACACCATGGCAACACCGCGTTCCGCCGGGTCCAGAGCTGTCACATCTCTCTCGCCAATATGAATGGCTCCATCAGATGTTTCTTCCAGCCCGGCAATCATGCGCAGCAAAGTTGATTTGCCACAGCCGGATGGACCGACAAAGACACAGAATTCGCCATGCTCAATCTGCAAATCAACACCATGAATGACCTGTATTTCATTATAGCGTTTGATCACGGATTCCAATGTCAAGCCTGACATGATCTTCCTCCATATGGTGGCCTTTTGGCCTTTACTCTTGATCTGGTCTGCCGCTCTGCCTGCTGTCCCTTATCTGATGGACAAAGCTCAACGCTGATCGGGGAAATTCCAGCTTTCTGCTTCTTCGGCAATGCGGTGCGCGGTCTGTTGCAATTGTGGCGCAAGGCTTTCCATAGCACTTAAGGATGTGCGATCGGTTGAACTGGTAACCGAAAGCGCCCCCAAAACCCGCCCTTTGCCCGTCAGAATAGGCATGGCAATGCAAATGATGCGTGGCTCATGTTCTTCCCGGTCAAAGGCATAGCCACGTTTTGCAATCTCGCCCAATTCAGCCCGCAAAGCCGCTTCATCACACAAAGTATGCTCAGTAAAGCGATGATAGCTTTGTTGTGACAGCATTTGCGAGAGATAAGGCTCATCCAAATAAGCCATCATGGCCTTGCCAACCCCGGTGCAATAAGCCGGGCCGACTTTGCCTGCCTGACTATACATCTCAATCGGGGTGCGGGCATTGCGCTTGTCGACATAAAGAACCTGCGCCGCATCCAGCTGGGCCAAATGCACAGTCTCACCCGTATCAAGGCTCAATTGATTGATATGGGGCCGGGCTATGGGGGCAAGAGAGGCTTGCTTCCAGGCAGCATGGGCCAGCCGAACCAGACGCACGCCGGGCGCGTAACTTTGCCGGTCCGGGTCATGGGCCAGCATATTCTGGTTGGTTAGGGTCTGAATCAAACGATAAAGCGTGGCTTTTGGATAAGGGCTCTTCTCCAACACCTCGGCAAAGCGCACCGGTCGCCCAAAGGCGGCGACCAGATCCAGAACATCCAGCGCCTTGCCCACAGTGCCATCGCCCCGTGCCTTGCCTGATTTTTCCAGTTGTGCCGGTGCGCTCTGTTGATCAGCCACGTCCATTTCATCCTCCCGTATGGATTGGGTCAGCTTTTATTGTCGCCTCTTTTTCATCCATCGCTGTTGACAAGCTATAGCCTTATGAGGTTATGATTGCAATATATAAAACAAAGTTTCATTATTTGGAACCATTAGGGAGGAAAATATGCGTTCCATGCTCAAAACTTCTTTGGCAGCTCTAGCCACCACAGCTTTTGTTGCTCTGCCTGCCATGGCGTCTGGTTTGCAAGGGGAGCTGAAAATCTTCCTTGATACATCCAATCCGGCCCCTCGGGCCACGATGGAAGAAATGATCAGCCGCTTTCAGGAAAAAAATCCCGATCTCAAAATCGAGACCAACATCATTGATCGCGAAGCCTATAAAACCCAGATCCGCAATTTCTTGACGGCCAACGCCCCCGATGTTGCCACATGGTATGCAGGCAATCGCATGTTGCCATATGTCAATGCTGGCTTGTTTGAGGATGTATCTGATCTGTGGGAAGGCGAGCTGTCCCAAAAGCTGGCTTCAACCAAAAAAGCCATGACGCTGGACGGCAAGCAATGGGGCGTTCCCTATTCCTATTATCAATGGGGTGTCTATTACCGCAAAGATCTGTATGACAAATTGGGTCTGGCTGAGCCAAAAAACTGGGATGAGTTCAAGGGCAATTGCCAGAAAATCCTCGATAGCGGCGCAAAATGCTTCACCATCGGCACCAAATTCCTTTGGACCGCTGCGGGCTGGTTCGATTATCTGAACCTGCGCACCAATGGCTATGAATTCCATATGGATCTAACGGCAGGCAAGGTCGCATGGACTGATGATAAGGTCAAAGCCACCTTTGCCAAATGGCGTGAATTGATCGATATGGGGGCCTATATTGACAATCACACCTCTTATAGCTGGCAAGAGGCTTTGCCATTCATGGTCAAAGGCGATGCTGCGGCTTATCTGATGGGCAATTTTGCTGTTGCTCCTCTTCGTGATGGCGGACTGGATGACAGCAAGCTCGATTTCCACCAATTCCCGGAAATCACCCCCGGTATTCCTTTGGCAGAAGATGCGCCGACCGATACCTTCCATATCCCGGCTCAGGCAAAGAATAAGGACAATGCCCGCGCCTTCCTGAAATTCGTTGTCGAAGCGCAAAACCAGACCAAAATCAACGGTCAATTGGGTCAGCTGCCGGTCAATGCCGACAGCTCTGTTGCCGATGACAAATTCCTCAATGAAGGCTTCCCGATGCTGAACAAGGCCTATGCGCTTGCGCAATTCTTTGATCGGGATGCACCGGCGGAAATGGCCAAAATTGCTATGGAAGGCTTTCAGGAATTTATGGTCAAGCCTGACAAGCAAGATGCCATCCTCAAGCGTCTGGAGCGTGCGCGCAAGCGTATCTATAAATAAACGCCCAAAGACTGATGAAACCTTTGCTCCGGGAATAATCTTTCCCGGAGCATTCTTGGTCTGATGGCTAAAAGATCAATCTAATTTGCCCATCCTTTGCAAAGGTGCCATGCCATGACATCCATGCCTCTTGCCTCTTCGTCCAGATTGCCGTCCCGGGCCAGCTGGTGGCACCGCAATCAACAAAGCCTGACCCCTTGGCTGATGCTGGCGCCGGGTGTCATCTTCTTTCTGGTTTATGTTATTTTCCCGATTTTCCAGTCTTTCCATATCTCGTTATTTGAATGGGATGGATTGGGACCGAAAGAATTTGTCGGGCTTTATAATTATGAAGAATTATATTGGGACGATGCCTTCTATGTCTCTTTGCGCAACAATATCCTGTGGTTGCTGCTCTATATGCTGGCCATTCCGGCAGGCCTTGCGATTGCGTTATTCCTGAACCAGACAGTAACCGGCATACGCCTTTATAAGTCATTGTTTTTCTTTCCCTTTGTTATTTCACAAGTGGTTGTTGGGCTGGTCTTTTCCTGGTTCTATGACCCCACATTTGGCATGTTTAACGTCATGTTGGGATGGATTGGACTGGATCCTGTCAATGTCCTGGGGGATGAACGCTTCGTAACCTATGGCATCATTGTTGCAGGCCTTTGGCCGCAAACCGCCTATTGCATGATCCTCTATCTCACCGGCCTCAATGCGGTAGACCCGGAACAAATTGAAGCAGGCCGTCTGGATGGCGCCAAAGGCCTGAAAATGCTCTGGCACATCATCTTGCCCCAATTGCGTCCGGCCACTTTCATTGCTTTTGTTGTGACCATCATTGGCGCTTTGCGCAGTTTCGATCTGATTTCCATCATGACCAATGGCGGCCCATTTGGCGAAAGCCGGGTGTTGGCTTTTTATATGTTCGAGGTTGCCCTGTCCGAATATGGCTTCCGCATGGGATATGGCGCTGCCATTGCTGTGGTTCTGTTCCTGATCATGATGATTTATATCGCCTTTTTCCTTTGGAAAATGGCAAGAGACGAGCGCGGCCATTAAGCCACAGACCTGTTTCAGGGAGAAAAGACGATGTTTCCAACACCGATTGAAAAATCATCCCGCAGCTGGCAGTTTGGCTATCAGGGCTTGTTGCCTTTGGCGCTGATTTTCTGGCTGATGCCCTTGATTGCTGTGGCAATTTTTTCCATCAAGCCTGAGGCCGATTTCAGTCAGGGCAATTATTGGGGTTGGCCCTCCAGCTTTGAAGGTTTTGCCAATTATGCGCTGGTCTTCACCGCCTCTGATATGCCGCGTTATTTGCTCAATTCTGTTTTGATCACACTGCCGACAGTCATCGGCGCGGTTGCTCTATCCTGTATGACCGGATTTGCCCTTGGTATCTATCGCTTCAAAGGCAATATGTGGCTGTTTTTCATGTTTGTGGCGGGCAATTTTGTGCCCTTCCAAATTCTGATGGTGCCGGTGCGCGAATTAACGCTGGGCCTTGGTATCTATGACACCAAATTGGGGCTGGTCCTATTCCATGTCGCCTTCCAAACCGGCTTTTGTACCCTTTTCATGCGCAATTTCATCCGTGCTTTACCAAAAGAATTGATTGAGGCCGCCCGCGTCGAAGGGGTCAGTGAATTGCGGATTTTCTGGTATGTGGTGCTGCCCTTGATGAAACCCGCCATCGCGGCATTGGCAGTGCTGATTTTCACCTTCATCTGGAATGACTATTTCTGGGCTCTTGTCTTAACGCAAGGACCGGGCAGTCAACCCGTGACAGCAGGCATTACCAGCTTCAATGCCGAATATCGCGCCGCCTATCACCTGATGAGTGCAGGCTCACTGGTCGCAGCCTTGCCACCAGTAGCGATGTTCTTTGCCATGCAAAAGCATTTCATTGCAGGCCTGACATTGGGAGCGGTCAAATAATGCAAATCTGGCGGCTGGATCAGGCTAAGACCACCATGATTTTGGCAAGCGACCAGCAAAAGCTGCCGCAAATTGTCTATCTTGGGACAAGTTTGCCTAAAGATCAGCCGTTAGAAATGGTGGTCGATGCAGCATCTATGGATGTAACGGGCGGTATGCTGGATGAAAATCCACCTCTTTCCATCTGCCCGCAGGCAAGCGATGGCTTTCCCGGTCAGGCTGGATTGGTGGCCTATGATGAAAAAGGCGCGCCGCTTACTCCTCGCTTTGTGTTTCAAGCCGCGCATCAGAAAGAGGATTGCCTGATCCTTGACTATTGTGATGAGGCATTGGGGCTGGACTATCAGGCCAGATTTGACTGCCCCAAAGAAACCGGCCTGTTCGCGCTTTCTGCAAAGCTCAGCGCCAAAAAGTCAATATGCTTGCATCGCCTGTCTGCGCCGGTTTTGCCCGCTTCGCAAATGAGCCAAAATATGCTGGATGTCTCCGGGCGCTGGATTGGTGAAATGCAGCTCAATTGCGTGCCATGGACCATGGGGAGCCATCTGCGCGAAAGCCGCACGGGCCGCTCCGGCCATGAAAATTTCCCCGCTCTTCTAGTGCCCGAACAAGGCTGCACAAACACCAAGGGCTCTGCCACGGGCTATGTCTATTGCGGATCTGGCGGTCATTATATGCTGGCCGAACAAGTGCCCGATGGCAGGCGGCAAATCCAGTTTGGCAATGCCAGCGCCTCAGAACTCCATACTGGCCTTTGCTTTGAAACCGAGACCCTTCTGGTCGCCTGCTCAAATCGCGGGTTGAACGGCCTTGGCATAGCTTTTCAGCGCTATATTCGCGATTATATACAAGCAGGCCAAAACAAAATATGGCCGAGACCTGTCCATTATAATTGCTGGGAAGCACTCTATTTCGACCACAATATGCAAGATTTGCAGGATATTGCAGAAAAAGCCGCCGCTCTTGGCGCAGAGCGCTTTGTGCTCGATGATGGATGGTTTGGACAGCGCGACGACGACACCAGCTCGCTGGGAGACTGGAGTGTTGATGCGCGCAAATATCCTCAAGGGCTGATGCCTTTGATTGAGACAGTGCAGGATCTGGGCATGGGATTTGGCCTTTGGTTTGAGCCTGAAATGGTCAATGAAAAATCCAGATTGTTTGAAACACATCCCGATTGGATTTTGGGACATCGAGAGCAAATCAAGGGTCGCCAGCAATGGGCGCTGAATATGGCGTTGCCGCAAGTGCAGGATTATCTCTATGAGGCCATCGCCGCTTTGCTCAACAGTTATCCTGTTGACTATATCAAATGGGATCATAACCGGGTGTTGCCAATCTGTGATTATGACCAAAGTCGCGGCACTCATGCCCTGATGAAGCGCTTGCGCGCTGATTTCCCAAACACAGAGATTGAAAGCTGTGCCAGTGGTGGCGGACGCATGGATTATGGCATGTTGGCCCACACACAAAGGGTCTGGCTGTCTGATTCCAATGATGCCTTGGAGCGGTTCGCTATTCAGCATAATGCCGCTCTCTTTCTCCCGGCCATTGTTACCGGTTCGCATGTCGGTCCCCGCAAATGCCATACATCTGGCCGGGTGATCCCGATGGAAATGCGCGCCTGGGTCGCTGCATCACGTCATATGGGCTTTGAGATGGATCCAAGAGAGCTCAGCGAAGAAGAGGCCCATACCCTCTCAACCATCACCCAATGGTGGCAAGACAATCGCAGTTGGTTGATGCTGGCGGACATTTTGCGTCTGGATCATCAAGATCCGGCTCTTTTGGCTGAAATGCATCTCAGCCGATCAAAAGAGCGCTTTGTCACTTTTGCCGCTCAAATGGCGAGCTCCAAACAAATAGTGCCAAGGCCTTTGCGCCTCAGCGGTTTGCAGGATAAGGGCTTATACAAAATAACGCTTACCAACAAACAGCAGGCCCATCATCTCTCACGCGGGACACCGGCTCTAAAACAGGGTGATTTGGTGCTGTCCGGTGCCTTTCTCATGCAACAGGGCCTGATGCTGCCATGGGCATTTCCCCAAACGATATGGGTGATTGAGGGGACAATGATATGACAATTTACACAAAAAGACCAAGAGAGGCTGCCTCGCTCCTTGTCAATCAATCCTGTTTTCAGACAAGCGATAAAGCTTTGCGCCAATCTAAGTTTCAGTTTCAGTCTCACATTCAGTGTCAGGAGATGCAGTGATGTATGCAACATTTCACGATCTTAAAGAGGCCTCCGTTTTTATCACCGGCGGCGGCTCGGGCATCGGCGCGTTTCTGACCGAGGGTTTTTTGCGCCAAGGGGCAAAGGTGGCCTTTGTCCAGCGCTCTGACGGAACAGATTTTTGTGACAGAATGGAAGAGGAAACCGGCAATCGCCCGCTCTTTCTTGCCTGTGATATCACCAGGATTGACGCTCTAAAAGAGGCCATTGAAGCAGCGTCAAGCGCCCATGGTCTGGTGACCATATTGGTCAATAATGCCGCCAATGATGCCCGCCATGACACGTTGGATGTCGATGAAGAGTTCTGGGATTGGTCGCAATCTATCAATCTCAAAGCCTATTTCTTTGCCTGTCAAGCTGTGATTGCGGATATGCGAAAAGCTGGTGGTGGCTCTATCATCAATTTTACCTCCATCAGCTATATGATGGGCAATACCGGCTATCCCTCTTATGTCACAGCCAATGCGGGCATCAATGGCATGACACGCGCTTTGGCACGGGAGTTCGGCCCCGATAACATTCGCGTCAATGCACTGGCGCCTGGCTGGGTGCTGACAGACAAACAATTGGACAAATGGGCAAGCCCGCAAGCTCTGGCCGAGCATATGCAGCGCCAAAGCTTAAAGGAGCATCTCCAGCCACAGGACATTGTCGAAAGCACGCTGTTTTTGGCGTCAAAAGCCAGCAAAATGATGACAGGACAGGCCATGATTGTGGATGGCGGAGTGGTGGTGAGCGGATGAAACAGCAAGATTATACTCTCTCACCAAGCTGGATTGCGGTGGATTGGGGCACGAGCCATCTGCGCCTCTGGGCCATGGATGAAGCGCACCAGATACTGGCCGAGCGCCATTCGGACAAGGGCATGGGCACGTTGGCCCGATCAGAATTTGAAACGGCCTTACTGGATTTGATTCCAGATTGGATCGCCAATGCAGCCGTCAGACAAAAAGACCCTTTGGCCAAATTACCCGTCTTTGCTTGCGGTATGGTCGGCTCTCGTCAAGGCTGGATCGAGGCCCCTTATTGCACCATCCCATGCGCGCCAACGGGGGCAGAACCGGCCAGACTGACTACAAAAGATCTCTCTCTCTTTGTCCTTCCTGGTCTGAAACAGATGGAGCCATCAGACGTAATGCGTGGGGAAGAAACCCAAATTGCCGGTTTGCTGGCCCATCATCCAGATTTTGATGGTTTGGTTTGTCTGCCCGGATCGCACACCAAATGGGTGCGGGTGAAAGATGGCAAGATACAATCCTTTCAAACCTTTATGAGCGGTGAGGTCTTTGCAGCTCTCTCGCAGCATACGGTTTTACGGCATTCTGTTGAGAGCAAAGACTGGGATCAGAATGTCTTTTTGGACGCAGTTGAGCACGCTCTGGCCAATCCTGGCAATTTGACCGCCACTCTCTTTTCCATACGGGCAGACCATCTTCTAAAGAACCGCCCCGCCCATCAATTAAAATCCCGCTTGTCCGGCTTGTTGATTGGGGCGGAATTGGCGGCCACAAAAGCCCATTGGAGCCAATATCCGGTTATGCTGATTGGCGCCCAAACTTTGAGCAAACTCTATCAGGACGCTTTGCACCAGCAGGGCTGTCAGGCGCAATGCCTAGATGGAACCAATATGACAGTCAAGGGTCTGATCCGGGCCCATACGGTGATGAAGGAAACAATATGACCCGGGAAATTATTGCCATTCTGCGCGGGATTGAGCCAAAAGACAGTCTGGAAGCAGCTCGTTTGCTGATCGAAGCAGGCATCACAAAAATAGAGGTTCCGCTCAATTCTCCTGATGCCTTGAAAAGCATCGACATCATGGCCAGCAATTTTGGCACAACGGCCTTGATCGGAGCAGGCACCGTGTTAAGCCCCCAAGATGTTGCCAATGTCAAACAGGTTGGGGGGAAATTGATCGTCTCCCCCGATTGCAATGCCAAGGTGATTGTCGCCAGCAAAGAAGCAGGCTTGCAAAGCTGGCCCGGCGTCATGACCCCAACCGAAGCCTTTCTGGCCATTCGCTCTGGGGCCGATGGTTTGAAACTATTTCCCGGAAATTTGATTGGTCCCCAAGGTCTGAGAGCCTTTCGGGCGGTGGTGCCACTCTCCACGCCTGTTTATGCGGTTGGCGGGGCAGGACCCAATAATTTTGCCGATTGGTTGCAGGCCGGTGCCGATGGATTTGGCATTGGCACGGCGCTTTATACGCCCGGCCTTGCTATGCAAGAACTGGCAACAAAAGCAAAACAGGTGGTGGATGCCTATGATGCGGCCATTAAAGAGACAGGGACGGACTAAAATCCATGACACTCTTTGATGAAAGCCCCTGTCAGCTTGGCGAAGGCCCGTTATGGCATCCTGAAAGACAACAATTTTTCTGGTTTGATATTCTAGGCAAGCGTTTATTGACCCATGAACAGGGGCAGGCCAAAAGCTGGACATTTGACGACCATGTCAGCGCGGCTGGCTGGATTGATCGCGAGCATTTGCTCATTGCAACAGAAAAAGCCCTGATCCATTTCAATCTGACAGATGGCACCCGGAGTCATTTATGTGATCTGGAAGAGGACAATCCGAACACCCGCTCCAATGATGGGCGCGCAGACCCCTTTGGTGGTTTTTGGATTGGTACCATGGGCTTTGACGCCCAAAAAGGCATGGGCAGCATCTATCGCTTTTATCAAGGAGAGCTGAAGCGTCTTTATCATGATCTCAGCATCCCCAATGCCATTTGCTTCTCGCCCTGTAAAGGCTATGCCTATTTCACCGATTCTGCGATTGGCAAGGTGATGCGCGTGGCACTGGATCAACAGGGCTGGCCCAAGGGTGAACCGGTCTTGTTTGCCGATCTCAAAGCAGCCAATCTGCATCCTGATGGCGCAGTGGTGGATAGAAAGGGCAATGTCTGGATTGCGCAATGGGGCTATCATCGCATTTGCGCTTTTCGTCCCGATGGTACTTTGTTGCATGAGGAATATTTCCCCGCCAGCCAGATCACATGTCCCGCTTTTGGCGGCCCTGACTTGCAAACACTCTATGCCACATCGGCCTCTGTGGGATTATCTGAAGAGGATTTGGCAAAAGAACCGGAGGCAGGCAAATGCTTCTATGTCTCAACCGCCTATAAGGGGCAACGCGAGCATCAAATAAAGCTTTAGAGCATATTTTTCGAAAAGTGTGTGCGGTTTTCGGACAAAAATATGCGTAGAAACAAAGACTAGAAGGACAGGGCCATGCGAGATTTGGGTGTTTGCTATTATCCTGAACAATGGGACAAAGTCCTCTGGAAACAGGATGCAGAGCGCATGGCAGAGGCAGGTCTGTCATGGGTGCGGATTGGCGAATTTTCATGGTCCCGACTAGAGCCTGAAGCTGGCAATTTGCACTGGGATTGGCTGGATGATGCCATTGAATGTCTGGGATCAGCGGGTCTGAAAATCATTCTGGGCACCCCAACGGCCACCCCGCCACGCTGGATGCTGGATAAATATCCAGACATGCTGGCAGTGGATGAACAGGGCAACAAGCGCAAATTTGGCTCTCGTCGCCACTATTGCTTTTCGCATGAAGGCTATCGGGACGAGAGCAAGCGCATAGCTGATCTGATGGGACGGCGATATGGCACAAATCCGCATATCGCCGCATGGCAAATTGACAATGAATATGGCTGCCATGACACTATCCTGTCTTATTCCGATGCAGCCCGCAAAGCATTCCAGATATGGCTGAAACAGCGCTACATTCACATAGAGGCTTTGAATGAGGCATGGGGCAATGTCTTTTGGTCAATGGACTATGAGGAGTTTGGCCAGATCGATTTGCCCAATCTGACAGTCACAGAACCCAACCCTGCCCATTGTTTGGCCTTTCGCCGCTTTTCCTCTGATCAGGTGGTGTCTTACAATCAGGCACAAGCGCAAATCCTGCGCCGCCATAGCCAAGCGCCTTTGATCCATAATTATATGGGCCGGATCACGGAATTTGACCATTATGCGGTCGGCAAAGATCTCGATATTGCCTCGTGGGATTCCTATCCAATCGGGTTTCTATCAGACCGTCTGGAAGCGGAGCCGGAGCATAAAAAGCGCTTTTTGCGGCAAGGAGATCCAGATTTTCAGGCATTCCACCATGACCTATACCGCACAGTCGGCAAAGGCCGCTGGTGGGTGATGGAGCAGCAACCTGGTCCGGTCAATTGGGCACCTTATAATCCCGCTCCCTTACCCGGCATGGTACGCTTATGGAGTTGGGAAGCCTTTGCCCATGGCGCGCAAACGGTGTGTTATTTTCGGTGGCGACAGGCTCCCTTCGCACAAGAACAAATGCATTCAGGACTTTTGCGCCCCGATGGAGAAGCAGCACAGGGATTATATGAAGCATGTCAGGTTGCAAAAGAGCTGGATGATCTGCAAAAAAAGCAAAGTCTTGCCCCCATTCAGGCTCAAAAAAACAAAGTCGCGCTTCTCTTTGATTATGTCTCTCAATGGGCATGGGACATTCAGCCCCAAGGTGCGGATTTTGACTATTTCCGCCTGACATTCGAAGCCTATAAAGCGTTGCGTCAATTGGGTCTGAGCATTGACATTGTCCCGCCAGACGCGGATTTATCAGATTATGCCCTGATTTTGGCACCGGGCCTGCTCACACTGGACGATGTGAAACACGAAACAATCAAGGGCACCAGTTTATATGGCCCGCGCTCAGGCCTGAAAACCAAAGACCTCTCCATTGCTCTGCCTCTTGGCCCCAATCTTGCTGATCTTGAGTGCAAAGTGGTGATGAGCGAAAGCCTGCCTTCTTCTGCCGATCAAGAGTTATCCGTCGGCGGTGCCATAACGGGCTGGCTGGAACATTTAGAAACCGATGCGCCTGTCCATATCGCCACAAAAGAAGGCCATCCCATTATGGTTGGCAAAGAGGGGCAATATTATTTGGCAGGCTGGCCCGATGAACAAGGATGGCAAGCCATCCTGTCTGAGTTATGCCAGCAAGCGGGCCTTGCGGTGACTGCAATGCCGCAAGGGGTCAGACAATGCCAAAATCAGGGCCTGCGCTTTCTCTTCAATTATAATGATCATCCTGTCAGCTTTGATGGCATTACATTGCCGGCAGCCGGGGTCCATTGGCAGAGCTAGAGCATATTGCCAAATAGGAGACAAATATGTCGACTGACGTAATTTTTATACCGATCAGACCGTTGATTTTGTCAATAAAAATCTTGAAAAAATAAGATCTAAAAAAGGAATATACTTCACTGAAAATTACATTATATACAAAGCAAGAGTCGCCGAAAAAATAGACAAAGCCGGTTTAAAAGAAGACGGAATATCTTTTGACCCATCCAGTTTATTTTTGCTATCGCAAAACCACTTTAGTGGCGATTTTACATTGTTGGAAG
>JAOXSH010000075.1 GCA_025800145.1 Cohaesibacter sp.
CTGTTTGCATCATAACCTTTGTCTGCGAGTAGGTATCTGGCACCTTTCAAACCGTTCAGCAATACAGGCGCAATCGGACTATCTGCAGCATTGCCACCAGTCAATTTGAACGCAAAGGGGCGACCAATGACATCGGTCAGAACGTGGATTTCGGTGGTTTGGCCACCCCGAGACGGCCCGATCGCTTGATTTTTCGCCCCCCTTTACCGCCATGGGCAGAGCGGTGTGCCTTGACATAGGTGCTATCGATAGCCGTGCTTTTGGTCACGGCACCTGAGGTTGCCAGAGCCTCAACAAGATCAACCCAGAACCGTTTGTGCGACCATCTGTTGAACCGGTTATAGATCGTTGTCGAGGGGCCATAATCTGCAGGGCAATCACACCAGCGGCAGCCCACCTTCAAAACATGGATGATGCCAGAGATTACCCGACGATCATCAACCCGGCGGGCACCACCCTTGTTATTCGGTAAAAGCGGCTCAATAGCCGCCCATTGCGCATCCGACAACCAAAACAGATGTCTCATTCAAGCCTCCCATCCGATTACTGGACGGATAGAACCTGATTT
>JAOXSH010000077.1 GCA_025800145.1 Cohaesibacter sp.
TTTGATAAGAAGATGGAGGATCACATGCCTTGGGATGATATCGCTCGGGTTCAATAGAACCGCGACAGGCTTCGCTATCCAACAGATTTAACCGACAAAGAATGGGAAATAATCGCACCTTTCTTGCCGCCAGCTCGGTCAGGTGGGCGACCACGCACCACACATATGCGCGATGGGATAGATGCGATCCTGTATGTTGGGGGCAGCGGTTGCCAATGGCGGATGTTGCCCAAGGATTTTCCTCCGGTCTCAACAGTTCGCGGATATTTTTATGCATGGCGCAATACTGGCTTTTGGACCCGGATCAATCATCTCCTGGTCATGGGGTGCCGGGAAGTGGAAGGGCGAGAGGCCAGTCCGACGGCTGGAGTGATTGACAGTCAGAGCGTCAAAACGACAGAAAGCGGCGGCATTCGGGGCTATGATGCGGGTAAAAAGATCAAGGGTCGCAAGCGTCATATCATTACCGACACCCTTGGCTTGATGTTGCATGTTGTCATCCATGCC
>JAOXSH010000090.1 GCA_025800145.1 Cohaesibacter sp.
CAGCGCGATCATGCGCCAGAGTCTAAGCGGCACAGACCCAGCCTCCAGCCGCGATTTGATCAGACGATCCTGCCCTTTGATCAAAATAATCAAGATGGCCACACCATAAAGGCTGAACAAAATAGGCAAGAGAATGTCCAACAATGTCGGAGCGGCTAACAGCGTAAAGATCGTCACGCCCGGCCCAACCAGATGCCAGCTATCACGCGACCAGGATAAAGAGCGTAAAGACGAGCTGACAAAAGCAAGATAGGCCAACGGAGGAATGAAGCTCGCACTGATTGGCTGAACCCAGCGCAAGGCGGTTATGCCATAATGCAAATGCAGCGCAATAATCAGATTTTGTACGGCCATGCTCACAAGCAAGACAAGAAAAAGCGGCTGACAATCCCGACGAATGAAAGCTTTGAGAGCAAAAAACACAAGAAGCAATGCCACAAAGGCAGGAACGGGCAAAACGGGCATCACATCACTCATATGATTAGGATTTAGATTCATAAAAGGCTGAAAATAAGATAGGACCTTTATCCGGTTTTAATCGACCTGAAACCGGATAAAGGACGCAAAGACAGTCTGTTTCCAACAGTTTGGTGCCATCACTTTCACTGACTTTAATGGAAAAGACCATGCGGAAAAACAATCTCAAATCTTTTTGCAATCTCTCTTCTCAAAAAAGCAAACAGCGCTTTGTTCTGGCACTTTGCGCAAGTTTCTGGCTGCTGCCTCTAAGCGAGCAGGGCAAGGCGTCATCATTGCAGCAATATGCCGGCTATGATCGTCTGGAGCTGGCTGTTCCTTTTTATGATAGGCCATTACAAGCGGATATCTGGTATCCTGCCGCCACCAAAACCTATAAAGGCATAACTGCCCAAAATGCCATTTTTAAAGGCAAAAAAGCCTATATTGGTGCCGCCATCGAAAAGAAAAAACATCCTCTTGTTATCATCTCTCACGGATCGGGCGGTGCCAAGGAAAGTATGGCGTGGCTGGCCTCAGGGCTGGCAAAAAAGGGAGCCATGGTCCTTGTCTTCAATCATCCGGGCAGTACATCAGGCGATAGCTCCCCACGGCGCTCCATTCGCCACTGGACGCGCGCCAAAGATATCTCCGAAGCGCTCGATGTTCTGTTTAAAGACAGAAATTTTGGACCGTGGATAGAAGAAACCAAAATAGCAGCAGTAGGCTTTTCTCTTGGCGGGGCGACGGTGCTGTCCCTTGCTGGCGCAAAAATGGACCTCACCCGTTACCAGCATTATTGCGCAAC
>JAOXSH010000104.1 GCA_025800145.1 Cohaesibacter sp.
GTTTACTGAGAAGGTATCTTTTGACGGACAATGCAGGGGTATTTTCTTTTTTGATGCAAACCTTTTGCATTGAATTGTCAAGACAATTCAATGAGGCGCGCCCTAGAAAGATAACGCTCTGAGTGAGCTATTTCAAGGCACCGAAGGCCGATTTTATTGGCTTTCTGGACTGCGTCGCTCTTGCTTTATGGTCAACCAGACCATCACAGCAAAAGCTTCTTACCAGAAAGCCAATAAAATCCGGTCATATGGGGTAATCTTTCATGCCGCTGGTATAAGCCACTGACGATCCGTGAGAACAAATCTGCTCGGGTCCATTCAAACCTCCCCTTTTGGAAGATTGAATCAGAACTCAAAACAAATGGGAACCCTAAATGTCCACAGACCCTAGATCAACAAATTTGAAAGTTTTGGGAAATCCGCATCATCCTAAAAAAGGCTCTTGCAAAATGATATAATCATAAGCAGGATATGGGACGATGGTTCCCGAATGCCAAAGGCACTGTTCGGGACAATAGGGAACACGGTCAGGTGTAGCCATCAGGCGCCAAGTCCGTGACTGCCCCCGCAACTGTAGATAGCCAAGTCTGTCAAAATACCACTGGTCAAAACCAAGGCCGGGAAGGTTGGCAGAATATGCTGTAAGTCAGGAGACCTGCCATCATCTGAAACCTCAAACTGGGCGGGGTTGCCCGGATGGTGATTTTGATGGTCAAGACCCTGTTAAGTGACATTGTTCGCTTGAAACCAAAAAGTATATTTTATCGTTCATACTCTCCCAAGCTATATGACAGGGAGATGAAATAATGCTATTTGATCATCAAGCCGCTCAAAAACATGAGCCGTTCGAACTTTTATCTCCCGAGCCAATCCTGACTATATCCAATGTCGGCTTTCATTCTGGCGGCGATATTCTCAAAGACATCAATCTGTCCATCATGCCGCGCGAAACATTGGCAATTGCAGGCCCAAATGGCGCAGGTAAATCAACCTTGCTCGGCATTATGAGCGGCTTAATTGAGCCAACAAGTGGTGAAGTCACCTTATTCGGTCAGAATTTGTCAGAAATGCCAGCCAAAGAGCGGGCGCGCAAAATTGCCGTGGTCAATCAACATGATCAAACCGATTTGCGCCTGACAGTCTGGGATTATGTATCGTTAGGGCGTCTGCCATTACGCCAGGTAGCAAGCCCGCAAACCCATCAGCAAATCATCTCCAATGCACTGGAAGCAACCAATATAACGGCCCTGAAAGACAAGGAAATGGGCCTGCTATCAGGGGGCGAGCGCCAACGCGCCCATATTGCCCGTGCCTTGGCGCAGGAACCGGCTTTGCTCTTTCTGGATGAACCAACCAATCATCTGGACCCAGAAGCAAAGGGAAAAATGCTGTCTTTGATTGCAGATTTGGGCATTTCGGTTGTGACCATTTTGCATGAATTGGCTCTTATCCCGTTATTTGCCAGCCATCTTGCCATTTTGCATCAGGGAAAATTGCGCAGCTCTGGCCCGGTCGATGAGTGCCTAACCCCGGAATTGGTGCGCGATGTCTTTGCCGTTGATCTGCTGACGCTTGCGCACCCTGATCAGGCCCGCCCGGTTTATGCACTGGACATCCCGGTGGTGAGAAAAACCTTCTCCTGAACATCCCAAAACACAGTTTCAAAAGCGCAGCAATACTCTAGCTGTGCCTTCTTCATTTCAAACACGAGCATCCTTAAAGAGGAAAGGGATCTTATGAAAGCTCTAAAATCACTTGCCATGTCACTTGCGCTGATAGCCAGCACAAACGCCTATGCCGAGACAATCAGCGTTGACAATTGCGGTCAGCCACTCACGTTTGACAAAATGCCAGAGCGCATTGTTGTGCATGACATGAATATGACCGACATGGCCTTTGCCCTTGGTCTGCAAGACAAAATTGTAGGCCTGACCGGCATTACCGGCTGGTATAAAACAAGCCCGGATTTTGACAAATTACGCGGCGAAATTCCAGAGCTGGCGCCGAAATATCCAAGCGTTGAAAATCTTGTGGCTGTAAAACCGGATATGTTCTTTGCCGGTTGGTATTATGGCATGAAGCCGGGCGGCGATGTTACCCCGGAAAGCCTGGAGCCATTTGGCATCAAAACCATGGTGCTGACAGAAAGCTGCATCCATTTGAACAAGGACCGCCCACAGGCAAGCATGGATCTTTTGTTTGATGATGTAATGCGTCTGGGCAAAGTAACCGGCACCAATGCCAAGGCCGAAGAATTGGTCAAAGCTTGGAAAGAGCAATTGAGCGCTCTGGAAGCCAAAATTGGCGAGAAAAAAGGCCTGCGCGTCTTCTTGTTGGACGGACCTGCTGACAAGCCTTTCACCGCTGGTCAATTCGCCATTCCTGATGCCATGATCAGTGCAGCTGGCGGCGTCAATGTGACCCACGATTTGCCAACAAGCTGGGGCCGCACCTCTTGGGAAGCTGTTGCAGCAACCAACCCACAATTCCTTGTGCTGCTTGACTATCAAACCGGCAATGGCGCAGCAGATACCTTCAAATTCCTGCAAGAACATCCGGCTATGGCTGCAACAGATGCAGTAAAGAACAAGCGCTGGATTGGTCTGCGCTATGAAGAGCTGACCCCGGGGCCTGCAAATGTTGCCGCCATCGAAAAAATGGCCAAGGCTATGTACCCGGATCTGTTCTAATATGCAGCATGGTCTTCACTATTTTGTCGGGGTGGCCTTACTGGTCACCCTAATGATTCTCTCTATCGCCTTTGGCTCTACCTCCATTGCCATTGCCGACATTCTGGCCACAATCGGGCGCAGTCTTGGCTTGAGCGGCGGGGAGGGCGGTCCTATTGATCGGATCATTCTGGATTTGCGTATGCCACGGGCTTTGTTTGCTGCCATTATTGGCGCAGGCCTTGGCATGGTGGGAGCATTGCTGCAAACAGCCACACGCAACGATCTGGCAGATCCTTTTTTGTTTGGCCTCTCTTCCGGGGCGGCAACCGGGGCTGTCTTTGTTATCACCGTAACCGGCGATTTGCTGGGCTTTTGGACCCTGCCATTGGCGGCCTTCATTGGCGGTATGCTGGCCTCTTTGATTGTGCTTGGCTTGGTTCAGAGATTGGGCAGTACCAATCCTGAAAAACTGGTCTTGGCCGGTCTGGCTGTGTCTTTTCTCTTTTCCGCCCTGACCAATTATCTGGTTTTTGCTGGCGACCACCGGGCAGCGCATTCTGTTATTTTCTGGATGCTTGGCGGTCTTGGCCTGGCGCGCTGGTCCAGTCTTGCTTTATTGTTGCTGGGCTTTTTTGTGCTCGCCATCTTTGCCGCACGCAATCATCGCAAGCTGGATGCCATGCTGGCAGGGGACATGACCGCAGAAAGTCTGGGCGTTCCTGTCACATCCATGCGGCAACAAATCTTCCTTGTCAGTGCTTTTGCCACCGCAATTTTTGTGTCCATTTCCGGGGTAATTGGCTTTGTCGGCCTGATGGTCCCGCATATGGCACGGGCCATTGCAGGCCGACTGCATGGACATCTTTTTCTCTCTTGCGCCTTGATCGGTGCCTTATTGCTGACGGCATCCGACCTGATTGCCCGGCTGATCCTTGCACCGCAAGAATTGCCCGTCGGGGTCGTGACCACCTCTCTTGGCGCTTTGTTTGTTTTCATCATGCTGATGAGACAAAAAAAATAACACCACCATCAGGCAAGACACAGAAAAGCATCAAGCGAGATGGGTATCGTAATCTGACACCAGCAAATGCAAGGGATCGACATCCTCTTCAACATTGGCAAAGCGGCCAATATCCATCTCGAAATCATTGTCCGTCTTGTCATCATTGACCGTGGACACTTCACCAATCAAAACGTCTGACCCTTCGCCCCAAAAAGCGTGCCAAACACCGGGCAAAAGTGTCACGCTTTCGCCTGGCTCCAATTTCAGCAAACCACCAGCGGGCAGGGTGACAAGGCGGCCATCAACAGGCACGCAGATATCCGCCTGCCGATCAATGGAGCCATCTTGCGCCCCGGCAAACAATTCCAGAACCAGCGTCCCCCCACCACGATTGATGATGTCTTCTGCCTTTAAGAAATGGCGATGCATGGGACTGAGCTGATTCTTGCGGCTGATCAGCAGCTTTTCCGCATAGAGCATCCCGCGGCCCTTATCGAGATCCGAGAGCAGACCATTGCGCAACGTAAAGAGCAGCAATCCCATATCATCGAATTTTTCCTTGCCATAATCGGTGATATCCCAGCCCATCGCACGCTCCATCAGCATTGTTTTGTGATCGCTTGCTTTAAGCTCTGAAGGAGAGAAATGTGCAAAAGGCGGCAATTCAAATCCAAATGAGCGGATGAACGCTTTTCCTTCAAGCAGAATTTCATTGATACGGGCACGTTTCATAGCGGTTGGTAATTCCTCTGGACGGTTATTTTGATTGTTCTACTGGAAATTTAGCAAAAAAAATCCGCAATGCCAGAGAATTACAGCTTCATCGCCAATATTCTACAGGGTTTGAAATAGCCCTTGACAGCATATGGAACGTTCCATTATCGTGTTTGGAACGTTCCATAAATCAATTATGATGGATCCTTTTGACCAATCTGACCATATGGTCAAGAAATTAGGTCCAATCGAATACGGAGAGCCCAAATGAGCAAGATTGTCAGTTCAGCCGACGCGGCGGCGCATATCGCTGACAATGCAATTGTGACCGTTTCGTCCTCCTCATCCCTTGGCTGCCCGGATCTGGTTTTAAAAGCCATCGGCGAGCGTTTTGATGATGAGGGTCACCCCAAAAACCTGACAACAATTCACCCGATTGCAGCGGGCGATATGTATGGCGTGCTTGGGGTTGATCATATCGCAAAAGACGGCTTGCTTTCCCGCATTCTTGGCGGCTCCTATCCATCAGGCCCATCGTCAAAACCAATGCCCGAAATCTGGAAGATGGTGGTTGAAAATCGGGTCGCGGCGTATAATGTGCCATCCGGCATTCTGTTTGATATGACGCGCGAGGCAGCCGCCAATCGACCCGGTGTTTTGACCAAGGTTGGCATGGATACATTTGTCGACCCGATCCGCGAAGGCTGCGCCATGAATGACAAGGGCGCACAAGATCCGATTGTTCAACGGGTAGAGTTTCAGGATGATACATGGCTGCATTTTCCCAATATCATACCCAATGTCGCCATTTTACGCGCCACAACAGCTGATGAATTTGGCAACCTGACTTACGAACATGAAGGGGCCTATCTCGGCGGGCTGGAGCAGGCAATCTGTGTGCGCAATCACGGCGGCTTGGTCATTGCCCAAGTTAGCCGGGTGACCAAACGTGGCTCACTACGCCCCCATGATGTGCGCGTGCCCGGCCATTTGGTTGATTTGGTGGTGATAGATCCAGACCAGAAACAAACTTGCGAAACGCTCTATGACCCGGCAATTTCGGGGCAAGTGATGCGCCCTTGGGACAGTTTCAGCTTGCCTGATCATGGCATCGAAAAAATCATTGCTCGCCGTGCAGCAATGGAATTAAAGCCCGGTATGACGGCAAATCTGGGTTTTGGTATCAGTGCAATGGTGCCGCGCATCCTTTTGGAAGAAGGTCACCCGGATTCTGTGACATGGGCCATTGAGCAAGGAGCTGTCGGCGGTATGCCTCTAACCGGCTTTGCCTTTGGCTGCGCCTCTAACGCCGATGCATTTGTGCCATCCCCACAGCAATTCATCTATTTTCAAGGCGGCGGCTTTGATGTCTCTTTCCTCTCATTCCTTGAGATTGATCTGCAAGGCAATGTCAATGTCTCCAAGTTGGGCAAAAAACCTTATTTGACAGCAGGATGCGGCGGATTTGTTGACATCACTTCCGGCGCAAAAAAGGTTGTCTTTTCTGGCTGGTTTGAAGCAGGAGCCAAGATTGATTTGACAGAACAGGGGATCAAGGTTGTTGAACCGGGCAAATTCACCAAAATGGTGGATATGGTGGAGCATGTAACCTTCTCCGGCAATCGCGCGCGGCACTTGGGGCAAGAGATCCTATATATCACTGAGCGCTGCGTCATCAAATTGACTGAGGAAGGCTTGCTGGCAACAGAAATTATGCCCGGTATTGACCCAGAGCGCGATATCATAGCGGCTTCCAATGGCCGTGTGCAGGTGGCCAAAGATTCGATCACTCTGCCGCTTTCCCTTTTGTCAGAGCAGCCATTCGGGTGGAGCAAATGAGCGATATCCATTTCATAAGACAGGACAAAATTGCACAGCTTCATCTGGACAATCCAGACAAAATGAACGCTCTGACAACAAAGATGTTGGATGCGCTTGCCCGTCATCTTGAAACAATAGAGCGTGATGCGTCGATCAAAGCTGTGATGATCACAGCAGAGGGAGAACGCGCCTTTTGCACAGGGGCCGATATCAATGGCTGGGGCCATTTAAAGCCTGCCGAATTTGCTCGCCATTGGGTGCGCGATGGCCACAGAATTTTTGATCGCCTTGCTCGATTGTCAAAACCAACACTTGCCGTTCTCAATGGCCATGCATTCGGTGGTGGGTTGGAACTGGCAGCGGCCTGTGACTTGCGCGTTATAGCCCCACAAGCAGCTCTTGCCTTGCCAGAGGCAGGGGTCGGCATCACGCCGGGCTGGTCGGGCACGCAACGCCTGTTGCGGTTGCTGCCAGAACCAATTGTCAAAGAAATGGCCCTTTTTGGACATCGTATCAAAGCCGACAGAGCCCTCGCTCTTGGATTTGTCGCCGCTGTTCAAGACAATCCACAGGCCGTCGCACAAGCTTTATTGGACCGTTCCATTACTCTTTCCCCCAGAGCGGTTGAAATATCCAAATCAATGATCCATGCTGCGCAAGAGGAGGATAGAAGCGCCATGATTGAAACCCTTGGCGCAGCCGCCATTGCCGCCAGCGATGATCGCAACGAAGGTGTGAGCGCATTTCGAGACAAACGCAAACCAGACTTTTCCGGACAATAAACTATGCAAGATCTCAATATCCTCTCCGATCAAAGCCTTGAAATGCCAGCCAGTCCCTATCAAGCTCGCCACTTTATCAATGGCCGCTATATTGACAGTGCCGACAAGCGTCAATCTGACAGACGATCACCCTCACATGGCATAGTCGTCAGTCAGGCCGCCCTTGGCTCAGAGCACGAGACAGAAGAAGCCATTGAAAGTGCCCGCACCGCTTTTGACGATGGCCGCTGGAGCCAATTGTCCGGCAAAGAGCGCTCCATCATCCTCAATAAGGTTGCTGATCTGATTGAGAAAAATGCAGAGCGCCTTGCCATCATCGAAACGCTGGAAAGCGGCAAACCAATCTCACAAGCCCGCGCAGAATGTGGAGGCGCAGCGGATTTGTGGCGCTATGCCGCCTCGTTGGCACGCACAGTCCATGGCGACAGTCACAACACGCTTGGCAAAGACATTCTGGGCGTGGTGCTAAAAGAGCCGATTGGCGTTGTCTCCATCATCACACCTTGGAATTTCCCGTTTTGGATCCTGAGTCAAAAGTTGCCTTTCGCGCTGGCCGCTGGCTGTTGCTGCGTGGTCAAGCCATCTGAAATGACTCCATCCACCACTGCAATGATTGGGGACTTTCTGGCTGAGGCAGGTTTGCCCGCTGGTGTGTGCAACATCGTGCTGGGCTATGGCGACCCGGTGGGCAGTCTGTTGTCAAGTCACCGCGATATTGACATGGTGTCTTTCACCGGCTCCACAGCGGTTGGCAAATTGATCACCAAATCCGCAGGCGATAGCCTGAAAAAAGTCGCTCTTGAGCTGGGTGGCAAAAACCCGCAAGTCATTTTCCCCGATGCAAATATCGAGCAGGCCGCAGATGCGGTTACCTTCGGCGTCTATTTCAATGTCGGTCAATGCTGCAACTCATCAAGCCGCATCATCGTGCATGAAGATATAGCTAAAGACTTTGTCGAGTATGTGCTTTGCTTGTCGCGCAAGGTTGCCTTTGGCAATCCCTTGAATGACGAGACGCAAGTCGGGGCCATCGTCACGCCTGAGCATTTGCAAAAGATAGATGGCTATATCAAGGATGCAGTCAAGCAAGGGGCCAAAGTCAGCCTTGGCGGCGATCCTTTAAGCGTTCCCAATGTGGGAGAGCAATTCTACCAGCCCACAGTGGTTGAAAATATTACCCCGGATATGGCCATCGCACGCGAGGAAGTCTTTGGCCCGGTTCTAACAATTCTCACTTTCCGCACACTTGAAGAAGCAATCCAATTGGTCAATGACACCGAATATGGATTGTCGGCAGGCGTGTGGAGTGCCAATGTCGATACCTGTCTGGAATTTAGCCGTCGAGCCCATGCTGGCACCGTTTGGACCAATACATGGATGGACGGTTTTCCTGAATTGGCCTTTGGCGGCATGAAACAATCCGGTCAGGGTCGTGAAATCGGATCATACGGATTTGAGGAATTTTTGGAAGTCAAATCGCTGGTCATGCGGATCGGCAATACAAGGCAAAAATGGGTAAAAGAGACCAGCACATAAGTCTTGACCCAACATACCAACGCAAGAATAGGGAGGAAATTTCATGCGTAGGACTATCGGTAAAACAATGGCCGTTTGCGCAGCGCTGATGGCAACAACCAGCATGGCACAGGCAGAAGATGTGGAGGTTCTGCACTGGTGGACATCTGGTGGCGAAGCTGCCGCGCTTCAGGTGCTGAAAAAAGATCTGGCTGACCAGAATATCGGCTGGGTGGATATGCCCGTTGCCGGCGGTGGCGGCGAGGCGGCTATGACCACTTTGCGCGCCCGCGTTACCGCAGGCGATGCACCAACCGCTGTGCAAATGCTCGGCTTTGACATTCTGGATTGGGCCGATCAAAAAGCACTGGCAAATCTGGATGATGTTGCAAAACAGGAAGGCTGGGACGCAGTTGTTCCAAAAGCCTTGCAAAAATTCTCCAAACATGGTGGCCACTGGGTTTCTGCTCCGGTCAATGTCCATTCAACCAACTGGGTTTGGGCCAACAAGGCGATCCTTGACGAATTGGGCATCAAACAACCTGCAAACTGGGACGAGTTTGTTGCAGCCATGCAGGCCGTTAAAAAATCCGGTCGCACAGCCCTCGCACATGGCGGTCAAGCTTGGCAGGATGCCACAATGTTTGATGGCGTCGTCCTCTCTGTTGGCGGCGTAGATTTCTATCGCAAGGCATTTGTTGATCTGGATCCAGCAACCCTTGGCTCTGAAAAAATGAACGAAGCCTTTGAGCGCATGGCCACCTTGCGCAGCTTTGTTGACGACAATTTCTCTGGTCGCGACTGGAACCTTGCTTCTGCCATGGTCATCAATGGCGATGCCGCTTTCCAGATCATGGGTGACTGGGCCAAGGGTGAATTCTTAAAGGCAGAAAAAGTTCCGGGCAAAGATTTTCTCTGCTTCCGTGTTCCTGGCTCTGAAGGCACTGTCAGCTTCAATTCTGATCAGTTTGCCATGTTCTCTGTCTCCAAAGATTCCGCAAAAGCAGCACAAGGGGCCATGGCAAAAGCCATTATGTCTCCGACCTTCCAGTCTGCTTTCAATGTGGTGAAGGGGTCAGTCCCCGCCCGTACCGATGTGCCAAATGATGCTTTTGATGCTTGTGGCAAGCAAGGCATGGCCGATCTGGCCGCTGCATCCAAAAGCGGCACATTGGTCGGATCCATTGCCCATGGCCACGCCAACCGCGCAGCTGTCAAAAACGCCATTTATGACGTAGTGACAGCGCATTTCAACGGTGAATATGATTCAAAAGCCGCCGTTGAAGAATTGGTCAATGCAGTAGAAGCAGCCCAATAAGCAGCTCAGACTGGACAGAGGCAGGCTGCCTGCCTCTGTTCCTCACTCAACTATAATCTTAGGCTCAATGAATGATGCCTGATCCTAGCCTTTGCCTTGGTTTGTGACATGCGAACCATTGAATGATGACCCATGCCGGGAGGAACCATGACAGCCAGCAGTTCTACGGCGGATTTTCGTACACGTCTTCAAGAATGGTTGCCGAAAATCGTTTTATCGCCCTCCGTGGCGGCCATGTTCGTCTTCGTCTATGGCTTTATCATCTATACGATCTATCTCAGCTTCACCGGCTCCAAAATGCTGCCGAGCCATGATTGGGTTGGCGTTGGCAATTATGTCAAGCTTTGGGGATTGCGTGCATGGTGGACTGCCATCATCAATCTGGGCATTTTTGCAACGCTCTATATCGTGATTTGCACTGTGATTGGCCTAAGTCTCGCAATTCTTTTGGATCAGAAAATCCGCGGCGAGGGGATGTTGCGCCCGATTTATCTCTATCCAATGGCTCTGAGCTTCATTGTCACCGGCACCGCTTGGAAATGGATCATGGATCCGGGCATCGGCCTCGAAAATACCATGCATTTATGGGGCTGGGAGAGTTTCGAATTTGGCTGGATCAAGGACCGAAATCTTGCCATTTACACCGTTGTAATTGCCGCTGTTTGGCAAACATCTGGCTTTGTCATGTCAATGTTTCTGGCAGGCTTGCGTGGCATTGATAACGAAATCCTCAAAGCCGCTCAGATTGATGGGGCATCAAACTGGAACCTCTATCGCCGCATTGTCATCCCGCTGCTGCGTCCCGCTTTCCTCTCCGCCTTTGTTATCCTCGCCCATTTGGCGGTTAAATCCTATGATTTGATCATCGCATTGACCGGAGGCGGGCCGGGACGGGCGACCGAATTACCGGCAACCTTTATGTATTCCTACACCTTCACCAGAAATTCAATGGGCATTGGTGCCGCGTCCGCAGTGATTATGCTGATGACAATCGCCGCCATCATGACTCCCTATCTCTATGCCGAATTGAAGGAGAAAAAGTGATGGCCGTCGCAGAACAGGATACAGCAATACGCACCGGCACCGGAACCCGCATATTCATTTACGGTATTTTGCTTGTTTTCGCGCTTTTCTATTTGCTGCCGCTTTTCGTCATGGTTGCCAATTCCCTCAAACCATTGGCTGAAATTACCGGTGGCAATATGATGGCCCTGCCAGAGAGCTGGACCATCGAGCCATGGAAACAGGCATGGTCATCGGCTCAAATCGGCGTCGAGCCAACCGGCCTGAAACCCTATTTCCTCAATTCCATTTTAATGGTGGTGCCTGCCGTTGCCATTTCAACCATTTTAGGGGCTCTCAACGGCTATGTGCTGACCAAATGGACCTTTAAAGGCGATACAATCATCTTTGGCCTGTTGCTCTTTTCCTGCTTCATTCCTTTTCAGATTGTTCTGATCCCAATGGCCTCTGTCTTGGGCAAATTGGGACTGGCAGGCTCCATTCCGGGACTGGTCCTTGTGCATGTGGTCTATGGCATCGGTTTTTCGACCCTCTATTTCCGCAATTATTATGCTGTTTTCCCGACAGAGCTGGTACGCGCGGCCATGATTGACGGTGCAGGCTTCTTTCGCATTTTCTGGCGCATCATGTTGCCAGTCTCCGGCCCCATTACGGTTGTCTGTGTTATCTGGCAATTCACCAATATCTGGAATGACTTTCTCTTTGGTGCCTCTTTTGGCGGGCAGAGCCAACCCATGACCGTGGCGTTGAACAATCTGGTGCAATCCTCAACCGGGGTTAAGGAATATAACGTGCATTTTGCAGGAGCCATTCTCGCGGCTCTTCCAACCCTTCTCGTTTATATCGTAGCAGGACGCTATTTCGTCAGAGGCCTGATGGCAGGCAGTGTCAAAGGCTAAAATGATGAAAGATCGACATAAGGAAAAGAATATGGGCTTTCTCGATATACAGAATGTTACGAAGTCTTATGGACAGGTAGAAGTTCTGCATCAGGTGGATATCGCGGTAGAAGAAGGAGAATTTCTCGTTCTGGTCGGCCCGTCCGGCTGCGGAAAATCCACACTTTTGAACATGATTGCAGGGCTTGAAACAATCACTTCAGGCGAGATCTCGATCAAGGGTCGCGTTATGAACGGCGTCCATCCGTCAAAGCGCAACATTGCCATGGTGTTTCAAAGCTATGCCCTCTATCCCAATATGAGCGTTGCACAAAATATCACCTTTGGCATGGAAATGCATAATGTGCCAAAAGAAGATCAGCAAACCGCTCTGCAAGATGTTGCAAAATTGTTGCAGATCGAAAATTTGCTGGATCGCAAACCCGGTCAATTATCAGGCGGTCAGCGCCAAAGGGTGGCCATGGGCAGGGCGTTGGTGCGTGATCCAGACGTTTTCCTGTTTGACGAACCCTTGTCCAATCTGGATGCAAAATTGCGCGTTGATATGCGCACAGAAATCAAGAAGCTGCATGAAAAGCTAAAAACAACCATCGTCTATGTGACCCATGATCAGATTGAAGCCATGACGCTGTCAACGCGTATTGCTGTCATGTATCAGGGTTATGTGCAGCAATTGGGCACCCCAAAAGAAATTTATGACAGCCCGGCCAATGTTTATGTGGCCACCTTCATGGGCAGTCCAGCCATGAATGTGGTTCCTGCAAAAATCGCAATGCAGGACGGTACCCCTCATGCGCTTGTCAAAATCCATGATGGATCCGAGCAAATGTTGCGCCTTGAGCAGAACAATCTGTCTGAATGGGATGGAAAGGACATTCTTTTGGGCATTCGCCCGGAATCGATCACAGATCCAGATGGCGCCGATCGCAATTCTTCCAATATTGTTAGCCTGACAAACCGCATTGGCGTCACAGAGCCTGCTGGCGCTGATACCTATGTTACTATGGAACTGGGCGGTAAGGAGATCATTGCCAGAATGCGCGCCGATGCCAATGTACAGTCTGGCGATATATTCCAGTTTGCCGTCAATATGGAAAAAGCGGTGGCTTTTGATCCTGCAACAGAAATGCGCATAAAGCCATGAAAGGGCCAGATGTCATCATCATAGGATCCGGCATGGGCGGTGCAACACTTGCAGCAGCTTTGGCACCCTCGGGCCTGAATATTCTCATTCTGGAAAGGGGGGAGCATTTACTCCCCGGCCAGAATGACCGCGATGATGACGCCATTTTCGCCAAAGGCCATTATCGTCCCGATGAAATATGGCTCAATGGCCAAAATGAGCCTTTTAATCCGGGTAACTATTATTATACCGGCGGTAATTCCAGATTTTACGGCGCAGTCCTCATTCGCTATCGTCAAGAGGATTTCTCACCCATAACGCATATGGGCGGACAGACCCCCGGCTGGCCCATTTCCTATCAGGAATTGGAAACGTTCTATAGCCAGGCAGAGCACCTATATAAGGTCAGAGGGCAAATTGGCGAAGATCCGAGCGAGCCACCTCACTCCAAAGCCTATCTATACGACCCCGTGCCAGATGAACCGGATATCGCAGACTTGCGAACCAGATTGTCGTCGATCGGGCTCAATCCCTCATCCCTCCCGCTTGGGGTGGATCTCGACCGCTGGCTGGCACGGGCGCCAACCCCATGGGATGGGTTTCCCGACACCAATGGCGGCAAGATGGATGCCCATAGCATCGGCCTGACCATGGCTCTCAAACATGACAATGTTTCTTTGCTCACAAAAGCAAAAGTCAAGCGGCTTCTAACCGGCAAAGACAATCATATCAGCGCACTTGAGCTGGAAAGTGGCGAAAGATTGCAAGCGCCTACCATAGTCTTGGCTGCTGGGGCCGTACAGAGCGCTGCTTTGTTGCTCGCCTCTGCGAATGAGCAAAACCCCAATGGTCTGGGCAACAGCTCCGATCAAGTTGGCCGCAATTTTATGAATCACAATTGCTCGGCTGTCATGGCTCTTCATCCATTCAGGCGCAATTGCTCCATTTATCAAAAAACCCTGATGGTCAATGACTATTACCGGACAGGCGGGCCAAATGGCGAACCGCTTGGCAATATCCAGATGCTGGGAAAAATCTCCGGCACCATTTTGCAAGCCACTTCAGGCCTTCCGCGCCCAATTGCCAACTGGATTGCCGCACATTCTGTCGATATTTACGCCATGTCCGAAGACTTGCCCCACCCGGACAGCCGGGTCAGCCTGCAAAATGGCCAACTCAAACTGGACTGGAAACGCTCCAACTGGGATGCCCATCTGGCCCTTGTTGAGAAGATAAAAGGCAAGCTGAAACAGGCGGGATATCCAATTGTTTTATCAAAACCCTTTGATCGCCGTACACCGTCCCATCAATGCGGTACAGCGCGTATGGGCAACGATCCAAGATCAAGCGTCACCGATCCTATGTGCCGCAGTCACGATCATCCCAATCTTTTCATCGTAGATGCATCCGTGCTGCCAACATCGGCTGCTGTCAATCCGGCGCTAACAATCGCAGCTCTTGCCATTCGCACAGCAGATTTCATGGAAAAGACAATCGCAGTGCATTGATCGGCAAAGACCCGATATCCAATAGAGCCCAACAAGGAGGGGTTCATGTCACAAGGCTATGATTTTATTATTATTGGTGGAGGATCTGCCGGTTCTGTTCTTGCTGGCCGCCTCTCAGAAGATCCCTTAGCCTCTGTTCTATTGTTGGAAGCAGGGGGCGGCGACAAGCATCCCTTTTATCATTTACCCGCAGGCTTTGCGAAAATGACAAAGGGCATTGGCTCTTGGGGTTGGGACACCATCCCGCAAAAGCATATGCAAAACAAGATTTTTCGCTATACCCAAGCCAAGGTGATTGGCGGTGGCTCTGCCATCAATGCCCAGATTTACACCCGCGGCAATGCGCAGGATTATGACGACTGGCTGCAAATGGGCTGCACCGGCTGGGGGTATGACGATATTTTGCCCTATTACAAAAAGGCAGAAGACAATGACACTTACGAAAATCACTATCATGGCAAAGGCGGTCCCCTTGGTGTAAGCCAGCCAAGTGCACCATTGCCAATTTGCGATGCCTATTTCAATGCTGCCGCCCAGCTTGGCATCCCTCGCAATCTGGATATCAATGGCGAAAAACAGGACGGCACCTGCTATTATCAGCTCACCCAGCGCAATGTTCGCCGTTCCTCTGCCGCCATGGCCTATGTAACCCCCAATCAGCACCGCAAAAACCTGACGGTTCAACTGGGGGCACAAGTCCGCCGCATCATCGTCGAAAAAGGCCGGGCAACAGGCGTGGAACTGATCGATGGCACGCTCTATCACGCAGATCGCGAGGTCTTGCTTGCCTCTGGTGCAATCGGCTCACCGCGATTGTTGCAACTCTCAGGCATCGGGCCTGCCGACCATCTAAAATCCCTCGGTATGGATGTGGTCTATGATCAAGGCGGCGTTGGTACCAATCTGCAAGATCATCTCGATCTTTATTGCATCGCCGAATTAAGCGGTCCCTATAGCTATGATCGCTACGCAAAGCCCCATTGGGCCGCACTTGCCGGGCTGCAATATATCTTTGGCCGCAAAGGCCCCGTTGCCTCTTCTTTGTTTGAAACCGGCGGCTTTTGGTATGCCGACCCGGATGCCCGCTCGCCTGATCTTCAATTTCATTTGGGCTTGGGCACTGGCATCGAGCATGGCGTGGCATCCATGCCACAGGGCGGGGTAACCCTCAATTCCTGCTATTTGCGCCCGCGCTCCAGAGGCAGCGTGCGCTTGCAAAGTGATGATCCGGCAAAAGCCCCCTTGATTGATCCCAATTATCTTGAGGATCCAATCGATCGGGACATGTCGATCAGAGGCTTGAAACTCACACAGGACATTCTCTCTCAATCCGCTTTGTCTGATTACATTCTGGCAGAGCGCTTGCCCGGACCAGAGGTGAAAAGCGATCAGGATTATTTTGATTTCATCTGCCAGCATTCCAAAACATCGCACCATTGTGTTGGAACATGTCGTATGGGCGCAGATGATGAGGCCGTGGTCGATATACGCCTTCGCTTTAATGGCATCGAAGGTTTGCGGGTGGTTGACAATGCCATCATGCCAACGGTCATTTCATCCAATACCAACGCGGCCGCCATCATGATTGGAGAGAAGGCCGCAGACATGATTAAACACGACAACGGGATGATACTATCATGATAAGACATATCGTTTTGATTAAATTTCAAGACACACTTGGCGAACAGGACATTGCCGCAATCTTTGCAGAATTGCATGAAATTAAAGACAAAATTCCGGACGTGTTGTCCATTACCGCAGGCAAAAGCGAAAGCCCGGAACAGATTGAACGCGGTTATATGCATGGATTTGTAGCAGATTTCAAAGATTGGGATACCTTGCAGGCCTATCAGGACCACGAGGACCATAAAAAACTGGGCACCAAACTTGTTGCCAATGCGGTCGGTGGACTGGATGGCATTCTGGTATTTGACCTCGCCTGTTAGCCCCTTGATTGGCCCCATAATCAAACGTAAAAGGGGCGCATCAACAGGATAACAGACACGGCTTGATGGAGTGACAAAGAGTGGCTGAGAAGCGCAGACCAACAATCATAGATGTTGCCCGCAAAG
Organism: Cohaesibacter sp.; assembly: GCA_025800145.1. GTDB lineage: Bacteria > Pseudomonadota > Alphaproteobacteria > Rhizobiales > Cohaesibacteraceae > Cohaesibacter. The sequence continues at coordinate 16,451 of JAOXSH010000104.1, forward strand.
CGGGGGTGTCAAAATCGACGGTCAGTCTGGTTTTGCAAAACAATCCGTCTGTGCGCCAGTCCACACGTCTTTTGGTGCTCGAAGCCATGAGCGATCTGGGTTATGTCTATAACCGGGCCGCAGCCAATATGCGCATGTCCAATGCAGGTCTTGTGGGGTTGGTGATCAATGATTTGCGCAACCCCTTCTTTACTGAATTTGCCACCTCCCTGCAAATGACCTTGTCAGAGGCAGGCTATTCGGCAGTTATCGCCAATACTGACGAAAATCCGCAAATTCAGTCCCAAGTCGTCAGCTCCATGATTGAGCATGGCGTCTCCGCCCTGATCATTTCTCCTGCTTATGGGGACACTGCTGAAAGCTTCGACGCGCTGGAAAGGGCCGGCATCCCCACCATGCAATTGCTACGCTCTGTCGATAAAAGATGGGATATTTTCCCCTTTCTCGCCCCCGATTATGTAGAAGGCACAAGTCTGGCCACCCATCATCTGATCAAGCAAGGTGCCAAACGCATTGCCTTTGTTGGGGGGTTGGAAGCTCGTGCAATCACCGAAGAGCGCAAATCAGGCTATTTGAAAGCACTCAAAGACGAAAAGCTTGAGCCTTTCATCCTGACAGGCAGTGCAACCCGCGATTTTGGTCGCAAAGCTGCAAAAAAATTGTTGCAAGAGCACCCGGAAATAGACGCAGCCCTCTGTTTCAATGATCTCGTCGCCCTTGGCATGTTATCGGGGTTTCAGGAACACCAATGCGCCGTTGGCAAAGATTTTCTGCTGGTCGGCTTTGACGATATCGAAGATGTCGCCCAAACCTTTCCCTCCTTGTCTTCCATCAGCTGTAACATTGCCAAGATTGGAGAGCAGACAGCGGCCACAATCATAAACTGGCTGGAACATGGCACAAAACCATCCGCAGAAACCAGAACATCTGTGTCTTTGTCTATTCGGCAGTCCAGTCACAACAGTTTTTGAGCCAGCGGCATAAAGCCAATAGGCGAAAAAAGAACAACGAAAAGGCCATGAGGCATCATATGGATATCTTTGAAAAACTTGCAAATTTTTGTGTGGTGCCAGTAATTGCTCTGGAGCGGGAACAAGATGCCTTGCCACTGGCCGATTCCCTGATAGAGGCGGGCTTACCCGTTGCCGAAATCACCTTTCGCACAAAAGCCGCAGCCAAAGCGATTGAGCAGATTGCACACCATCGCCCCGATATGCTGATCGGCGCGGGCACTGTGCTTGATGAAGAGCAGGCAAAAATTGCCAAAGACTGCGGGGCCATGTTTGCTCTCTCTCCGGGTATTGACGCCTCTGTCCTAAAAGTAGCAGCAGAGATAACGTTGCCTTTTGCACCGGGCATCATGACCCCATCAGAGCTGCAAATCGCCTTGCGGCATGGATGCAAATTGGTCAAATTTTATCCCGCAGTTGCCTCAGGTGGCCCTGCAATGCTGAAAAATATCGCAGGCCCTTATCTGCATACCGGCATTCGTTTCAATCCAACTGGTGGAATCTCTTTGGACAATATGGCCGATTGGCTGAGCCTTGAGAGTGTCAATGCCGTTGGCGGCACATGGATCGCCAAGCAAGACGATATAATGGCCGGAAAGTGGGACACAATCCGCCAAAATGCAGCCGAAGCACTGGCAAAGGCACGCTCTCTATAAAGTGACAGGAGAGGGGGGATGCCCTCCTCGTCATAGGGAAGGCACAGCAGATTTTGGCATCCGCGCACCAAAATGGCGCAAGATTTCGGCTGACAGCCTTTGCCCGGCATTGACGCAGGCAATAGGGTCCTGACCTAATAATCTAGCCCCAAGATAACCGGCATTAAAAGCATCACCAGCACCGGTCGTATCACAGATATTTGATACAGCAGGCGTATCAATGAAGCGCGTTTGCCCGCCAATATGGCAAGCAACAGCCTGATCACCATTTTTGACGATAATTTCGCCAATTCCCGCTGACCGTAGCCGCTCAATGGTGGCAATGGGCGAGGAATCGCCCCAATGTTTTTGTTCATCATCAAAACTGGGCAAAGCAATATCGGTGATAGAAAAGATCTCGCACAAGGTTTCTTGGATCTCTTCAAGAGAGGACCATAATGTCGGACGGATATTGGGATCAAAAGACACAATCGCCCCATCATCGCGTGCCTTAGACAATGCGCCAAGCAAACGTTGCCGAGCTTTGGGCGAGAGAATGGCAAGCGTGATGCCAGAGACATGGATCACCCCCGATTGCCGGGAAATTTTATCAAGCCACACATCATCATCGGCCATCACGCGCGCCGCAGACGTCTGCCGCCAATAATGAAAACTACGCTCAACGCCATCCAGCTCAATGAGATATAAGCCCATCATGCGTTGATCATCTTGATGAATAAGGGAGATATCTATGCCGTCCTGCCTCAAGTCACCCATAAACTGGTTTGAGAGACCATCTGAACCAAGGCGGGAGGCAAACCCAACCGAGGCGCGCTCTCCTAGAATTTGTGCAATATGCCAAGCGGTATTGAAACAATCACCCGCAAATCCACGCTGATACAGCCCGCTTTCAACAGGGGCCATTTCAATCATGGCCTCTCCAATTGCCAAAAAATTATTGGATGAAATATGGTGCATAACAAGCATTCCGTCAGGCTGTGGGGCTATAAGTCAGAAGAGGGCTGATAAATGCTGCCCGTCAGCCAAGCCGGCCAATCTCGTTCAAAGAAAGAGCGTTTGCCTTCATCAAAAGAACGATTTTCCCGCTCAGACACAAGAAAAGCATCATCCTGCAAGTGAACAAGAATTTGTTTTTTGCGATCCTCGTCTTTTTCAACGACAAAGCAATAGTCCGTCAAAGGCCCACTGCGTGCCATCGGCGTTATCTCGCCAGCAGGATCACAAATAGCCCGCGCACCGCGACTGCCGCCGCCATGAGAAATATAATGGTCAAGCGCTGCTAAAACCGCCTCTGACACCAAAGCCATTTGATGCCATTGCAGCACACGGCCAGCCTCTGATATCCGGTCATAAGCAATCCCATGGGTACTGATGCGCGCATTCAGCTCTTTTGCTTCAATACGGGCATCATGCACCTCTTTTGCCGTGCAAAGAATACCTGCCCGATCACTCATGCGAGCCTGAACATCCTTGCGGATATCGCTATAATGTAAAGGACTATCCGCCTTCAAAATCGCCTCAAGAGAAAGAAGGGCGTCTTTAATACAGTTTGGGTCAATCAAATGCTGGGGCTTGATCGCCATGCCATGGCCCGAAATATGTTCGGCGGCACGTGTGCCAAAAACCTGTCCAGCATTTAACGCAGATCCTCCGGGCCGGGTCACCCCATGAGTGCCCGCCGCCTCACCAACCGCATAAAGCCCCACACAATTGCTCTGACCCCAAATATCAACCGCGATACCGCCATTCATATGCTGGTTATTGACCGCAAATTCCAAAGGGTCTTTTGCAATATCAACTTTGTAGCGACGATAAAGCTCAATCGCCAATGGATTCATATGCCGCAAGCGATCAATCGGCAAAGCCTGATCTGCTTTGGCATGTGTGAGATAGAGACTGACATCCTCATCAAGACGCTCAAGACTGAAGGGCAAATCCCCCGGAACAGGCAGGGGATTGCGATTGAAATCCATAAAGACGCGACGGCCCTTTTGATTTTCGCAAAACACTGCCAAATCAACAAGGCTGGATTGAAAATCAGCCATCCGGGTCGCGTGAAACGGCCATTGATAGCCTTTTCGAAAGATATTGGAGACCATTTCCTGCGTACTGCGATAATAATCCGCCAGAAAATGATGCTCGTTGTCCTCATCATCAAGCGAATAGATATGAGGCATCACCTGCACATAAGTGCCCGACAAATTCCACGGAAAGCCCTCCCGGCGGGTGCCAATACCAAATTGGCTCTCGGTCAGGTTTACAAGCTCCACACCCGCTTGCAAGGCAAGACCAAGAGAGCCAAAGCAGCCATTGGGAAAAACGCTGTCGCGATATAATTCTCCGGGACCACCTGCCGCTAAAATAATGCTGGAGCTTTGGAAAATCACAAAGCCAAAAGGATTATCCTTACTCTGCGCTTTGGGTCTCACCGCCAAAAGGCCCGCCACCACTTGCTCTCCGTCTTTTTCTTCAAACAGGATCCGCACACAGATGGTCTGATTAAAAAAGGGGATACCAAGCCTAATAGCCTCTTGCGCCAAGACCTTGACCATCAAGCGCGATGTGCGCGGCCCGCAACTGGTGGCGCGGCCAATCTCATCATGATCTGTCTGATAACGTAAGGTGCCGCCAAGTTGATCTTGAGGCAAAGGCAGACCCAAAAATTGCAAACTGGCCATAGAGCGCACAGATCCAACGGCTTCAATATAAGCTGTGTCTTCGTCCATCGCGCCTCCGGCACGAATGGCCTTTGCCATCTCTTTGAAGTCATCCCCCTGATCAGAGCTGTTGGCCGTATGCAAGGTTTGCTTGTCAGATCCCGAGCAGGCAGAGGTTCCTCCCCATGCACTTTGACTAAGGATTGTCACATTCCCGTCGCGCCGATGCAGCTCCACAGCCGCACGCAATCCTGCCGCACCGCTGCCCACAACAACTGCACCACTTTGATGAACAGGAATGATAGTGTCTGCTACTTTTATCTGCTCTTGAAAATGGGGCTCCGCCGGCAAACGCGGCATTTCAACATCGGTCAGTCGATCCAAAATGGTGTGAGGGATGGTCAAAATCAGATCCTCTTATAGTACTGCGCGCAAAACAAAATGGTCAGGAAAGAGCAGGGGCCTTAGCCCAGATCAGCAAGATTAACCCAACGCTGGTTTTTGGACGATTCCATACAGGCATCGACAATGGCGCAAATATGATGTCCTGCTTCAAATGTTGGCCACATCGCTTCATTTTGCGTGATTGAGCGCACAACCTCAGCCGCTTCAATAATCTTGCTCTCATTATATCCAAGCGCAAAATTGGGAAGAGGCAGAAAAGCACCATAATTTGGATGGTCAGGACCAACGTCTATTTCCCGAAAGCCGCGCTGTCCCGCCTTGTCATCATTGGAATAAAAGCGAAGGCGGTTTATCTCGTCATAATTATAAACCAGACTGCCTTTGGTGCCGTAAATCTCATAGCTTTGCATAAATTTTCGACCCGTTGCGACACGGCTAAAATCGACAAGACCGCGCGCGCCATTTTCAAAGCGGCACAGAATATTACAGCCGTCAGGATTGGTTACTTCGGCCCAGTCCTCATGGCCCGTCAAAACAGCGCTCTCTCCCAGACCAGCCCCATTAACGACCGGTCGGTGCTTTGCTGTGATGAAATTATCCGCAATCAGCGACGAGACCCGGCCCACCAAGAAATCCATAAAACTGAAAACATGAGAGCCCGTATCACCAACGATACCAGTAGGGGCTAATTTACCATCCGCCCGCCACATAAAAGGCGCCATAGGATCGCCAAACACATCAATATGTTGGCATCCCTTGAACAATTTTATTTCGCCAATTTCACCAGAATCGATCAATTTTTTTGCCAAATCATGCACCGGATTGCGTGGAAAAGCATGGCCAACGCGTGTGATGAGATTTTTTGCTTTGGCAAGATCTGCCAATTCTCGTGCCTCTTGCGCGCTTTCCGCAAGGGGCTTCTCACAAAAGACGTGCTTGCCCGCTTCAAGTGCCGCTTTTGCCACCTCGTAATGCAGATTGTCAGGCAAACAAATATCGATCAGATCAATATTGGAATCTTGGATCGCATCACGCCAGTCGGTAAAGAGTTTGGCATCCGGCGCACGAAAGGAAAGCTCTTTGGCAGTATCTGGATGACGGCTGACAAGAGCTGCAACTTTTGCTGTGCCATAGCGGTTTCCCAGAAAATGCGGAAAGGTTTGAAACGCCATCGTGTGAACTTTGCCCATCCAGCCCGACGCACCAAGAATTGCGACCTTCACTTCATCCATTCCATATCCTCCCAAATGAAATTCACAACCATCAAGAACCATTATTTTATTTTTGGAACGTTCCATTTTTAGGGGATATCCTGTAAGAATGTCAATATCGTCTGAGAAAAGCCAAAGATGATTTTCTCGAACCATTAAGAATGCAGCACAAAAAGGGAGATAGGGATGACAATAGGCTGGGGAATATTAGGAGCAGCAGGCATTGCCAAAAAACAATTTCTGCCAGCCATCAAACAGGTGGCAAATGCAGAGATACGAGCCATTGCCAGCCGCTCAAAAAGCAAGGCCCAAAGCTTTGCAAACGACTTTGATATTCCCAAAATATACAACACATATGACAGCCTTTTAAACGATCCCGATATCGATGCCATTTATATCCCGCTGCCCAATGACCAACATCTAGAGACAACGAAACAGGCTTTATCGGCTGGCAAGCATGTCTTGTGTGAAAAACCTATCACATTGCAGGCAGATGAAATCCATGAGATTCAATCAGCTGCCAAGGCCGCAGATAAATGGGCCATTGAGGGCTTCATGGTGGCCTATCATCCACAATGGGATCAGGTCCGCCACTGGATAGAAAGCAAAGCAATTGGCAAAATTCAGCGCATAGAGGGATGTTTCACCTATTATCTCGATGATCCAAACAATATCAGAAATCGTGAAGATGGTGGCGCTCTTCGTGATATTGGCCTCTATCCAATTTTTCTAACCCGCTGGATTACAAGAAGCGAACCACAAAGGGTTCTGGGACGCTCTTTTTATGATCAATCGGCAAAAGCTGATATCCAAACCACGGCTTGGCTTGATTTTGCTGACTTTGATCTATCCATCTTTGTCAGCGCCCGCGCCAATCGTAGCGAAACCCTGACAATCTATGGAACAAAGGGCCGTATAGAAATACCCAAAAGCTATAATCCGCCCAATAGCGGTGAGCAGAAAATTTTTCTTTATAAAGAAAATGAAATAGCAGAAACAAAAACTTATCAGGATGTTTGCCAATTTGCCCGGCAAATTGAATCGGTTAGCAAAGTCTTTGCCGGTGAGGGAGAACCTATCGTCTCTCTGCAAAATTCCTATGCCAATCAGGCCATTCTGGATGCCATAAGGCTATCCGCTCAACATGATCAATGGCAAACGCTTCCATAGTTACATATTTGGGGTCAATCTTTCATGCCGTTGGTATAACAGAAGAACCGAATCAAATCCCAGTATAGTGCTCACACAAAAACTCACGGCAAAACATATCTCAAGAGCTTTGATCATATGGAAAAAAAGCCGTCAGGATTTCTCTGAATAATTCGAAATGGAAATGAGCATATATTCAAAAACCCAAATAATCCGCCATTCTCAGGACAAGATAAGCAGAAAATTTTACTGGGCAGAGCAGCGTGTCGAAAATCTTAGACCATATTTGTATTAAGAATCAAGCTCGACAGGAATTTTCTATAGCGTATAAATATAGATGATGAATTTTCATAAAATTGTTAAATAGAGCGATTAGAAGGCACTCGCTCTATCCAATGAGGGAGAAAACCTATGAGCCTCAAATCTGCATTTCTTGCCAGCGGCGCTCTGCTGGCCTTTAGCATATCCGCCTCAGCAGCTTGTCCTGTGGCAACAGTCTCTGACATGAAGGGTCTGAAATCGGCCCATCCCAAGCAGTTCGAACTGGCCGAGTTTGAAGCCGCTGCCAATTGTAAGCTGTCATTCTCTGAAAACCCTTCCATTAAAGAGCTGAATGCGCGCATCACCGGCAATTCAAAAGATCTTCCAGCCCTTGCTGAGCGTCTGCCTGCCGAGCCATTGGTCGTTGCTCCTTTTGAAGCGGCCGGGAAATATGGCGGCGTTCTGGATGGCTTTTCCAATGCGACAGAATCCGGCACATCCGATATGCTCTCCATTCGCCATGTTGGCCTGACACGCTTTGATGGAGATCTTATTACCATCAAGCCCAATGTTGCAAAATCATGGGAATGGAATGCAGATTTCACCGAAATCACATTCAAACTGCGTAAAGGCCACAAATGGTCTGACGGAGCTCCCTTCACCACAGCAGATGTTGAATTTTGGCTCAAAAATGTCACGTTGGACGAGAAAGTCGTTGGCAAAGTCAAGGATATCTGGACATCTGGCGGTAAGCCAATGGACATTGAGATCATCGATGATCTGACCTTCAAATTTAAATTTGCTGCCCCAAATCCGGGCTTTTTGGCCGCAACATCCCAATATTATGGTCAGCCATTCCAGCCAAAACATTTCCTTGGTAAATATCACCCGGCCATCAATCCAGATGCGGACAAGTTGGCAAAAGAAGCAGGCTTTGAAACCGGCTATGAAGTGATCGCAGCCTATTATGGCGGCTCTGACTGGAAAGACGTTCCATCCCCCTTGCTCAAAGTGCCAAACAAGGTCAAAAATCTTCCAAAATCTGTGGTACCAACTTTGGAAAGCCACATTGTAGTAGAAGAAACCACCGAAGGCCGCCGTGTTGTTGCCAACCCTTACTATCATGTGGTTGACACAGCGGGGAACCAGCTGCCCTATATCAATGAGATTTCCGAAGTCTATCTGCCCGATGCAGAAGTCCGCGCTTTGAAAATGCTCAATGGCGAGATTGACTATAAATCCCAGTCAAACCAGTTGACACAGGCACCGACTCTTCTGGATGGTCAGGAAAAAGGCAATTACACCATTTACCTGCGCCCGCAAATCACATTGGCAACCTTTGGCTTTAACCACACATCTGCCGATGAAGAAAAGCGTGCAATTTTCTCCGACTCAAAATTCACATTGGCCATGAGCCATGCAATCAATCGTGAAGAGTTGAACGAGCTTGCCAATCTCGGCCTTGGCAAACCAATGCAATATCTTGGTTTCAGCCCAGCTCCATCTTTTGCAAGCAAAGAACAGACAGAATATGCAACCAGCTTTGATGCAAAAAAATCTGCAAAATTGCTGGATGAATTGGGCCTGAAAGACACCGATGGCGATGGCCTGCGTGAACTGCCATCCGGTAAGCCATTTGTCATCAATCTACAATTCTCCACCCAAGGCATTACTGTTGCAGAAGCAGAATCTGTTGCACAATACTGGACCGCAGCTGGCATCAAAACCAATGTCAAGGAAGTGACGTCCGACGAATATCGTGCGGCACAGTCTGCAAACGAGCTGGATGTGACAGCATGGAAAAATGGTCGCCCTGCGGCTTTGATGCAAGGCAATATTGACCGATTTGTTGTTCCATTTGGCATCTTCTTCCACCAACGCAATGGTGTATTGTGGGATCGCTATAATACATCCGGCGGCAAAGAAGGCGTTCAGCCACCAGCATGGACCAAGGAACTGGAAGACACCGCCCGCGCTTGGCAGGCAACAACTCCAGGCACCAAGGACTATGATGAACTGGGTTCCAAGATCATCGATATCCAGCTGACAAATCTGCAATTCATTGGCACTGTTCAGACACAGAACATCGTCTATCGGTCCAACAAGTTGCAGAATTTTGAACCATTCAAAGTCTGGGCTTACGAATATTATCGGTCCTACCCATATCATCCGGATCAGTGGTGGTTGAGCGAATAATCAATCGCACTATTCGATAGATATACATGTCTTTGCGCCCGGGCTTACCGCCCGGTCGCATCATTCTGTCAAGGTAGAACCAATGTCGGCATTCCTGAAATTCTTCACAACCCGCCTCGGGGCGGCGATATCGACGATGCTCCTCGTCTCATTCGTCGTATTTTCACTTATGGAACTGGTACCGGGCAATTGCGCAGAGCGCTATCTTGCCTATAAAGATACCCAAGGCGTTTCCGTCACAGACGAGGATATTCGGGCCGAAGAAGTCAGAATGGGTCTGGATAAACCCTATGTGGTCAGATGGGCAACATGGATCAGTGACATTACATTCAGAGGATATTGGGGCGAAAGCTGCCTTTGGCGCGTCGATGTGCTGCAACTCGTTGGCGATAAAATGGCCATTTCTATGGGATTGTCCTTGGCGGCCCTGATCCTGACTTATGCCATTTCCGTTCCAATTGGTATTCTTTCAGCAAGCCTGCGTGACAGCTGGTTTGATTCTTCCTTGCGCATCTTCTCCTATCTTGGTCTGGCGCTGCCAAATTTCTTGCTTGCACTCGTGGTCATGCTGTTCTCCACCATCTATTTTGGAGAAACACTAACAGGCTTATTCAGTGATGAATTTCGCGATGCACCTTGGAGCATGGCCAAATTTACCGACATGATGAGCCGCGCCTGGCTTCCTATTTTTATTCTCGCTTGGTCTGCAACCGCCATCCAAATGCAAACCGTGCGTGCGCTCGTTTCTGATGAAAAAGACAAACTCTATGTCACAGCAGCCCGCGCAAGAGGCATATCCGGCAGCTATCTGCTCTGGCATTATCCAGCCCGCCATTCTTTGGGACCAGTGATCAATTCCATTGGCTATGACTTGAACCGCATTTTCAATGATTTGCCAATCGTCGCCGCTGTTCTGGTGCTGACCGATGCCGGCGCTTTGCTCTTGGATGCCTTGGCAAAATCCAATGACCAGCAATTGGCAGGGGCTATCATCTTAATGATGACAGCGGGCATTGTCGGCCTCAATTTCATCACCGACATTTTGCTGGCAATCGTTGATCCACGCATTCGTAAAGGGTTCTTCTAATATGGCACTCCTCTCCGTATTGCGTGGCAAACGCAAAGAAATCTCCAAAGAAGATTATTATACCGCCTCCCAGATGCAGCTCATCTGGTCGCGCTTCAAAGCCAAGCGTTCGGCTATGATTGCAGCTAGTATTCTTGGTTTCATTGTCGTGTGTGGTATCTTTTCTTCTTTCCTCTCACCTTATGCGCCAGATGCGTCAGGCCGCAATGCTGACTATGTCAATGGCGCCCCGCAAATCCCGCAATTTTGCGATGCCAATGGATGCTCGCTGACCCCGTTCATTCACAAAGTGGAGCGCTTTCGCAGCGTTAAAACCAACTTTCGTTGGGTCACGCGCGAAACCGAGGAACGCAATTACGTCACCTTCTTCCCAAAAGGCTGGGACTATAACTTTCTGGGCATTAAATTTGAGCGTCATCTCTTCGGCGTGGAAGAGGGCTATGTGCATCTGTTTGGAACAGATGGCGGGGGGAAGGATATTTTCTCACGCACCCTCCATGCCATTGGTGTCTCACTTGCCGTTGGCACATTGGGCGTTTTGATTTCCTTTGTCCTTGCCCTGATCATTGGCAGTACAGCAGGCTTTTTTGGCGGCTTTGTTGACACCGTGTTACAAGCGCTCATGGATACGGTCAAGACGGTGCCGACCATTCCGCTTTTCATGGCCTTGGCCGCCTTCATACCTCAGGAATGGTCGGCGGAAATGCGCTTTTTCTTCATTTCCATGTTGCTTGGCACATTGGGCTGGGGCACGCTTGCCCGCCGTATCCGCACCCATGTTCTGGCAGAGCGAACGGCAGAATATGTCACCGCAGCGCGCCTTTGCGGTGCATCCTCCGCCCATGTCATCCGCAAACATTTGCTCCCATCATTCACCAGTTACATCATTGTCGATCTGGTGATTTCCTTCCCCTATATGGTGCTCAGTGAAACCGCTCTCAGCTTCATTGGGCTGGGCCTGAAAGATCCGGTCAACTCTCTCGGCGTCATGCTACAAAATGTCACCAAGGTCGATGTTTTGCTCAATTATCAATGGTATTTCATTCCGGTTCCCATCTTCATCGCCATCGTTCTTGCCTTCGTCTTTGTCGGCGATGGTTTGAGAGACGCAGCAGATCCTTATTCGGAGCGTAAATAATGACTTCTCTTCTTAGCGTTCGCGATCTAAGCGTAAAATTCTCAACGCTTGAGGGCGATATAACCGCCGTCGACAATATCAGCTTTGATGTTGCGCCGGGTGAGGTCTTGGGTCTGGTTGGCGAAAGTGGTTCCGGCAAATCCGTTACCGGCCGCTCCTTGATGCAGCTCAACCCCCATTATGCCCATTATGGCGAAAACTCTTCCATGATCCTGAAAACAGACGAGGAAGAGGTCGACATTCTGTCTTTGCGCAAGGCAAAAGAGCTGCGCAAAGTGCGTGGGGATCTGGTCTCCATGATTTTTCAGGAACCAATTGCCAGCTTTGCCCCAGCCATTACCATCGGCAAGCAAATGGCCGAGCAATTGATGCTTCATCGCAAAATGAGCTTCAAGGAAGCCCGCGAGCTATCAGTTGATATGCTGGATCGGGTAGGGATCATCGATCCATCCCGCCGCTTTGATCAATATGCCTTTGAATTTTCTGGCGGTATGCGCCAGCGCGCCATGATCGCCATGGCTCTTTCAACAAAACCCAAATTGCTGATCGCAGACGAACCCACCACCGCACTGGATGTCACCATTCAGGCACAAGTGCTGGAATTGATGCAAGAATTGATACATGATTTTGGCATGGGTATGATCTTCGTCACCCACGATCTGGCCGTCATTTCCCAAATCGCCGATCGAGTGGCTGTGATGCAAAATGGCAAAATTGTTGAGCAAGGCACCGTGGATGACATTATCCTGCACCCACAGCACAACTATACGCAACGTTTGCTGGATGCCGTGCCCAAACTGGACGACTTCATCAATCAGGAGGATGGCGCAAAAGACACGGTGCCAGCCACAAGCAAAGAGCTTGCTGACAAAGCCGAAACCCTGATATCGGTGCGCAATCTCTCCGTCCAATTCGAAATCAGCAAATCCTTCCTTGGCAAGAAAAATCTGCTCACAGCTGTCAATGATGTCTCCATTGACATTCCAAAAGGCAGCTTCTTTGGATTGGTTGGAGAAAGCGGATCAGGAAAATCCACCACAGGCCGCACCATATTGGGGGCCTATAATATGGCACAGGGCGAAATTATTTATAAGGATGATGACGCCCATTACGAAATCGCAGCGCTGGATCGCCATGATTTGAAAAATTTCCGCAAACGCGCTCAATTGATCTTTCAGGACCCTTACGCCGCTCTGTCACCACGCATGACGGTGCGCGATATAATCGCCGAACCTTTGGAAGTGATGGGCATCACTAAAAATCGTAAGGAAACAGATGAGCGGGTCAGAGAGATTGCCGCCAAATGCAAGCTAAATCTGGAGCATTTGCGGCGCTTCCCTCATGCCTTTTCCGGGGGGCAGCGACAAAGGATTGCTATTGCTCGTGCGCTGGTTTGCGGCCCCAAATTTGTGGTCGCCGACGAAGCCGTTGCGGCACTGGATGTGTCCATTCAGGCTGAAATTCTGGAATTGCTAAAATCCCTGCAAAAAGAGCTTGGCCTGACCTTTCTCTTCATCAGCCACGATCTCGCCGTCGTCGCCAATCTGTGCGACCATGTTGCTGTGATGGAAAAGGGCAAGATTGTAGAAAGCGCTCCGACATTGGATTTGTTTCGTAATCCTCAAAAAGATTATACAAAATCCCTGTTGGCAGCAGCCCCGACTTTACGCACCCATCACGCCTGACAAACAGGCTCAGATCAAAACAACAGATCAAAAGGGGCGTTTTCGCCCCTTTTTGCATTTTGCATTTTGCATAAAGAAAGCATGTACAAAAAAGGCTGCAAAAAGATTGGCCAAGATTACATGATTAGTATTGGACAAAATTAACGCTATTCTTTTACGCCACCTTTACCCCCAAAACACATACTGTCACCACGGGAGCACGCATGTGCTAGTAATCGTGAGACAAACGCTTCCAGCTATAATAATGGCATGGGCAAAGGAAGCTGTAAAAATTCAGACGAGGGTGGAAAGTGTGCGAAAACTATTCCTCAATTTAATTTTCTTTATGGTGATGGTGGGGACAACAGCCACCGCACAAGCCAGCCAATCGTGGGAAATCCGACGCATCTCTGGCATGGCATGGCTTCTTGACACCAAGAGCGAAGAAGAAATTGTGCTGACAAAAAATGCCCAACTCAAACCGGGCCATACGCTTAAAACCGGAGACAGAAGCCGGGTTTTGCTGGCAAGAGGCAAAGAGCGTATTCAGGTTAGCTCCAACACCATTATGTCTATTCCAAAGGATGAGGGTAATGATCCCGACAATACCCTCATTAAACTCAAAACAGGCAAACTGGATTTAATCGTGAAAAAGATGCCGAACAAGCATTTCACGGTTGATACCCCTTTCATTGCTGCAGTGGTCAAGGGAACGCGCTTTACCGTTTCCAGCACAGCCACACGCTCACTGGTGCGTGTGTTTGAAGGCATGGTTGGCGTTAACAGCAATATCTCTGAAGAAAATGCCGACATTCGCCCAGGACAGGCGGCCAGTATGACATCCTCCAGTCAGGTGCCAACCCGTCTTTTGCTGTTGGACAACCCGCCACAAGCCAAATTGTTTGCCGACTATCCAGAAATCTTTACAGAACTGAAAATTCCAAACCCAAATCCCCAAACCAGATCAGCGCTAAAAGAAGATAACGGCCAAAGCGACATTATCAGCGGAACACTGGGCTTCATACTCTCAGCAATTGGGGCTGTCTTTTTCGGTTTGGGCAATGTGATCAGCGCCGTTTTCACCCCCATTCTGATGCCAGCGATAGATCTGATCGACATGATTTATGAAAGCGTCCTGCCCAATAGTATGCCAGTGCTTCTCTTACTGGCCGCAATCATTGGCATGGCAATTGCGCTCATTATTGCCTATTCCATGAAAAAGAAACGCTATTAGGACGTAGACTCATAAATCTGGAGTATTTGGCGCTTAAATGGCCCGATATCGCGCGAAAAGTGTGCAGGATAGGCTGGTTCCCCATTCGAACACTCTTCTTTACACCTTGCTGCTACCAACCCAAGGTGATGACAAAGCGAGAGCGTGGCCATTTATGTCGTTGGTATTATGCAGAAACAGCCGGAACTGATTGGCTTCCCACCGGTGGCAAGACGGACGATCTGACTTTGTGTAGAGCTTGTGCTCCTTGAGCATGTTTTCCATATTGCCGCGAGCGCAATAGACCTTCTCATAAAGATGCTTGGCCCGGCTGGACAGTTTGGTAACGATGAAACGGGCGTCACAGCCTTTCGAGGGTGCCTCTATGCGGGCAATGATTTTGTGGGCCTTCGACCAGCTTTTTGCCTGATAATTATCCTGGAAAAAGCGTCGACGTTTTTCCTTGCCACTGGTCGCCCGGCGTGTGGACGCATCCTCGCACCATGGTTGGGAAAGCTCCTTCAATCTCTTGTTGCCGGGATGACCAAAGATATACTGGCAACCAAGGCCTTCAAGAAGGTCCATGACTTGCGGCACCCCATAATGCTCGTCACCACGTACGCAGATTTTGATCCTTGGCCAGATTTGTTGGATCCGTCTGATGACATGGCGCAGGATCCGAGCGGCTTCTTTGCCCAAGGCTCTCTTGCCTTCACGTAGCACAAAACAAACCGGCTGCCGAGACATGGGCCCGGACGACAGAACTGTCAAACATCTGCACCAGATGAGCC